>JASMTK010000061.1:0-10160 GCA_041694355.1 Arcobacteraceae bacterium | reverse complement strand
AGGCTTAACTTCCCATAGTTGATTGATTCAATCTCTTTTATATTAAGTTTTGAGGTTTCTATATCGAGTTTTTTCTCTTTTAAATCTTTATTGTTTTTCAAAGTTAAATCTAATGCCTTCTCAAAATCTATAGTTTGAGCAAAGCTTATACTTGTTAATAATAAAAATAAGTAAAACTTATTCATAGAAAATCTCCAATTACTATATTTTGGGATATTTTACTATAAACTATTAAGATACAAGTTAAAAAATAAAGAATTAACTATAAAAAAAAGTTATATTTATATAGTTTATTTTAACTATTAAATATAGTTATAAAACTTAAGATTATAAAAGAGAGTCTATTTTTACAAAGTACTCCATATCTTTACCAGCTAATGGGTGGTTATAGTCAAGAGTTACTTCACTTTTCGTAATCTTTGAGACTATTACTTGAATTGGTTCTCCATTCTCATCTTCCCCTTGAAGTTGCATACCAACTTTTAAACCTTCTATTTGAGCTACTTCTTCTATAGGTAAAGTTTGCATTGCATCTTTATTGTACTCACCATAAGCCTCTTTAGCTGGAACAGTAAAAGTTGCACTCTCTCCTACACTCATATCTTTTATTCTAGCTTCTAATCCAGGGATTACTTGCCCAATGCCAAAAGTGAATTCAAAAGGTTTATTACTAGTTGTTCCATCTACTACTTTACCATCTACTTTTACTTCAAAAAATATTTTTACATTTTGATTTATTTCAATTGCCATATATTTAGTCCTAAAATTATTTATATTTGTTAATAGTAGAATTATACAAGAATTCTACTAAAAATAGATATTTTAATCTAAAATCAAGAAAAAAGAAAAATCATTTAAAGGATTGAGCAAGATTCCCAATAATCAACTGCCAACCATCAATAACAATAAAGAAGATAATTTTGATGGGTAGGGATATCATAACAGGTGGTAACATCATCATACCAAGACTCATAAGAATTGAAGCTACAATAATATCAATTACTAAAAATGGTAAAAATATTAAAAAGCCTATTTCAAAGGCGGTTCTTAATTCACTTACAATAAAAGCAGGCATTAGAAGTGTTAGGGGAACATCTTCAATATTTTTAGGATTTGGTTCGTTTTTTATTCTATAAAATAAAGCCAAATCAGCTTCTCTTGTATTTTTAATCATAAACTCTTTAAAAGGAGCAACTCCTCTTTCAAAAGCAACTTCATAACCTATTTGTTCATCCATATAGGGTTTTACTGCATCTTCCCAGGATTTTTTTGCATAAGGTTCCATAATAAAAATAGTAAGAATTAACCCAAGAGAAATAATAATCTGAGTAGGAGGTGTTTGTTGTAGTCCAAGTGCTTGTCTTAAAAGAGAAAAAACAATAATAATTCTTGTAAAGGAAGTAACCATTAGTAATAGTGATGGTGCTAAAACCAATAAAGCAAGAATAATAGCAATATTTATTGTTCTTACAAATTGGGCAGGTTCTTCAAGTGCAGCTACAGATAGATTTACTACAGGTAAGTCGCTTTCAGCTGCAAACATTGATACACAAAATACTAATAAACTAACAATTATTTTCAAATACAGTTCCTACTTTAAAATTAAACAAAATAGTATCTAAATAATGGTTAAAAAGTTAATAAATATAAATTTAAACAAAATTGGGTATTTTATTGCTAAAGGAGAAAATTTGGAAATTAAAGAGACATTTAAAACTTCATTGAAAAGTGCTTGGATAATTATAAAATTAGTAATTCCAATTTATATCTTAGCAGAGGTTTTATATTTTTACAACATTTTATCGTATATTTCATTTTTAGTTGAACCTTTAACTACACTTTTAGATTTACCAAAAGAGGCAGCACTTAGTATTATAAGTGGTATGTTTTTAAATCTTTATGCAGCTATAGCTTTTGCAGCACCATTAGATTTAACCCCTAAAGATTGGACTGTTTTAGCCGTGTTTTTAGGAGTATGTCACTCTTTGATAGTTGAAACTGCTGTTATGAAAAAGTTAGGTATCTCAAATATATATTCAATACTACTAAGAGTTATTGTTGGATTTATCGTTGCTTATTTTGTAACACTACTACCAAATGAGATGTTCTCTTCTGTATTTAGTACAAGTGCCGATATTCAAGCTAAAGAGTATTCAAGCATTACACAGGTTTTAAAAGTATCATTTTTTGACTCAGTTGAGTTAACAATTAAAATAATTATATTAATTGGTGCAATTATTTTCTTAATGGATTTTATAAAATCAAGAAAATTTATAAAAGAGTCACAAAAGAATATCTCAAAATCATTTTCACTTTTAGTGGGAGTTTTTTTAGGAATAACTTATGGTGCAGGAATCTTGATAAAAGAGGCACAAAACTCATCGTTAAGCAGAAGAGACATTTTTTATATAGGTACTTTTTTGATGATTTGTCATGCTATTATTGAAGATACATTGTTGTTTGTAATATTTGATGCAAACTTAACTATTATAGTTGTTGCAAGAGTCATTGCAGCTATTATTTTCTCATATATTTTACTAAAATCTTATGATGCTATGCATAAAAATGACTCTTTAGAGGCTAAAAAAGGGTAGACTACTTTAACGTAGTTATATACCCTAGCTCATGTAGTTTATCATATATTTTACTTACCATACCCCCAGCTGCACTACCACCATGACCACCGTGTTCTACTAAGACAGTAACCACATATTTAGGATTTTTATATGGACCATAAGTTGTAAGCCAAGCGTGTGATCTTTGATAGTATTTAAGTTCACTCTCTTTCATTCTTACTTTTTCAGATTGAGGAATACTAACAACCTGAGCAGTTCCTGTTTTTGCTGCAATAGTAACCTTTGAAGTGATATGATAGTTTGCTGTTCCTTTTTTGTGATTTGCAACTTCATACATTCCCTCTCTCATTAACTCAACATCATCTTTTGGAAAATCTAGTGTAAGTGGTTTGGCATAATTAAGCTTACTAAAGTGAGGTCTTGGTAGTTTTCCACTAGCAAAAAAGGCTGTAAATCTAGCCATTTGCATAGGAGTTACTAACATATTTCCTTGACCAATTGAGGTAATAACTGTCTCACCAACATACCATGGTTTATCATATTTTTTCTTTTTCCAGTTTTTATTTGGATTTATTCCATAAAACTCATTTATTTGATCAACTCCTGTTTGCTTACCCACACCTAATTTGTCTAAGGTTTTTGATATTTTATTTATTCCAACTCTTAAGCTACCTTTGTAGAAGAAATCATCACAGCTTTCTCTAATAGCTTTTTTAAAACCTACAATTCCATGACCGTATCTTTTCCAACATCTAAAATTTCTATTTCCTATTTTGATAAAACCTTTATCATTTACTTTATAACTCTTTTTTATTCCATTTTCTAAAAATGATAAAGCAACACCCATTTTTATAATCGAACCAGGAGGGTATAAACCATTTACTAATTTATTTGTAAAAGGGTGGTTAAAATCATTTCTCATCTTATTCCACTCTTTTACGGAGATTCCCTGCGCAAAGATATTGTTATCAAACTCAGGAAAAGAAGCTGCAGCTAAAAGCTCACCATTGTGTGCATCCATAACAATTACAGCACCACCTTTGTAGTCAAAAATATCTTGAATATATTTTTGTAAATCAATATCTATAGTAGTTTTAATGCTATTGTTCGTAGATGGCTCTTTCTTTTCTAAAACCTCAATCTCTTCATTTAGAGCATTTACTTTAATATTTTTATATCCAAGTTCCCCTTGAAGCTTATTGTTATAAAACTTTTCTAATCCATTTTTCCCAATTATTCTACTATGTTCTGAAAGCTTATTTTTTACCATATCTAATTTTGTAGCTTTTCCAACATAACCTATAACATGTGAAGCAACTTTTTTATATGGATAGTGTCTTTTTGTTGCTGATTTTATTTCAATATCATCTTTTGAAGCAAATATAGTATATTTAGGAAAGAATTTTTTGTATGGAATATAATCAACCACTTCAACAAAATCATGATTGTATGCAGAGTCTTCTCTTTTATATTTTTTGAGTAAATCCTCTTTTTTTAGATTAGGAAAATGTTTGTTTATAAACTCAATTATTGATTCTAGTTTTTCTTTGTTTCTATATGAACGTAAATGTGGTTTAATAGAAATAGAAAATCCCATTTGATTAATTGCTAGTTTCTTCCCGTTTCTATCCTCAATCACACCCCTAATAGGAACTAGATTTTTTTTACTAATATAGTTTCTTTTTGATAATTCTTCATAGTATGTATTTGATTTTATACTTAGAAAGTAAACTCTTGTAAGAAGTGTTATAATAAGTGCAAAAATTAAAATAAATATTAAATTAAGTCGAAATTTCAAAGAAATGCTCCTATAAACATTAAGTCTATTAAAATATTTATGATTATAGCTTTAACTATCGTAAGACTAATATCTGTAGAGAATGACCATAAGGTTAATATACCTATATAAAATAAGATAACGAAAATATATTTATTTACATTACTATAAGTAATGCTTCTATTAATACTTGGTACGATAAAAATATATAAAAATAGAGATAAAAGTGTCAAGGATAAAGGCTTTAACCCAGAGTTTATCTCAATAATTAAAAAGGCTAAAACTATAAATGATAAGGTATATAATCTTCTATTTTTTAAAGACTCATAAAAGGCTATAAATAAAACTCCACACATCAAAATAATCAAAAAATATACAGATGAGATGGTATTTAGTGTTACAGCTAATAAAAGAAGTGTAAATAGAAAAATTGGATTATCTAGGTTGTTATATCTTCTCATAAATTATTAAAACTTTGTTTGATTTTTAGCTTAGGATTATATAGAAATAGTTCTTATACTTATATCAAAGAGTTGTCTTGACGATTTTTAAGTTTCTCATCAATTTCATCTTTTCTATTTGTCATATCATAAATAAAAGAGAAAATTTCAGCAACAGCTTTATACATACTTCCTGGAATCTCTTTATCAATTTCTAGTTGAGATAGTAGCTCTACTAAGTCCTCATCTTTTTTTATTGGTATATTATTCTCTTTAGCAATTTTTATTATGTTATTTGCTGTTTCTTGCTTACCTTTTGCAATTACTTTAGGTGCATTATCCGTTTCCACATCATATTTTAATGCAGCGGCTTTTTGAACGTAATTGTCTTTATTAAAATCTTGTTGCATCTTTATACCCTAATATCTAAACCAGTGTTTAAACTATTTGTGTCATAGTTATTTACATAGGTATCTGTTTTCTCTTTTTTTACTTTATCCTCTTCTTTTAAATCTAAAAGCTTAATATTTACAGGGATTAAGTCAACATTATTAAGAGCTTTTTTAAGTTGCTTAATATTGTCTCTAACTTTAACTTTGAAATGCTCCCTTTGTGCTTGAATGGTTATATCTATTTTATTTTTATCATAAAGTCCAAGCATTAAATCAACTTTTCCGTAATCTTTTAATGTTAGATTTATTTGACAATAGAACTTATCTTCATCAACTTTTTTCATCCCAATACTGCCATCCTCTAACATATCCCATAGAAATGGAACATAAACATAATTTGAATTTGAAGTTAATGATAATAATTGATGATAATCTATTTGAGTTATCATTCTATCAATTTGTTTTCCTAACTCTTGAAATGATTTATTTTCACCTGTTTTTGAAGCTAACTCTTCTTGCATTTGTAATAAAACACTCTTCATATCATTTGCTAAAGGGTTTGATGAGGTTTGCTCTTTTTGTAAACCTTGAGTAAGCATATTGGTGTTTGTATTTTGTGATAAATTCTCTTTTAGAGTTATTTCAATTTTCTCTACAATATTTTGAATTTGACTTTGAAGTTTTACATCATTTGTAGAGTTTGATGAATTATTTGAACTAAGGTTTAAAATACTCTCTTTTAAATTTAGTAGTAAATTTGAGATATTACTAGAAAAGTTACTACTAAAGTTAAGATTTTGAGTATTAGTTTGTATACTTCCTTGTGTGCTTTGTGTATCTATAGGGTTTTGAACTTTTGTAAAGAGATTTTCAAGGTTCTCAATTTTTGAAATAAGCTTATTTACATTTGTTAAATCAAGAGATTTGATATTTTGAAGTTCACTTTTTAAATTGCTAATAGTATCTTTGATATTAGAAAGTAGCATACTTTTTTCATTTGGTTCTACTTTTGTGAAGTTCTGTATCTTTGTCTCTATTGTAGAGATATTTTCATTTAGGTTTTGTAAATTTAGTATAATATTTGAAATAGTTGGATTTGAATTACTTAACTGTTTTATTGGTGCTTGATTAAGTAGATTATTAATCAATGCTTTTGGTTCTATATTTGTATCTTTTGCAAATAAATCAGGTTTGATTAAGAGTGAATCTATTTGAGATAGTAGCTGCTTAGGTGTGTTAGCAGTTTGTAATAAACTACTTTTTAGCTGTTGTAGTAGATTTTTTGTTTCATTATTTATGTTCTGTTTTTGTGTTAGATTCTCACTATTAGAGTTTTGAATTTTTGACTCTAAAAAACTCGCATTATTTAAAGTGTCTTTTAACTGTTTAGTTAAGTTCATCAAACTATAAGTATTAGAGTTAGTAAGTGATTTACTTAAGTTTTCAAGTAGTGGTAGTAGACTTTTTAAATTTTGCATTGTTTTAGCAGGTTCATTTGTATCTTGTGATAAAAGCTTTTCAATTTGGCTATTTAACTGTTTTGAAACAGGTGTATTAATATTTTTTGTCAACTCTAAAATCTGATTTAAAAGCTTTTCTATACTTGAGGGAAGGGTACTTTTTTGATTAGAGGTATTTATTTTTGATTCTAAAAAAACACCTGAGTTTAAAAGCTGCGCTTTTAGTGTTTGCTCATCCATTTGACTGATATTTTTTAAAAAGTTTTGTAAAACTGGTATATGTTTAGCCATTGGACTGTTTTTATCAATTTGATTTAAAATTGTAGTTAAAGACTTAGTAAAAGAGCCTAAATCCTTAAAAAGATTAGTATTTTTTAAAACATTTTCTATATTTGAGTTAGTTTTTGTTCCACTTTTTAAATCATCAAATAAATTTTTAAGTATATCATTTACTGAAGCTGAATTCTTTTTAACCATCTCTTGCAATGTCTTTGCATCGGCATCTTTTAGTGCTTCTTTTAGTGTTTTATTATCATTTGGTAAAAGTATATTTAAAAGTGAATTATTTGATACTATCATTCTTTAGTATAGCATATTTTATTTCAAAATGACATATTTTAACAATTGTAAAAAAAAATTAGATATAATCTATATTATTTGAATCTTGGGGTTAGTATAAATGCATGAAAAGCAAAGAAGAATTAGATATATTAGAGTTTTAGAAAAGTTTTTTACACGAACAGTCTCTTTACTAAAGTTAGAGAATTTTGATGTTGAGCTTTTCAAAAAAAGAACAATGAAAAATTATGAGGATTTAAAAAGAGTTGATGCTGTTGATTTGCACTCCTCTTATCTTATGGGTTTAACAGAGTTTTTAAATAAAACTTTAATGTATCTAGACTCTCATAGTGAAGATTTTGAAGATGAAAGAGATACTTTACTAAAAGATGCAAACTTAATTCAAAAAGAGAAAAAAAGAAAAACTTACAAAAAAGAGAAGCATAAAAAACAAAAGTTCAATGATGGTTATTAATGGAAAATAAAGAGGAATATAAAAGTTTTAAATTATCTGGAGTTTTAAAGAAAGTACTTTATAAAAACGAAGAAAATAGTTACATAATTGCTGTCTTAGAAAACAATCAAAAAATTTGTGGTTCTTACTTTGATACTGATATTGAAAAAATGGTTGGAGAAGAGATAGTTCTTCAAGGAAACTGGACTACACATAAAAAGTATGGGGTTCAGTTTGAGTTCGATACTTTAGAGTTAAAAGAGGCTGAGATTTTTTTCTTTTTAACAAAAATAGTTAAAGGAATAGGAAATAAATTTGCCCACGAACTTTTAGAAAGATACACAGAAGATGAGTTAGTTGAGATATTAAACAACAATCCAGAGGAACTTTTAAAGTTTAAAGGTATCAAAGAAAAAAAGCTTGAAAAGATAAAAACCTCTTGGCAAAAGTTTAAACATTTAAGAGAATTGGGCTCATTTTTAGCCAAATATGGCGTAACTTCAAATCTAATTACAAAAATTTATTCTGCTTTTGGTGAGGTAGATAATCTAATAGAAAAGATAAAAAACAATCCATATATCTTAGTAAATATTAGAGGAATAGGTTTTAAAAAAGCTGATGAAATAGGAAAAGCTTTAGGAATTGACCCAAGAAGTGAGTTTAGAATTATGGCTTGTCTTAACTATACTTTAAAAGAGTACTGTGATAACAACGGGAATTCTTCAATAGATAAATTTCATCTTTTCAAACTTTTAGATGACTCTTTAAACTTTTCAAATGAAAATGTACTTTACGAAGAGGCTGTTGCTAAGATGCTTGTAGAGGAGGAACTTTATGTTACAAAAGAGAATAGATATGCTTTATCTATGCTTTACAATGCAGAGAAAAATATAGTTGATTTTTTTGAAAGAAGAGAGAATGAAAAAAATAAAAAAATAATCCATATGTTTGAGGATTACATAGAAAAAAAAGAGAAGACTTTAGGTTTTAATTTAAGTAAGGAACAAAAAAGAGCAGTTGAACTAATAAATGAGGGTGAAAAAACACTATTTTTAATAGGTTATGCAGGTACAGGTAAATCCACATCAAGTAGGGCAATTTTGGAGCTTTTAGAAGAGATTGTCTCTTATGATGATATTATGACTGTTGCATTAAGTGGTATTGCAAGTCAAAGAATAGCAGATACTACAGGCTATAATAGTTCAACAATTCAATCAATGCTTGTAAAACATAAAGAGAAAGATTTCTTTCCATATAAAGTAATACTTCTTGATGAAGCATCAATGGTTAATTCCGTAACTTTTTATCAAATAATTTCTAAAATATCAGATGATACTATTTTTATAATTGTAGGAGATGATGGTCAGCTTCCAGCTATAGGTGCTGGAAATATTCTAGCTGATGCTATAAAGTATCACTTAGCACCTGTTTGTAAACTAACAAAAATTTATAGACAAAATGAAAACCAAGCTATTGCTGTAATTGCAAATGATATTAGAAAAGGTGAAATTCCTAAGTATGAAGAGGAGTATGAGGATTTTAAATTTTATAATATCTCTATTCCTAGTTATTATGCTCAAAAAAACTCAATACCACCTAATGAGTTTGCTAATTTAAGAGTAGAGAATAGTGCAAAAATTTTAAATAATATTTTAAATATCTCTTCTTCATATATTGAAACATATTATGAACTAATCAAGAAAAAAGAGATTGGCAATGCACTTATTTTATTTCAGTTAATTACCCCAATGAAAAGCGGTATTTTAGGTGTTGAAAATATAAATATGCAACTTCAAAAACTTTTTAATCATACAAAAGGAAAAGCATATAAAACTAAGCTTTATGAGTATAAAATCACTGATAAAGTAATACACGTAAAAAACGAAAATATGAAAGCCCAAACAATGGCAATGTATAAAAGTGGTTCAACTGATTATTTAGAAAAAAGAGTTTTTAACGGACAATTAGGCTTAATAATAAAGATGGATTTTGAAGAAGAAAAGTGTATTGTTTTATATCCAAACGATGATATGGTGGTATTTTATGACTTTGATACTATTTCATCTTTATTATCTTTAGCTTACTGTCTAACTATACATAAAACACAAGGTATGGAGTATGATAGTGCTTTAATACCTATGAGTTTCTCTCACTATATAATGCACAATACTAAGCTTTTGTATACAGCAATTACAAGAGCCAAAAAGATGTGTTTTATAGTTGGAGAAGAAGAGGCTTTTAAAAGTGCATGTAAAAAATTAGAAATAACAATCAGAGAATCAGTTATAAATGATTTGATGAGTAAAAAAGATGTAGTAAAAAATGAGATTTTATCTGACTTATAACTTTTTTTATTGAAAAATAAATTTTAACTGACTTAAAAGAAAATTTACAGTATTATATTTTAAAATTTTTTGAGGATTAAGTTTTATGATAAGTTGGATGCAAAAACATAAAAAATGGCTTGTTATTACTATTTGGATAAGTACTATTGCTTTTGTTG
>JASMTK010000060.1:0-4161 GCA_041694355.1 Arcobacteraceae bacterium | reverse complement strand
TAGAGAAGTGGAAATACCCGGCTCCATTCCGAACCCGGAAGTCAAGCGCTTCATCGCTGATAATACTGCAGGTTTCACTTGTGGAAACGTAGGCCGCTGCCAGCTCTTGAGTATTTATTGTTTCTAAAAAAGATCTTATCTTTTTAAGGAACTTATTTATTTGAAGCCAAACCTTGTTTAACTCCCTAGAGTTATCCATGGTTTGGCTTTTTTTTAGCTCGCTTTTTCTCTGCTTTTTTATTTTATACTTTTGAACCATTTTTCTAAAAACTCTTTTCTAGTGTATTTAATAGCACCTAATTCAAATTTATAATCCATATAAGGATGTCCTAGATTCCATAGTTTATAATGATTTTTTTCTAAATATTTTGCAGTTAAGACAAGTTGTAGTTTCCCATAGTTTCTGTACTCTTTTTTAGATGAACTAAATCCTGTCAATGAGGTATATGTATCTCCAATAGTATAACCTATTTCTCCAGCTATGTTCTCTTTTGTATTTTCATCTTGTACTAAAAAAGTATCTATTTTAAAGTTACTATTATCAGTTTTAGATAGTTTTTTTATTAACTCTTTATATTTTCCACACAACCAATTTGGATTATGATATAAGTCTAAAGCAATAAAAAGTTCATCAATATTACCATTGATGATAAAATTAAAGTTATCTTTATTTATAAGTTTTTTGACTTTTTTACTTATGTGAAGATTTTCAAAATATAAAACTGCATATTCAAATTGTATTTCTGGAAGTAAATAGAGGTTTCCATTATCTTGTATTGAAGTACTGATAAAACCTAAGTAGCATAAATCAATATAAAAATTTTCATCAAAGCTATCTGTAAAATAGTAATTTGTATTTAGATTATTGTATATTTCATTTATTAATATCTCTTTGTTTAAAATATCATTATGTTGTAAATAGTAAATTGTATTGTTTTGTTCACTCATGATAACCTTTATTAAAATATGGTTTAGTAAATGTTGCGTATAATCAAACAAAAAATAAGGTTGATTTTGAATAAACTAATAGTAAACTCTAATAGTTCAAATTTTTATAATTATATAACAAAACTATTAAATGAATGTAAGTCTTTTATATTTAATGTAGCATTTATAAATTTTTCTGGATTACAACTACTACTTGAAACATTAGAAAAATTAGAGCGAAAAGGGGTTAGGGGTAAAATTCTTACATCTACGTATTTGAATTTTACGGAAGTAAAAGCATTAGAAAGAATATTGGATTTTAAAAATATAGAGTTGAAAATATATGATAGTAACAGTTTAAAGCAAGGTTTTCATCCAAAAGCTTATATATTTGATTTAAATGATGAATTTATAAGCATTATAGGGTCATCTAATATTACTTCAAGTGCTTTTAAATCAAATGTAGAGTGGAATAGTTTATATAGAAACTATAAGGATGACTATTACAACAGATTAAAAGATGAATTTAATTTATTATGGCAAAAAGCAAGATTTGTAGATAGATATTTTTTAGATAAATACAATAGCTATAAACAGAATATGAAAGTTGAAAAAGGTTTTTTATTTGAAGAGTTAAAACCTAATTATATGCAAGAACAAGCTATAGAAAAAATAGAATTCTTTAGAAAAAAAGAAGAGAAAAGGGTATTGGCTATTGCTGCAACAGGAACAGGTAAAACATATTTAAGTGTTTTTGATATCAAAAGGGCTAAACCAAAAAGAGTATTGTTTATTGTACATAGAGAGAATATTTTATTAAAAGCAAAAGAGAGTTTTGAAAAGATAATTAAAGATAAGTCTACAGGTATATTTACAGGAAATAGAAAAGATATAAATTCAGATTTTATTTTTGCAACAGTGCAAAGCTTGGTTAAAAACTATAATTATTTTGAAAAAGATATTTTTGATTATATTGTTGTAGATGAGGCTCACCATATAACTAGTAAAAGCTATAAAATAGTTTTAAATTATTTTAAAAAGTTCTTTTTATTAGGATTAACTGCAACACCTAATCGAATGGATAATTCTAACATATATGATTATTTTGATGACAATATAGCATGTGATATTAGAGTAGATGAAGCTTTAGAATATGGACTTATTGTGCCGTTTCATTATTATGGGGTTAGTGATATAAATGCAGTAGACTATGATATGGTTGATAGCAATAGTATTAGTGAGGTTTCTAAGCTCTTAATGATAAATAGAAGAGTTGACCTAATTGTAGAAAAGATGAATTTTTATGGTTTTAGTGGAGAGAAAAGAAAAATTTTAGCTTTTTGTATTTCAGTTGAGCATTGTAGATATATGGAAAAAGAGTTTAATAAAAGAGGAATAAAAAGTATAAGTCTTACAAGTGAAGATACAATCATAAAAAGAGAAGAGTATATTGCAAAATTAGAAAGTGATAAAAATACTTTAGAAGTTATCTTTTGTGTAGATATTTTCAATGAGGGGATAGATATTCCTGCTATAAATATGATATTAATGTTAAGACCAACTGATTCATCAATAGTTTTTGCGCAGCAGCTTGGACGTGGCCTTAGAAAGCATAAAGATAAAGAGTTTTTAACACTAATAGATTTTATTGGAAATCATAGTAAAACTTTTTTGATTACAAAAGCATTATTAGGTGATAAACAAATTGATAAAGAGAGTTTAAAGCTTGCAATAAATAATGATTTTGCTAGTTTAAGAAATGTACATATTAGTATAGATGAAATTAGTAAAAAAAGAATATTAAATCAGATTGATAATCAAAATTTTAATAGTATGAGCTTTTTAAAAGAGGAGTATTTTAAATTTAAAGAGTCAATAAGATTAAGTTTACCTATGTTAAGTGACTATCTAAATTATGATGAGTTTATCGATCCTTTAAAGTTTGTTAGTTATAGCAAATCGTATTTTGAGTTTTTATTAAAGGTGGAAAAAGAAAAAAGCCTTGAGAGTGTGAGTTTTGATATAGATTTTTTAAAAGCAATAAGATTTATTGATTACTTGCTTCCTATAAAAAGAGTTTATGAGTTTGTAATATTAAAAGAGTTATTACATAAAGATTATTTAACAATTAAAAACTTGAATGAATTATTATCGAAATATCAAAAAGTAGTAAATAGTGATATTATGTTTCATAGTATTAATTTTTTAGAGCAAAACTATTTTGATAGTGCACAAAAGAAAAGGTACCTAAAACTTATTTTCTTTAAGGAAAACAGAATCTATAAAACTAAAAAGTTTAATGACATATTAAAAGATGATTTAAAGAAAAAATTTATTGAAGAGTCAATACATTATGGAATAGTTAAGTATGAAAAAGAGTTTTCATTGGAGTATTATGGAATACCTTTTTTTAAGCTATATCAACGTTATAATATGTTGAATATTGCTCAACTTTGTAATTTTAATAAGATACACTCTTCTTTTAGAGGTAGTGGGTTTTTAAAATATAAAAATGATTTCTTTTTGTTTATTACAATTGAGAAGGATAAATATACAAAAGCCTCTAAATATAAAAATGATTTTTTAGATAAAGAGTTATTCTTATATACAAGTAAACCTAGTCATAGTGATGATAAAGGAGATGGATTGAAACTTACTCAAAATAAAAAGAATGGAGTAAATCTTCATATATTTGTAAGAAAATTTGCACAAGTTGATAAAAAAACTCAAGATTTTATCTATTTGGGTTTAGCTGATACATATAGATTTGAAGGTTCTAAACCAATTAATTTAGAATTGAAGCTTCGCAATAAATTGACTGATAATTTATATGAAGAGTTTACTAAAGTAGTTTAATTATTAAGCTTTCTAAAATCTGAAAACAGCTTTATATATTTCTTTGTAATTGCTATTTCTTTGCTGTTATAATAGTTTATAATTTCAAAGTAGAACTTATAGATATCATATATTAAAAACAATATAATTCCAGATTTATTTCAATTTATTACAAGGATTACTAAAAGTGGTTAAACGTGTTTATAGTCATAGTTCAAAGGTTTTAAACTTCGAATTTGTACAAAATAAAGAAGATTTTATAGTTGAAGAAAAGCCTATAACTTTTACAAAAAAAGGAAATTTTTTAGTTTTAAAAGTTAAAAAAATCAATATGGATACCTGGGATTTGATAGATATATTAGCTAAGTATCTAAATATATACAGCAATGAAATAGGATA
>JASMTK010000059.1:0-78295 GCA_041694355.1 Arcobacteraceae bacterium | reverse complement strand
TTTCGTTTATTTTAGTAGGAATATTATTTTTAATAGATGAAAAATAGTTTAATCCTACCACTTGTCCTTTTTGTGTATTAACTAAATCTACATTTAGTGTGCTACCATTTAGTTTGGCTACAAATGGAGTTTGATTTGATTTTAAATTTTCATAAGTTTCAGTAGAAAGTCTTTGTACTCTGTCTTTTTTACTTTTATCAGTGATGATAATACTATCAACTTTTGTTGCACTTTTTGTCTTTACTTTGATATTTCTTATGATTTGTTTTTTAGCTTTTTTTGTGAGAAAATAGCATGGCTCATTTTGAATATCTTCTTGATCTTTTCTCTCTTTTTCTAAAACTTCTACTTGCTCTTTTATCTCTAAAGTTTGTGGTGTATCTATATAGTCTTTTTTATTTGGTAGATTACTTTTTAGCTCTTTGATTTGTTTCTCAAGATTTTTGATTTGTTCTCTTGTATTTAAGAGTTTTTCTTTATACTTTAAGATAGCTTCTTTTATATTGTTTTGTTTTGGTAAATCTAAATCTTTTACTAAAATATTTACTCTTTTTTCAACTTCACTATCTTTTACATCTTTTCCATTTTGATCAAAAAGTAGATTTTTATCTACTGATTTTTTATCTATTTGATAAAACTCTTTTTTATCTTTATCCCAATAAAGCTTTATATTTCCATCTTTAAAGCCTACTATGTTATTTCTTTTTTTAATCATATGACAAACATAAAGCTCTTCATTTTCATATTTTTTTACTTTTTGCTTTACAAAATCTACCAAAGGTATTCCATCTTTTGTTTTTGGAAATCTCTCTTTTAGGTTTTCTAAGATAGCTTTTGTTTTGTAACCATTTTCATTTTGTTTGAAAAAATCATTTAGGGCTTTTTTTGATGAAGAGTTTAAAAGAGAAATTACTATAGCATCTATAGTATGATGATAGTTTGTATCTCTATCTTTTTTATTACTTTCATTTTTAGGCTGTACTTTATCTATACCCCAAAGTCGTTTTAGTTCATTTATCGCTTTTCCTGTCACTCTTATGACATTTAAATTTGACTCCCCTTTGCCGTGTTCATTTTGCTTTGGATAAAGGTAGTGTTCCAAATAGTTTGCTATGATTTTTGTGGCACTTCTAGTATCATTTAAAAACCTATCTTCAAGATTTTCTTTTTCCCAGTTTTTATTTATATTCTCTTCATCAGTTAGCCAAGATATTTTGTTTTGATTATGCAGGGTTTCTTTTACTCTATCTTGGAAATTTTCCCACATATTGTTTGATTTTAAATAGCTTACAGGGTGTTTGTCACTTTTGTTTTGATTATGTTTTTTTAAAACTAAGATTTTGTTTTTATATGAGTTCATCCAAATCTTACTTCTGGGGATAAAATGTTCCACTTCTGTTTGTGTTTCATCCAAAGCTTCTTCTAAAGTAAGAGGTTCGCCACTATATAGACACTTTGATTTTTGTTCTTTTAGTAATCTTGCTCTTTCGATATTTTTACTACTAGATTTATAATCTTCTGCTAAAAGTAATTTTTCAGCTTCATTTATCTCTTTTTTACTTTGTTTTTGAGAATCTTTTATTTTTTCTTTTTCTCTATCTGAATTTAAATCTCTTGATGTTTCTATAATGATTTGATCTATCTTGCCATATCTTTTGACAATATCATTTATAAGCCTTCTTAAGATAGAAATAATTCTTTTTACATTTGGAGAAACCAAAGGCTGATAAAAGAGATGTTCTCTTTTAAAATTTGAGATGTTTTTTTCAAGCCACTTTATATCGTCAGAAGATGGATTTAAAGGTGGTAGATAATCATAAGCTTTCATATCAAGGTATTTTTTAAAATATCCTAATTCACTAAGACTATCATGATAACTTTTTCCCTCTTTTAGTTTTTGTAAAATCTCATCTATAAATTTTAGAGAAAAAGAAGCATAAGACTCTTTTGTAACCTTATCTACTTTTGATAGCTTTTCGATAACCTCATCACCTAGAAGTTTTTGAGTATCTACTTTTTCTTTTATCTCTTTAGCTATTTGTTCTTTATTTACAAAGTAGTGAATTTTTTCTAAGACTTTTGTATATAAATCTCTGTGTTTATCAAAAATATCTATATTTACGTCTTTAAAGATTTGTAATAACTGAGCATGTAGTTTTATATCTAGAATAGTATCATCTTGTTTTTGGGCTGTTTTTATTTTGATATTTTTTAATCCAGCTTTATCAAATATATTTTTTGTATTGATAGTTTGAGTTACTGGTTTTTTGAGCCAAAACTCTATAGTATTTTCAATCTCTTCTTTTGAAGGAATAAAAATTTCTCCTGTTTTGCTATTAAAAATCAAATTACCTAAAATAGAGTTTTCAATTCTTTGCCTAAGAGTGAGCTCTATACTTGAGATATGAGATTTAGAAACTCTTTTTTGTCTATTTTCATGATGTATATTGTAAAAACTACAATATCCAACCATACCTTCCATACTTTTTAAAGCTCTTTGTTCAAATTGTCCTAAAGAATTCTCATTGACCCCATTTAAAAGCTTACTTTTAAAAGTTTCATATTTATTTATATCTTTAAAAAGTTCTTTATTTTCTTTTTGACTTTCAAGTAGTTTTTCTAACTCCTCTTGCCAAAGTTCTCTATCTAAAGAATTATTATAATTGTCTTTTTTATTTCTTATAGCTACATTTATGAAGTCATTCTCTTCAAGTTCTTCTTTTTTATCTAATAATACAAGAGATGGTATAGCTAAGTTTTTCTCTTTATATATTGATTTATTCTTTTTAATAGATTCAGTTATAACACCATCATCTTTTGAATCTTCTGTTTTAAATTGATTTGAATAACCTCTTCTTGAGATAATAGTATAAAGAGAAAATGTAAATTCATCTCTACTCAAATTTTTTCCAAGAACTGCTTGCTCTCTTAATTTATAAGGATTTTGATTTTGTGAGAGTTTATTAAAGTACTTTATAGGCTTTGAAAGTATTTGGTTATGTGCAAGATTAAAGTCACAAAGTAGTTTTCTAACTATTTTCTTTCGTCTACTATTTCTTTCATTTCGTCTTCGACCACTTCTAAAAGACCTTCTATCTTCAGCTTTTATATATTCACTAAAGATAATACTATTTGAAACAATTTCATTAAAAATTGTTTGTTCATTTTCTACATATATTTCATTTAAAGAAAAACCTATACTATTCGTACCTATATCTAAACCTAAAACTTTTTTCATTATAAACCTTTAAAATCTAAACATTCAATCATTATTTAAATATTTAATTATAACACAAATAATTGATAAGTTTATAATAATTAATAATAAATTGTTATCCTATTCTATAAGTAATTTTATGCATCTCAATAAGCTCTTTATAGTCCCCATTGTCAGCCATTTTTAAAGCTTTAATATAATCACTTCTTTTTGGGTTTTCTTTTGCTAATAGATCTTCTTGCCAACGCACAGGCATTTTATCATGTTGTCTTAAGTAGATATTTGCAAGCATTCTACTCCATCTGCCATTTCCATTCTTAAAAGGATGAATTTGAACTGCTCTATGATGTATTCTAGTAGCACTTTCATAAATATCAAATGTTCGATTCTTATTCCAATAAGCTATATCATCACATAAATTTTTAAGTTCCATAGGAACAAGATATGCTTTTACGCCAATTGAAAGCTCAACTTGTCTTAGAACTCCAGCCCATTTCCATACGTCACCAAACATCTCTTCATGTAAATCCATCATCCAATTATAAGTAAAAGGGGCTTCTTTTTTGCTTGGAGAAGCAGAAAGGTATTTTATAGTTGCTTTTGCTATATTTAATGCTTCTTGTTCGTAAATCTCTTTTAAAGTGTATACCTTATCATTTGGTAATTTTAATCCAGATATATCATCAAGAGGTGTTGCATCATCTATAGGTTTTGTAGAGTCAATCATTATGCCACCCAAAGTCTATTTTTATATTGCCCTGTTAAAAACTCTTTTTCAAAATTATCTACAATCTTTTCAAGAGAGTTGTTTTCTAAACCTTGCATTTCTAAAGCAGATGTACTTTGAACAAGCGATGCCATAAATAAAGCTTTCTCTTTTGCTCTTCTCTTTTTAAGTTCCTTAATAGACAATGTCTCATTTCCTGCAAAATCTAAGCCTATCATATTTGTTATTTTTTCAAGGGTACTCAACTTTACATCATCACCTGCAAAAAAACGATTTAAAGTTCTTATACCTACACCACTTAATTTAGCTAAGTTCTCAATAGAAATATCTAATTCTTGTTTTCGATTTTTTATTTTAGTAATCAGTTCTATTCTTGTCATAACTAATCCTTTCTTATATTATGCCACAAATGACATATTATAATCAATATACCTATATTATATCTTATTTTCTTTATGATAAAATCCTAAAATGAGAGAATACAAATCAAAATCAAAAGAAATAATACTAACAACAACTATAGAAACACCTCTTGGTGAAATGTTTGCTGCTTGTACAAAAAAGGGTTTAGTTATGTTTACATACTTTGCCCCTTTTAATCTTGAAGCTAGAATCGATATTTTAAAGAAAAGCTTTGATGCGGATATTATCCCATCAAACTGCGATTTATTTGACAATTTAAGAGTTCAACTAGAAGAGTATTTTAATAAAGAAAGAGAAAACTTTGATATACCTATGCAACTTGTTGGTTCAAATTTCCAAATTGAAATCTATAAAAAGCTTTTGGAAGTACCTTATGGAAGAACTCAAACTTTAGAACAGTTTTCAAATAACTTTGAATACAAAGCTAAATCTTTAAAGAGTCCAATTGCACAAAATATGATACATATTTTAGTTCCATGTCATAGGATAAAAGATATTGATGTTTATAGTGGTGGAATTGACAAAAAAGAAAAACTACTAAAATTAGAGGAAAAATAGAAATTGATAGATAAAAATATTTTTAGACAGTATGATATTAGAGGTATTGTAAAAAAACAGCTGACTAAAAAAAATGCCAAACTAATAGGCTACTATTTAGGTAAAGCCATAGTAAAAGAAACCTCTAAAAACCCTTACGTAGTTGTAGGATATGATGTAAGGGAACACTCACTTATGCTTTTTAAAGGCTTAGTTAGTGGACTTAATGCAGCTAATTGTAATGTACTAAATATAGGACTTGTAGCAACAGGAGTTAACTATTTTGCTTCTTATCAAAAGTTTAAAATCAACTCAAAAAAGATAAAACCAAATGCCTCTGTTATGATTACAGGTAGCCACAATGAAAAACAATACAATGGCTTTAAAATCACTATAAACAACCAACCTTTTTATGGTGAAGATTTAATAAAACTTTATGAAAAAATAGCTAAGAACTATGATAAAAAAATAGCTAAAAACCACAGTTTTATAAAAGTAGATGCCAAGAAAAAATATATAAATTTTATGAAAAAAGAGTTTAAACATCTAAAATCATTAGATACAAAATTTGCTATTGATTGCGGTAATGGAGTGGCTAATACTGTTTTATGCTCTATTTTAGACTCACTGAATTTAACCTATAAAGCTATAAATAAAAAACCCGATGGAAAGTTTCCAAACCACCATCCAGATCCAACAAAGAAGAAAAATCTAAAGTCTTTAAAGTCTTTATTAAAAGGTGATACAAAGTTAGGCTTTGCCTATGATGGTGATGCTGATAGAATAGCAGTTTTAACAAACAAACATAATATCAAAGGGGATACTCTAGCTTATCTGTTTTCAAAAAATATGAAAAATCCTGTTGTAGTAGGGGAGGTTACTTACTCCCAAAATATTTTTGATGAGATTAACAACTCTGGAAAATCTATAATGAACAAAACAGGCTACTCAAACTTAAGATTAAAACTAAAAGAGTTAAATGCAGACTTAGCAGCAGAAGTTTCAGGACATATCTTTTTTAATGATAGATATTATGGTTTTGACGATGCTATATATGCAACATTTAGGGTTTTAGAGTTAGTTCAGCAAGGTATGAAATTAAACAAAGAGATTGAAAAACTTCCAAAAGTTTATACAACTTCAAATATAGATATATTAGTAAATGATAGTATAAAATTTGACTTAATAAAAAAACTAAAAAAAGAGATTTATAAACCACAAAGAGGTTTTCCTGTAATAAAAGATATAATTTTAGTAGATGGACTTAGAATTGTTTTTAAGTATGGCTGGGCATTAGTTAGAGCTTCTAACACCCAAGCAAAGCTTGTAACAAAATATGAAGCCACAACCCATGCAACTGCACTTAGCTACCAAGTTGCTATGGAAAACCTAATAAGAAAGGTGATTAATGAAACTAATTAGTTTACAAATAAAAACAGTAGATGATTTTCAGCAAAACTTAGAAAAGTTGAAAAAATTAATTTTAGCCTGTGATGACAACTCACTTATTTTAGCACCTGAGGTTTGTTTATCAGGTTTTTGCTTTGACAGAATGCAAGAGGCTTCAAATTTTAGTATAAAAGCAATAGAAGAGATAAAAAAACTAGCTATTAATAAAACTATAGCTCTTACTTTTATAACACAAAAAGAGGGCAAATACTTTAATACTTTACATATATTCCATAATCAAACATCAATTCATCAACAAGATAAATATAAACTTTTTGCTTTAGGTAATGAACCTAAACATTTTGAAGCAGGTGAAGAAGATGATATTAAAACCATTGAAATAAATGGAGTAAAAATTGCTACACTAATCTGTTTTGAACTTAGATTCCCAATTTTATGGGAAAAGATAAAAGGAGCAGATATAATACTAAATCCTTCAATGTGGGGAGTAAAAAGAAAAGACCACTATGAGTCAATCTCAAAAGCATTAGCTTTAGTTAATCAATGCTTTGTAATAGCTACAAATAGTGCAAATGATAATATGGCAAAGGGAAGTGCTATAATTTCACCTTTTGGTGAAGTTGTAAAAGATGATTCTAAAGAGATAATAGAAGTTGATGCAAACTTAGATGAAATAAAAAAAGTTAGAAAATATATAGATATAGGATTAGATAAATGAGTAGAATAGATTCAATAATTTTTGTATGTTTAGGTAACATTTGTAGATCACCAATAGCTGAGGCAATTGCTCAAAAATATGTAAAAGAGAATGATTTACATATAGAAGTAGCTAGTGCAGGTACAGGAAGTTGGCATATAGGAGAACCACCTTGTGAAAACTCTATAAAAGTGTGTATTCAAAATGGACTTGATATAGCTCATCAAAGAGCACAACAAATAAAAAAAGAAGATTTAGATAAGTATGATGTTATTGTAGGATTAGATGACTCTAATATAGCAAATCTAAAAAAACTTGGTGCAAAAGATGTTCTAAAACTTGGTGATTTTGGTTATAACGGTGCTGATGTTCCAGATCCGTACTTCTTTGAAGGATTTGAGGGATTTGACAAAGTCTATGAAATGATTAATATCTGTGTAAGAAATCTAATGGATGAAAAGTGCTAAAAGTTAGATTTAGTCTAACTTCATAGCCTCTTTTATCTCTTCAAATGATACACCATTTCTTTTTGCCATAAGCCCCATATTTACGATTCTTACGATATGACTTGGTATATTCTTATATGTTGTAAAAGTCGTAGCTTTTACACCTATGCTCTCTGCAAAACTCTTCTGAGAAGAGAAACCTATTTCTTTAATCGTCTTCTTAAATTCTCTTTTTTCCAATTTAATTTCCAATTTCTTATAACTAATTAAAATTTTTTCGGAATTATAGTCTTAAAAGCTAAATACTAGATTAAATTTGTTTGTAAAACTATAAATTTATAGTAGAAATTTGACAAAATAGTTAATTTTATATATAATTCGCGCCAATTTAAGTTTAGATAAAGGAGCCCATTTTATGAATCTAAGAGTTATTGTATTCATAATGGTATTTGTAGGAAACATTTTTGCCTTTGATTTTAACCCTTCTAAACTAAGTAAAGAAGATATAAAAATGTTAAAGCAGATAAAACAGCAAGGTGCTAAATATGGCCTTAGCTACTCTTTAATGGCTATTGCTATAAAAGAGTCCTCATTAGGTAAATACCTTGTTAATGTAAATAGTAAAGACTTTGGCCTTTACCAAGCAAACATTAAAACAGTTATAAACAGACATAAAGTTAGAGACACTTCATGGAATAGAAATAAATTAGCTATGAAACTAATATCAGACTTTGAGTTTGCAACAAAAAATGCAATTGCTGAGTTAAAGTACTGGAGAAAAGTACATAAAAACAACTGGCGAAGAATTTGGAGTAGTTATAATGGTGGATGGAGTTATAACTCTAAAAGAGCTAGAAAATATTCAAGAGAAATTGCAAGTATTATTAGAAAATTAAGAAGATCAAATGTAGTTTAAGCATAACTTTTTTAAGTTATGCGATTACTCAACCTCTATCTCTTTATCTTCAACCTTTTGAGAATAAATTGTCTCTTTACCTGTTTCTAAAATTCTAGCTTGATCAACCCATTGATATTTTTTAACACAACCTGGTAATTGTAAAAACTCTTCTACCCAATCACCATTTTTGCTTGTCCATTTTGCAATTTGATCATAATGAAAAATACCTAAAGCATTTAAATCCTCTTCAATTCTAGAGTTAATACCCTTTATCTTTTTTAGATTATCTTTTCCTGATTGTCTAGGAGTAGTAAGAATAAGTGGCTTATTATCCAAGCTAGAGTTCTTTTTAAAGATAGGGTTTACCTTTGATTTTCTAGCATTTGGAGTTAAGTTCCCTTCATCACCTATGGATTCGGTATTATCAACAGGGGGTGTGTAAGAACCACCAACAGCCTTACCAATAAAGAATCCTATCAATAAACCAATAAATACTGCAATAAGTAAATTTACAACTATAAGTGAAGCCACCTCTACCATCATCTGTTATCTCCTGTAATATTTATTTCAACTCTTCTATTCTCTTTAGATAATCCATTTGCATCATCTTTTGCAATTGGATACTTTTCACCATATCCAACAGCTTTTAATTTGTTTTTTACACCTAAATTAATCAATACATTTTTAACGCTATTTGCTCTATCTTGTGAAATTCTTTTATTTAACGAAGCAGCACCTCTTGAGTCAGTATGTCCTGCAATCTCTATCTCTAATTTTTCATATTTCTTTAAAATCTGTGCAACTTTTTTTACTGAACTAAATGAAGCATTTGTGATTTTTACACTTCGTCTTTGGAAAGTAATCTTTTGATCTTTTAAAATTTTATCAATCTCTTTTTGTATCTGTCTTGTTGAAACTATTTTTGGTTTTTCAATCTTCTTTTTTTCTACTTTTTTTGCTTCTTCTTTTGGCTTAACTTCTTCTTTTGTACTATTTTCATCACTTTTTTCTTCTGACTTTTTCTTATCTATTTCTTTTTTATTCTCTTCTTTTGGTTCATTTATAACTTGTTTTTCTATTTTAGGTTCTTCTTTTTTAATCACTTCTTGCTGTGGATTAAAATACTCATCAATTGTTTTAAATATAGTTGTCTTAATCTCTGTAAATGTATCACCAATATCACTAATTGGGGAGTTTTGAATATTTTCTTGAATCTGAACAGATGAATGGTCAGAGGCTTTATACTTACTGTAATCAAAGTTAACTAAGGTATACACAATCAAAATTAAAAGTAGAACTAGTAATAAAATAACTTTTTTACCCAAAGACATTGTACTCCCTTAGTTATTAATATATTAAACATATATTATATATAAAATACCTAAAAAATAACTGTATTTAAACTCCTTTGTTGGTTAATTTTTATTATTTTGATTATTTTATGAAATGGCTATAAATTATTATAAAAATATCATTTCTAAGTTATAATATTAGTTATGTAATTTAGAAAAAATAATAAGGATAGTAATGCAACATATTATTAATTCAGCTCAGACTTGCTTAGACTGTAAAAAACCAAAATGTCAAAAAGGGTGTCCTGTAGGTACTCCTATTGCAGAGATGATTAGACTATTTTTAGCAGGGGATATAAAAGAGGCTGGAGAAAAGGTATTTGAAAACAATCCCTTATCTATTATTTGCTCACTTGTTTGTCCCCATGAGAAGCATTGTGAGGGTCATTGTGTACTAAATAAAAAACACACACCTGTAAATGTAGGTGGAATAGAAAACTATATTTCTACATACTATATGAATTATAGAGAGTTTGAAAAACCTGAACAACTTGGAAGAAACATAGCTATTATTGGCTCAGGACCTGCTGGTATTAGTTTAGCCATGATTATGGCCTTAAAAGGCTATAGCGTTACTATGTATGAAGCAAATGATAAAATAGGTGGAGTTCTTAGATTTGGTATCCCTGATTTTAGACTTGATAAGACTATTCTTGATAAGGTTGAGCAAAATCTTCTAAAGCTTGGTGTGAAAATCAGAAAAAATATCATGATAGGAAAAAACATAACTATTGATGATTTATTTAGAGATGAGTTTGATGCTGTATTTATAGGAACTGGGGTTTGGAGACCTAAGAAACTTGGAATTAAAGGTGAGAGTTTAGGAAATGTACACTTTGCTATTGATTATTTAAAAACTCCAAAAGCTTATGACTTAGGTAAAAAAGTTATAGTTGTAGGTGCTGGAAATGTTGCTATGGATGTTGCAAGAACTGTTATTAGAAATGGAGCTAGGGAAGTTCAAATTATGTATAGAAAAGATGAACAAAGTATGCCTGCTGAAAGAATAGAAATAGAACATGCAAAAATAGATGGTGTAAAATTTAATCTATTTAAATCTCCTTTAGAGTTCACAGAAGATGGAATAAAATATGAAACTACAAACCCTCAAGAAGAAAAAACTCAAGGTTTTGAACAAGCTGATTCTATATTAGTTGCTATTTCTCAAACAGCAAGAGATTTGATAGTAAAAAACAATGCAGGATTGCATTTAGGTGAAAATGGCCTTTTAGAAAGTGATGAGAATGGTTGCACTACAAGAGCTGGAGTTTTTGCATCAGGAGATGTAGTTACAGGAGCTAGAACAGTAGTAGAAGCTGTTGCTTTTTCAAAAAAAGTAGCTGTTGCTATTGAAGATTATATCTCTACACTTCCTACTAAAAATGAGGCTTCATAAGCCTTGTTTTTACAAAAATCATAATATCTACTTATACTTTTAGTTTATAATAATTTATTTTTGCTATATTCAAATAAAAACTTGGAGCAAACTATGAAATATTTATTGCAAATTGATTTTCCTCATGAGGGACCTTTTAATGGTGAGTTAACTACTGCTATGAGTGATTTAGCAAAAGATATAGCAACTGAAAATGGTTTGGTTTTTAAACTATGGACTGAAAATGAAGAGAATAAAGAAGCAGGTGGAATCTATGTTTTTGATAATATTGAAGATGCAAAAAGATATTTAGAAAAACATACTAAAAGACTTGAATCGTTTGGTTATAGAGATATCAAAAGTAAGATATTTACTATAAATGAAGACTTAAGTAAACTTAGCAAGTCAAGTTTTCTTTAAAATTTCCAATTCATTGATACTAATCAATGTTTTAACTTTTTAATACTCATATAATTCCTCAAATTTTTATACAAATAGAAAAAAGGAATTATTATGAGTATGTTTTGTTATCAATGTGAGATGAGTCAAAAAAATGGTTGTGGAAGTAGTGGAGCCACAGTTGGTACCTGTGGAAAAGATGAAAATCTAGCAAGACTTCAAGATATTATGATCTTTGGTCTTAAAGGTCTTAGTGCATATAGAGAGCATTTAAACACTTTTAAACCTGAACAGACAAAAGAGATTGATGATGTGATGTCTGAAACATTATACTTCACACTTACAAATGTAAACTTTAACTTTCAAGATCACATAAATCAACTTATGAAAATAGGTAATGCTGGATCTAAAGTAATGGGACTATTAGGTGAGGCTCATACTAATAAGTTTGGTATTCCAACTCCTGTAGTTGTACCTCAAAACAAAGTTGAGGGTAAGGCTATATTAGTATCAGGACATGATTTAGAGTTCTTTGAAAAGCTTTTAATAGCAACAGAAGATAAAGGTATTAATGTTTATACTCACTCTGAAATGTTACCAGCACATGGTTACCCAGAGTTAAGAAAATTTAAACATCTAAAAGGTAATGTTGGAAAAGCATGGTTTGATCAAGCAAAACTTATGGAAAAATTCCCTGGGACTTTTGTAGTAAACACTAACTGTATCGTTCCTCCTAAGAAAAACAGTACATATCTTGATAGAGTATTTACACATAAGATTGTTGGTATTGAGGGTTCTACACCTATTGTTGATTATAATTTTGATGAATTAATCCAAAGAACATTAGAGTGTGAAGATGCAAATGGAATTGACTTAAATGAAGATACAACTTTAACAACAGGCCATAACTATAAAACAGTTCTTACTTTAGCACCTCAAATTCTAAAAGCCTTAGAAGAGGGGAAAATTAAACAGTTCTTTGTAGTTGCAGGTTGTGATGCCCCTGGAAAGCCAGGAGAGTATTACAGAGAACTAACTGAACAACTTCCAAAAGATACAGTTATTTTAACTTCATCGTGTGGTAAATTTAGATTCAATGACATTGATTTTGGAGAGATTGAAGGTACTGGTATTCCTAGATATTTAGACCTTGGACAGTGTAATGACTCATACGGTGCAGTTGAGATAGCAAAAGCTTTAAGTGATGCACTAGATACACCAGTTAATGACTTACCAGTATCTATTGTACTGTCTTGGATGGAGCAAAAAGCTGTGATTATTTTACTTGCATTATTCTCTTTAGGAGTAAAAGATATATACTTAGGACCAAAACCTCCACAATTTGTAAATGAAGATATTTTCAACTTCCTAAGTGAAACTTTCAACTTAACACTTACAAGTAACGCAAAAGATGATTTACAAAAACTTCTTATAGCATAATCTAAAGTAAAAAAGTAGGTTACCCCTACTTTTTTATTTCTAAAATAAAGTTTGCACCTTTTTGTGGTATGTCATCATAGTAAAAAGTAGTATTCTCTGCTCTTATTGAACCTGAGGATTTTTCCATAATCAATCTACTCATATAAAGACCTATACCTGTACCTTTATTGTTCTTTTTTGTTGTAAACCTATGTTCAAATATCTTTTCTATAATATTTTTATTAATACCACCTGCATTATCTTTAATCTCTAATCTTATAAACTCTGCTTCAACAGATGATTCAACTAAAATAATTCTTTTTCTATCCTCAACTTTTTGCAGTTCATCAATAGCATTCGATAAAATATTCATAATAACTTGAACAAGTTCATTCTCTCTACTTGTTACTTTATAATCTTCAAAGTCTGCTAAAACCAAAATTTCTTTAGTTTTAAACTTTGAGCTAAGTAGTGTTTTGGCTTTATTAAATGTGCTTTTAATACTAAACTCTTTTGTAGTATCATTTTGATAGAAATCTCTAAATACATCAATTGTTTTAGATAAATGATTTGTTGAGTTTTGTATATTATCTAGTGTAAAATCAAGTGTATTATCATCAAGTTCATCAAAATCTTTCTTAAACTTTATTGCAGATACTGAAGTGCTAATCACAGATAAAGGCTGTTTCCACTGATGTGCAATATTCTCTAACATCTCACCTAATGAAGCCATTTTAGACTGCTCTACTAAAACCAAATCTTTTTTTGTTAATGCATCAACTTGCTTTTTTACTTCATTTTCTAAATTTTTATTATAAAAAACTAATTGTTTAAAAATATAATATGCCAAAATGAAAATTAGTATTATAAAAAATATTGTAATAATTGATGAGATAAAAATATTTTTATTTAATGCCTCTTCTAGCTTCTTACCATTTTTTTCAAGTAGAATCAAAGTCTCATTAATAGAGCTTTCATAAACTTTTTTTAGACTATTATACTCATTTGAAAATAGTAGTTTTCTTGCCTCTTCATACTCTTGATTTAAAGATTTATTTAAAGCTTGCTCTTCTAACTGAATTAATTTTTTATTTGATTTTTCTACTTCATCTAGTTTTGATTTAACTAAAGGCATTTTTTCAGTGATTTGGATTATTAAACTATCAAGCTTTTCTACATTTTGATAGTATCTATCTTTCCAAAACTGACTATTTTGATAAGTAGCCATTCTAGCTGACATTGTTAGAACTTCATCATAATATCTAACTTGATAAGATAGTTTTACAATCTTTTTTACGTTTTCAAACTCTATAATATATTTATTTATATTTAATATTGAAACAATAGCTATCATAAAAGATACGACAGCTAAAAATATAAAAACCATTATACGGTTTCTATGTATTATTTGCAGATTCATTTATGTTCCTTAAAATCTACTAGTTGCTAGAAGCCTCCATATAAAGCTAAAACAATAGGTATATATATAATTGAAATTGCTGTACTTAATAATACCGTAAAACTTGCTTTTTGTGGCTTAGCATTTAACAATACTGCTAAAGTAACTGTATTACCTGCCAATGGAACAATAGAGAAAAGGAACATAACTTTATATAAATCTTCATTTAAAAACATAAAAAATGTTTTATCTAAATATATTACTCCTAAAATAGCTAAAGGCCAAAAGATAAACTTCAAAATAAATGTTATAGATATAAACTTTATATCTAAATCATCACCTTTTCTTAGCCCAACTAATCCCATACCAAGCATCATCATCCCTAAAATTCCGTATGCACCTTTAAATTGTCCTGTGTAATCATTAATTGCAGTAGGGATTTCAACCCCTAAAAGATTAAATATTACACCTAAAATAAATGCATATAAAATGGGCAATCTTGATATCTTTTTTATTGACTGCTTAACTGTAAAGTTACCCTTTGCAGTTACATAAAAGCCACTTGTGCTTTCATATAAAAGAGATGCTAATACTGTAAAAATATAAATATCAGCCAAATAGGGAGGAAAAAAGATAATTGCAAGAGGAATACCAAAATAACCTGTATTTCCTGTTCCTGCACTAAATGCTAAAATATTTCCTGTGGGATCATTCCATGATTTACCCCAAATAAAAAGGGATAAAAAAGCAATAATTGAACAAAATATATATAAAAATATCGGTAAAAAAACTATCGATAAATCAATCTCTACACTTAATGTAGCTGAAAAAACTACAATAGGGCCTAAAATATATATTAATATATTTGCTATTGATTCTCTTTGTACCCCTAATAGTTTTGTTGAAAAATATCCCAATATAATATTAATATATAAAGGAAATATTTTAAGTAATAAAATAAAAAACAGTGACATATCTACTCCCTATATTGACTGTATAGTCAAGCCAAAGAATATATCACATTTTAAATAAATAAGTCAAGTGTTTTTAAAGTTTAGAAAATGTTTGTAGTAAGCAGTAATGAACCAAATATTACTGAAATTTCAATAGTAAGTATCACTAAAAAGTCTCTTTTATTATTTTCAATCGTCTTTGCGATTTCTCTCAATTAAACTCCTTTTATTAATTTTTTGAGTTATTCAAATTAACTCTTATATACAAACTAACATATTTTTTGGCACTTGTCAAGTTTAAGTGCTAAATTTTATACTTTAAATAGTATTAATGAAAGTGCAGAAAGATTTAATAATGAAATTGCAAAATAGTATTTATAAGGTTTAATTTTATTTTTATTCATAATTATCCTTTCAAGGATGAAATAGTATAAAAATAAAGTTGCATTTTAATTACAGTTAAGATAAAGACTAAAGAGAGGAAACTATTTCCCCTTTTTAGTCTATATAATTGTCAAATAAGATAAAAATGTACCCCCAGAGTACACACCAGCACACAGAAGAATGAATTTCAAATTTTCATAACTTGTCATTTTGTATCCTTTGATTAATGTTAGAAGCATTATAATTACAAACAGTTTCACTACGATTACAATATAATTATAGTATTTTATTTCTATCATATGTGTAGTTTGTAAGATATTTTCTATCCAATTATGGATTTTTTACAAGCTTAATTTGAAACTTACTTTTCTATAAATAATATTTTTATAAGAATTTTCTAATTTCTAACAATCTCTATCCAAAAAAACTTATTTCCACTTCCTTTTTCTACTGCTTTCCATCCAAAAGAGGTTGAATGAATATATAAATTATCTTTTATTATTTTAAAAGTAGTCTCCTTTTGACTCTCTTCACCTAAAATTTCATTAAAAATAACATATAAATATCCCTCTTCGTCCTCTTCCATTTCATATCTAAAGTTTGTAAAATCTACAAGTTGTTTATCTAAAAAATCTTTCACACGCTCTTTTATCATCTATAATCCTTATTAGTTTGTGTTATTCTATTTTTTTATACCTTGAAGCTTGATAATATAGTAAATTAGTCACCTTTTATGTTAGAATAAATCAAAAGGAGAGACTATGAAAACATTGCTTACATTATTTCTGTTTTTAAGTGGAGTTTTTGCCTCTGTACCAGATGAGTTTGATAAAAAGCTATACAATACAGGAGAGGAAATTTTTGATAATAAATGTAGTGAATGCCATAAAAAATATATGGATATTGGCTTACTAATGCAAAACTTTGTAGAAGAAGACAATGAACTGCTAAATCTAAAAGGACCAACAGGAAATGAAATCTCTTATAGATTAAAAAGCCAAATTGGTAGTAGAATGGATATTGAGTTTCATCTACTAGAAACAGGTGATTTTTTAGTTGATTATCTATATAACCCAGATAAAAGAAAAACAATTTGTCTAGAATCTGTAATAAAACACTTTGATACAATGCCTAGTATGAAAGGAAAGATTAGTGAAGAAGAGATAAGAACAGTAGGGCACTTCTTGTACTTTTTAGAAGGCTTTAATGGTGTAAATAAATACTACCATGATGTGGAAAAAGAGTTTGACTAACATAAGATAAAAGAAGAGATAACTCTTCTTTTATCTTTTCTGCTCTTGCTTTTCTTGTTGCTGTACTATTGTATTATACTTAGTAACTAAAATATTTACCATATAACCCATTGATACAACAATCAAACCTATTATCAATATATTTTTCAAACCCTCTCCTAAACAACTAACTTATTGATACATTATGACTAAAAATCATCAAAGTCTATTGAACCTTTTGAGTAATTTACTACATTTCCCTCAAAGAAGTTTGTTCTTTGGTCATTAAATGAAGCATAACCATCTACCCAAGGGATTGGATGTTTTACATTGTATTCTGGTGCATATCCAACTGCTTCTAATCTTCTATCAGCTAAGTATTGGATATATTGAGTGATTATTGCATCTGTAAACCCTAAGATTTGTCCTTGAGTGATATATGCACCCCACGAAGCTTCAAGTTCAACTGCTTTTCTAAACATATCTCTTACTTTAGTCTCTAATTCAGGAGTGAATAAGTCTGGTCTCTCTTTTCTTGTAGAGTTAATCATATTTTGGAATAAAAGTAAGTGTGTTACTTCATCTCTTTGAATAAATCTAATCATTTGAGAAGATCCAAGCATTTTACCTGATTTTCCAAGTGCATACATAGCTGCAAAACCAGCGTAAAAGTATAATCCCTCTAAAATCTGATTAGCAAACATTGCTAATACTATTTTCTCATCAGTTATCTCTTCATTTTCTCCACCAGCTAAATTTTTATATGTACCTGCGATAAATGTATTTTTTTCTCTTAGCTTAGCATCTGTTTTCCACATATTATAAATCTCATCAGTATTATCTGAGATTGACTCAACCATAACAGCATAAGATTTTGAGTGATTTGCCTCTTCATAAGACTGTCTTGATAGACAAGCATTAACTTCAGGAGCTGTAATATAAGGATTGATATTATCCATAAGATTGTTTGTTTGTAAACTATCCATAAAGATAAGTTGAGAAAGAACTAAATCATACATTCTTTTCTCAGCTGGACTTAAATATTTATAATCCTTAGCATCAGCACTCATAGATACCTCTTTAGGAAACCAAGTGTTAGCTTCCATAGTATCCCAAAGATTAAGTGCCCATTGGTATTTCATCTTTGTAAAGTTTATCATACCATCAGGATTTCCACCAAACATTCTTCTATCAGTAAGATTTTCATTTGATTGTGGGTTATATATTGTTTTTCTATCCATTAGGATTTTCCTCTATTAATTTTATTTTTAATGAATTTTATATAATCGTTTTAAAGTTTTGTATAAAAAAAGTGTAAGGTTATCTTATTGACAACCATCACACTCCATACTTCTATCTTCTACATCATTGTTAGCTTCAGGAGATTGACTTCTTAGGTAGTAAGTTGATTTAAGACCTAGCTTCCAAGCTAATGTGTAAATCTCATGCAGATACCTACCACTTGCTTTATCTAAACTCATAAAGATATTTAGACTTTGTCCTTGATCAATCCACTTTTGTCTAACTGCACCTGCTCTTACAACATCAAGTTGATCAATTTCAAATGCAGGTGTATAATACTGCCAAGTTTCAGGGCTAAGTTTTGGTACAACTACAGGAATTAGTCCACTTAAGTTCTCTTCAAACCACTTTCTTTTATAAACTGGTTCAATAGCTTGAGTAGTACCAACTAAAATAGAAATTGAAGACGTAGGTGCCACTGCCATAAGGTAACCATTTCTCATACCATCTTTTTTAACTTTTTGTCTTAAAGTTTCCCAATCATATCCAGTATCAAAAAGTCCTTTATCAATTAAAGCATTAACTGCTTGAGGTGCATTATCATGAGGCATTATACCCTCACTCCATCTAGAACCTTCAAAAGTAGGATAAACACCTTTTTCTACAGCTAAATCCGATGAAGATTTAATTGCATTATAAGAGATTGCTTCCATTACATTATCAATCTTCTTTAAATGATCTTTAGAACCCCAAATTATTTGGCTTTCTGCTATCATTTGCGCTTCACCCATAACACCTAAACCAATACTTCTTGATTTTAAATTTGTTGCTTTTACTTTTCTTAGTGGGTAGAAGTTTAAATCTATAACATTGTCTAACATTCTAACTGCAATAGGAACAACTCTTTCAATATCTTGTTTTGTATTGATTCTAGATAAGTTAACCGATGCCAAGTTACAAACAGCTGTATCTCCGTCTGTTTTATCTTTTTCTACTATAAATACTCTTTTACCGTTTATTGAATCAAGTGCAGTTATTTTATTTGCTTTTTTCTTAATTCCCGTATCAACAGTAACTATCTCTTGCTCTTCATATGTCTCAATAGAACCATCTTCAAACTCTAATTTAATCTTATAGTGATTAGGGTTTGTATTTTGGAAAATCTCAGTACAAAGGTTAGAGCTTCTAATATGTCCAACATGAGAGTTTGGATTTGCTTTATTTGCATTATCTTTAAAACATAAAAATGGTGAACCAGACTCAAAGTATGAAGTTAAGATTTTTTTCCATAAATCTTTAGCTTTCATTCTATCTTTTGTTATTGATTCATCTTGTTCATACTCAATATATCTAGCTTTGAACTCCTCACCGTGAAGTTCGCTTAAATCTTTAACTTCATATGGATCAAATAATGTCCAGTAAGAGTCCTCTAAAACTCTCTCCATAAATAGATCAGTTATCCATAATGAAGGGAATAAATCATGGGCTCTTCTTCTCTCTTCACCTGAGTTTTTCTTCAAGTCAATAAAGTCTTCAATATCCATGTGCCAAGGCTCTAAATATACAGCAATAGCACCTTTTCTTGTACCTAATTGATCAACTGCTAAAGCAACATCATTTGTAATTTTTAAAAATGGAACCGTTCCACCAGCAGCACTTTTATGGTCATCAATAACCCCACCTAAAGCTCTTACTTGGTTCCAATCCCAACCAATACCACCACCATATTTAGATAATAGTGCCATTTCGTGGTAAGAATCAAAAATCCCCTCGATATTATCAGGAGTTGATCCTATATAACAAGATGATAGTTGGTGTCTATTTGTTCTTGCATTTGATAAAGTAGGAGTTGCTAGCATAACTTCAAATTTTGATACTACATCATAGAAATCTTTTGCTGCTTGTTGTTTATTTTCTTCATCTTGTGCTAAGAACATAGCAATAGCCATAAACATTTGCTGTGGTAACTCTATTGGATCACCATTTTTATTTTTAATAAGGTACCTATCATATAAAGTTTTAATACCTAAATAGTTAAATAGTAAATCTCTACTTGGATCCATATGATTATTTAAATCATCTAAATCATATCCATCATCTAAATTTGGAATAAGTCTTCCTGCTTGCTTTCCATATTTTATATACTCTTTTAAATGGCAATACGGCTCACCTTTTATTCCATGAGTTGATTTTCCAACCCTATGGTAAAGGTCAAATAAGTAAAGTCTTGCAGCAACAAATGTCCAGTTTGGTACATCAATATCAATCTTCTCAACTGCAGTTTTAATAAGTGCATCTTGAATATCAGCACTACTCATCCCATCAATAAACTTGATTTGAGCGTCTAATTCCAGTTCACTTTGACTTACTCCATCTAAACCTTCAGTAGCCTCCGTGGTCATCTTTTGAATTTTTGTTATATCTAATACTTCTTTACGACCATTTCGTTTTTGTATCATTATTGCCATTTTTAATTACCTTTTTCTATAATTGTTTTTATTATTTAAATACTCGTTTGAAAATCTTTTTTACATTTTTTGTATAGTAATCATAATTGAAACACTCTCTTATCTCTTCGTCACTTAACTTATCTCTTAACTCTTTATCTGATAATAGATGTCCAAGATATAAAGACTCACCTTTTTCATTTGTTGTTGGTTTACCTTGTTGGATCTCTTCCCATACTTTCATTGCATTTCTTTGAACAATTTTATATGCATCCTCTCTACTTACACCAGCTTTTGGTAACTCTAGTAAAACTCTTTGTGAGAATACTAAACCACCTGTTTGGTTTAAATTTTTCATCATATTTTCTGGCATAACTGTTAAGTTTGCAATAACATTATTCATTCTATGTAGCATAAAATCTGTTGTAATAAATGCATCTGGTAACCAGAATCTTTCACTTGAAGAGTGAGAAATATCTCTTTCATGCCATAATGCAACATTTTCCATTGCTGGTGTTGCATGAGCTCTAATAGACCTAGCAAGTCCAGTGATATTTTCTGTTAAGATAGGGTTTCTTTTATGAGGCATTGCCGAAGAACCTTTTTGTCCTTTTGCAAAATACTCTTCTGCTTCATAAACTTCAGTTCTTTGTAAATGTCTAACTTGTACAGCGAATTTTTCGATAGTTGAAGCTAATAGTGCTAATGCAGTTGCAAGTCTTGCATATCTATCTCTATGAACAACTTGATTTGAACAAGGCTCAGGTTTTAATCCTAACTCAGCCATTGCATACTCTTCAAGTTCTAAAGGAGCGTGAGCAAAGTTACCCATTGCACCTGAAATTTGTCCAACTGAGATAATTTTTAGAGTCTCTTTTAAGTTTTTAAGGTGTCTTTTCATCTCATCATACCATACAGCTAATGTAAGACCAAATGTGATAGGCTCCCCATGAATACCATGTGATCTACCTACCATAAGTGTATATTTATGCTCTTTAGCTCTTTTCTTGATAGATTTCATAAGCATTTTTACATCTTTAATAACTATCTTTAAAGAGTCTCTCATTTGAAGAGCAACACCTGTGTCAACTGCATCTGAAGATGTCATTCCATAGTGGAACCATCTAGACTCTTCACCAAGTGACTCTGCAACACTTGTATTGAAAGCGATTAAATCATGTTTTGTAACAGCTTCAATCTCTTCGATTCTTTCAACTGAAAAAGTAGCATTTTTAACAATTTTTTTACAATCATCATCTGGAATAAGTCCTAATTTATTCCAAGCTTTAACTGCTGCTTTTTCAACCTCAAGCCATGCTGCATATCTTGCATGTTGAGTCCAGTGTTTTTTCATCTCTTCTCTTGCATATCTTTCAACCATCTACTATTCCCTTGTATTCGATTTTTATCAAATTTTATGAAGTTTTATTCGATTTTTTTGTATGATATCGTATCTAAATTAGCCAAAAAAAGAGATAAAATTCTGACTATTTTATACCTATTTAGAAAAAAAAATTAGGATTGTAAATTTGCCATTTATTTTAAAAAAAATTAAAGCAAAAAAAGATAAGAAGCTAAGCCTTTTCTTACTTCAAGACTTAGATATACACCACACAAAAGCCCAGAAATACGCTTCTAGAGGTAGAGTATTTGATGAGAATATGAGTGTATTAAAACCAAAAGATATAATTCCTAGTGAATATATTTATATGGCAGTATTTGAGGGACATACAAGAGGTTTAAAACCTTTAATTGAGTTTGAGGAGTTTGCTATTTTTGATAAGCCTACACATCTCATGGTTCACCCAATTTCAAAAAATACAAAATACTCATTATTAGATGAGATTAGATACCATTTTGGAGAGAATGCTAACTTAATCCATAGAATAGATGCAGAGACTTCAGGACTTATAATAGTAGGCAAAAATAAAAAAAGTGAAAAAGACTTAAAAGATATGTTTGAAACAAAAGATTATCATAAATCATATCTTGCTTTAGTTTATGGAAAAGTAGAAGAAGATATAACAATAAATAAAAAAATAAAAAAAGAGGGTAAAAATATAGGTGTTAGAATGACAACTAGCAAAACTGAAGGGAAAGAGTCTTGCACAATAATAAAACCATTAAAATATAATGAAGATGATAATACAACATTAGTAGAAGCTATTCCTATTACAGGACGTCAGCATCAAATAAGAGTTCATCTATACTCAATAGGTCATGGAATTGTTGGAGATCCAATCTATGGAGTTGATGATGAGACTGCTGAAAACTATTTGAATAAAACACTTACTAGTGAAGAAAGATTAGAAAAAATAGGAAGTCATAGGCTTTGGTTACATGCAAACTATTTAGATTTTACATATAAAGGTGTGAATTACAAGATAAAATCAAAAAATAAGGATATAGTAAATAAAAAAATAATATAATCATCTTTATGCTTAACAAAAAAGAGAATAGTTTATTAAACCTTATCAAATATACACCAATTGTGATGATAATAATCCTATCATCACTTATAATTTTTCTATTTATAAATGAAAATAAAAATAGATTTAACAACGAAATAGAAAAACTAAAAAAAGACTATTTTACAGAACAAAAAATCATAACTAAAAATGAAGTAAATAAAGTATATGACTTTTTAGAGTATAAAAAAGCTTTAAGTGAAAAGAACTTAAAAAAACAGCTTAAAAACAGAGTCTATGAAGCATATGCTATTGCTATGAATATCTATGAAGAGAATAAACATAGGTCTAAAAGCGATATATTAAAACTTATAAAAGATGCATTAAGAGATATAAGGTTTAATGAAAATAGAGGTTATTACTTCATACATAATGAAAAAGGGGATAATTTACTCTATCCTTTAGATAGAAGTGTTGAGGGTAATAACTACGCAAACTTAAAAGATATAAATGGATATTTGTTTGTAAGAAAAATAATGAAAACTATCAAAAACAAAACTGAAAGTTTTGATACTTACTATTGGAGCAAACCAACAAATAAAGAGAAAAATAGAATTTTTAAAAAAATTGCTTTTTATAAATATTTTGAACCTTTAAATATCTCTATTAGTACTGGTGAATATCTTTTTGAGTACGAAAAAATTCTAAAGCAAGAGGCTTTAGAATATATTGAAAATATAAGCAAAGATACAAATAAACATCAACTCTTTATATTAAATGAAAATGGACAAATTTTAACTAATACAAATAATCTAAAAAGAAAGCTTAATATGGATTATGATGATAAGCTAATTTCTACAAATATCAAAACAGGTTTTTATGAATATAAGGATCAAAACTCACTATATACTGAGAAAATAACATATACAAAACTATTTCAAGATTGGAACTGGTTAATAGGTGCTGTTTCATATACAAATGAAATAGAAAAACTAATAAATGAGAAAAAAAACCAATTAGATGATTATACAAAATCATATTTATCTAATTCATTAGCAATAATACTTCTAGTAAATATCATACTTTTAATTATCTCTATTTACTACTCAAAACTTGTTGAAAAGAAATTTACTAGATATAAGAATAAAATTTTACAAAAAATTAAAGAGAATAGGGAAAAGGACAATCTTATTGCCCAACAAGCAAAGATGGCTGCAATGGGTGAGATGATGGGAAATATTGCACACCAGTGGAGACAACCACTATCTTTAATCTCTACCTCATCATCTGCTTTAAAACTAAAACAGAGTTTAGGACTTGTAGATAATAAAGAGATTGAAACAACAGCAGATACAATCACAAATACTACAAAACATTTATCACAAACTATTGATGATTTTAGAAACTTTTTTCAACCAAATAAAGACTATGTAAAGACTACAACCGTTGAGTTTTGGGATAAAACCTATAATCTAATAAAAGATCAGTATAAATTCAAAGGTATACATATAATCACTTGTATAGAAGAGAAAGAGGTAAAAATATTAGAAAGTGAACTAATTCAAGTAATACTTAATATTTTAAATAACGCTAGAGATGAGTTTGAAGATAAAACTATTGATAAAAAGTTGATTTTTTTTAATATAAAAAGTTCAAACAATACCTTATATATTGATATTACAGATAATGCAGGGGGAATACCAAGTGATATTATCAATAGAATATTTGAACCATATTTCACTACAAAACACAAGGCTCAGGGAACAGGTATAGGTCTGTATATGAGCCAAGAGATTATAAGAAAACATATGAACGGTAATATTACAGTATACAATAAAGAGTATAACTATAAAAATAGTTTATATAAAGGTGCTAGATTTAGTATAACACTTGATTTAAACTAAAGTACTAAGTCCTTTTCTTCTCTTCGTTTTTTTCTACTTGGTAATTGGGAAATAAATACACCCAATAAAATTAATGAAGCAAATAATAACTCATTTATAGTTAATACCTCACCTAAAATAAAATATGCAAGTATCAAAGTAAATACAGGAATAAGATTTACAAAAACAGCAGTCTTTGAAGCCTCTAACTTTGTTAATGCAAAATTATATAACCCATATCCACCCAATGTTACAACTATACCTAAATAAATAGTCCAACTTAAAGCCTCAACTGTAAAAGTCATCTCTTGAGTATTATACTCATATAAAAACAATGGTAAGAAAAACACCATACCAATAAATGACTGAATTGCAGTAATAAATATAGCTGAGAACTTATGAGTCAATTTTCTAGCAACAATAGTATATCCAGCTGCACAAGACATAGCTAGAAACTCCAAAAAGTTACCAGCCATTGGGTTTGGAGCAGCATCATTTGTCGTTGCTTGTACACTTAACGCAATAACACCAATCATTGCTATTGTTGAACCTAAAATAAGCTTTCCTGTAATAATCTCTTTTAAAAAATATCCAGCAGCTATTGCTGTTATTAAAGGCATAAGTGATGCAATCATTCCAGCTTGTGAAGCTGAGGTTAACTCTAATGCTTTTGCCTCAAATATAAAATAAAAACAAGGTTCAAATAGTGCCAAAATAAGTATATATTTAATATCTTCTTTAGTAAATGTATATTTTAGAAAGTCTTTAATAAAGTAAACAAAACACAAAGATGCTGCTACCATTCTTATAAAAATAACAGTAAATGAACCTAAATCTTCCATTGCAGCTTTTAAACCAATGAAAGAACTACCCCAAATAAACATAGCAAATATAAGGGATAATAATCCTATTAAATTAAAATTTTTATCCAATTTTCTTACTTCTTTTATAAAATTTTTTCGAATTATATCTGATATTTCAAAAAGAAACTTTAAATTTTATATAAATTTTAAGTTTTATTAGCTACAATTCCAGTTCGATTAATGAGAAGAGCATTGAGAATATAATAATTTATGATGTTTTCAATGCTCTTCTTTAGACCCTTTCAATTACTATTTAAGGCAACGCCCCAGGGTGGGAACACAGCAAGGCACCTTACTTAGTGATGTGTTTGGGTATCTGAAGGAGAGTGCTTTAACGCACTTTTTTTACTACTTATACTATTACACCAAATCTTCAAAATCAGATTTTACTATTAATATTGTTTTATCCATTTTATTATAAATAAATCTTTCATCACCATTTTTAATGGCATTGAAAATTATCATTTTAATCTCTTTTTCAGACTTGTTATATTTTTTCATAATCACTGAAAACTCTTTTAGTGTTATTAAGTCTATATTACTAGAAGAATTTTCATTTTTAGTTTGATTTAGCATAGGCTGTTTTTTATAGATACCTCTCATTTCATTAAAGGCACTTTGTAGTAGTTTTATCTCTGAGTTAAAAACTTTTATTATTCTTTTTTGATTTTTCTCTAATCTATTTATTTCAGATTTATACTGTTTTTTCATCCACTTCATAGAGTCTTTTAATAAAACTATTTGTTCATCTTTAACCTCTATTATAGATTGGATATGTTCTTCATTTGAAGTTTGATTTTTTTTAGTAGAATTAGAGGCTACAGCTTCTACTTTTGACTGTTCAGCTCTTAGTGTAGCCTCTTTTTCCATTTGATCAGTTATGTAAACATAAGTTTTTCCAGACTTTTTAATTGACTTTAATTGATTTTTTCTAATTCTATAATGTACACCTTGTACAGATAGGCCCAATATTTGAGCAGCCTGGGATGTGGTAACTAATCTTTCCAAACTCTTACCTTACATCTTATCACTATCAATTTCAATAACAGTATGTACATTTCCTCTTGGTTTAAAATCAGCAACAACTTTCATCCATTTTGGCTCTAACTTCTCATATAATGTATCAAAAATTTCGTTTGCAGAATTTTCATGAGAAACCTCTCTATACATAAATGTGTTAATATAAATTTTTAAAGCTTTTAATTCAATAACTTTTTTATTTGGAATATATTTTAATTTAATTGTAGCAAAATCAGGATAACCACTTCTTGGACACTTAGCCATAAACTCTGGCAACTCTATATCAATAACATAACTTTTTTCATGTTTATTTGGCCAGTAGTGCTCTTCGTTGTTAATATCAAACTCTATTATCTCTTTTTCACCATACTTCATTTCCATATCTTTTATAACCTTTATAATAATTAATTTTAAAAAATTTTATCAAAATCTTACTTACAAATGTTACTAATTGAAAAAATATTTTAATTTATGTATAATCCACCCCAAATTTAAGGATAAGAGAGTATTTATGACAGAAAAAATTTATGATATTGTAATTATTGGTGGTGGTCCAGGAGGAATTGGAACTGCTATTGAAGCTTCCGCTCATAATATAGGAGAAATTCTTCTTATTGAAAAAACAGATAACCACTCAAATACTATTAGAAAATTCTACAAAGACAACAAAAGAGTTGATAAAGATTATAAAGGTCAAGTTACAGAACTTCAAGGAAACGTGGACTTTTTTGATGGTACTAAAGAGACTACACTAGACTATTTTGATAACTTACTTGATAGTGACAAAATAGACTCAATGTTTAATACTGAGGTTGAGAAAATTGAAAGAGTTGAGGAGTTACTTCATATTCATACTTCAAGAGGATTAATTAAAAGTAAAAATGCTGTTATTGCTATAGGAAAAATGGGTAAGCCAAATAAACCATCTTATAAAATTCCTCCATCAATTAAAGCAAATGTAAATTTCAATCTTGATAAATGTTCATCAAATGAAAAAATCCTTGTTGTTGGTGGTGGAAACTCAGCAGCTGAGTATGCATACGATTTAGCAGATCAAAACAACAATGTAACTTTAGTTTATAGAAAACCTGAATTTTCTAGATTAAATGAAATAAATGAAGAGACACTTTATAAGTACCACGGTGAAGAAAAATTAAGACTAAGAATGAATACAGATGTAGAGTCACTTGAAAATGAGTCAGGAAAAGTTAAAGTGAACTATAATGATGGTTTTTCAGTAATATATGATAGAGTAATCTATGCAATTGGTGGAACTACACCTGTTGATTTCTTAAAATCATGTGGAGTTGAAGTTGATGAAAAAAATAAACCAATTTTTGACCATCACCAAGAAACTTCTGCAAAATGTGTATATGTAGCAGGTGATATTGCACTTCAATCTGGTGGTTCTATTGCAATTGCATTAAACCATGGATATCATATTGTAAATAACATTATTAGAAAAAGAGGAAGAATCTTCTCTTACACTGAAAAAGTGGCAAGTGTATTAAACAATACAAATCAATAATATTAGAGAAAACATTTAGTGTTTTCTCTATTTAATTACTTAAATTTATAAAATAATAATTTTTTTCCTCAAAACTAAAACTATTATAAAATTCTTACTTTTTTTTAAAATAAAAACTTTTGATACTAAAATGATACTTTTTAAAGCTATAATTCCAACTTTAAAATAACCATAAAAAAATTATTTAAAAGAGGAATCATTTTAAATGAATTATTTGAAAAAATCAGTTGCTAGAAAAATAATATTTGTTTCAATAGTTACAATTATTATTTCAATGGGTTTATTAACATACTTAATCGTAAATAGTACATTTAATAGTATGAAAAGTTTCAATAAAGATGCAATTCATAAGGAAGTTTCATTAGTAGTTGAAAATATTGAGACTTTTAATAAAGTAGCTAAAACAGGTGCTTCAAAAATGGCAAATGTATTTACAAGCATGATAGAAAATACTTCAATAGATATGTTAAGCTTTATAGAAGTAGGGAACCTTAAGACACCTACAATGATAATTAACAATGAAGTTATTAATCTAAACTATAAACTTGTAGATAAATTTACAAAAATTACTAATGGCTCTGTTGCTACAATATTTGTTAAAAATGGTGATGACTTTATAAGGATTAGTACAAGTTTAAAAAAGCAAAATGGCTCAAGAGCAATTGGAACTAAACTTGATAGAAAACATCCTGGTTATAGAAATATTATGAATGGTAAAAACTATTTAGGAAAAGCAGAACTCTTTGGAAAAAGCTATATGACAAAATATGTTCCTATAAAAAAGCATAATAAGACAATAGGAATTGCTTTTGTAGGGTTTGATATTTCAAATAACATAAAAGAACTAAGGAATACTATTGCAAATAGAACCATAGGAAAAACAGGATACTACTATATCTTAAATAGTAAAAATGGAAAAAACTATGGAAATTTTTTACTTCATCCAACTCATGAGGGAAAAGCAGCAATATCTTTGAAAGATCAAAATAGTTTTTATTTTATAAAAGAGATGCTATCAAATAAAAAGGGATTTATAAATTATATTTGGAATGGATATGAAAAATATGTATTTTATGAAGAGTTTAAAGATTGGAATTGGTTAATAGCTGCTGGAGTTAACTCTAATGAAGTATTAGAAGAAGCAAATCAAATTATGTATATGATAATAGGATTAGCTATTTTAACTCTGTTTTTTATATCAATTTCTATTTTTATAACTTTAAAAGTTTCTCTTAATTCACTAAATAAAATTAAAGATGGATTAATATCATTTTTTGATTACTTAAACAGAGAGTCCAACTCAATTGAAAAAATTAATGTTAATACCCAAGATGAATTTGGTCAAATGGCTTTAGTAATTAATGAAAATATACAAAAGACTCAAGCAAGTATTGAAGAAGATAGAAAGTTAATTGATGAAACAATTGAGGTTTTAAGTGAGTTTGAGCAAGGTGATTTATGTCAAAGACTTAATATGACAGTTAATAACCCTGCACTTATGGAATTAAAAAGTGTATTAAATAAAATGGCAGATAATCTAGAAACAAATATCGATAATGTATTAGATATTTTAGAAGAGTACAGTAAGTATCATTATTTAAATAAAATTGATAAAAAAGGTTTAAAAGAGCACTTATTAAAACTTGCAAATGGTGTTAATACCTTAGGAGACTCAATAACTGATATGTTATTAGAGAATAAATCAAATGGTTTAACATTAGATGATAGTTCTGATATTCTATTAATTAATGTTGATAAATTAAACGAAAGCTCAAATGAAGCTGCAACTAGCTTAGAAGAGACTGCTGCTGCTTTAGAACAAATCACTAGTAATATTAGACATAATACAGAAAATATTGCACAAATGGCAAACTTCTCAAATGAAGTTACAAACTCTGCAATAAAAGGTGAATCATTAGCAAATGAGACAACAACTGCAATGGATGAAATTGATCATCAAGTAAGTGCTATTAATGAAGCAATAACTGTAATAGACCAAATAGCCTTTCAAACAAATATATTATCACTAAATGCAGCAGTTGAAGCAGCAACAGCAGGTGAAGCTGGAAAAGGTTTCGCAGTGGTTGCTCAAGAAGTAAGAAACCTAGCAACAAGAAGTGCAGAGGCTGCTAAAGAGATTAAAGATTTAGTTGAAAGTGCCACATTAAAAGCGAATGATGGCAAAAATATTGCTAAAGATATGATTAATGGCTATAAACAGTTAAATGAAAATATATCTCATACAACAAGTCTTATTTCAGATATTGAAAATGCTTCAAAAGAGCAGTTATCAGGTATAGAACAAATAAATGATGCAGTAACAAGTTTAGATAGACAAACACAACAAAATGCTTTAGTTGCAACTCAAACACATGATGTAGCAGTTCAAACAGATCAAATTGCTAAACTAGTAGTTAGTAATGCAAATGAAAAAGAGTTTAAAGGTAAAAATGAAGTGAAAGCTAAGACTTTTTAGCTTTCACTGTAAGGTTTTAATTTAGGGCAACCAACACAATTAAGACCTTTTTCATCTTTCTCACATAAAACACAAACTCTTAAGTTTTTAAACTCTCTTTGTAATTTAGCTTTAGGATGCTTTGAAGCCATATATGACACATTTTCCACTGGATCAAAAAGAAGTTTTTTTAAAATTTTGTCATCAATATTTCTATTTCTTGCAAGTGCTCTTCTAACATTCATTGAAGGATAAGTAACTAGAAATAACATTTCATTTAATTTTGTTGTTTTTTTAGCTATATCGATTAATTCATCATTTGTTTTATGTAAAAAGCTCATGGTATTTTCCTGTTATGTTTTCTTGTAACATTAATTATAACATATAAATATAATATTTATATAGTATTTTTTGAAATATTTGAAAAAAATAGATAAAAGTTTGATTTTAAAGTCAAAATAGTTCATATAAGCTTTTAAATTGTCTAGAAAGAAAAGTTTTTTTATTTTGTATCTCAATACTATAATATTCTTTTAAAGCTTTGTAGCTAATCTATGCAGCTACAAATGCAGTTAAATAAGCTGACTCTTGATATTTCTTCAAAGTCTTTGGATACTCCACTTCATTTCTCTTTTCATAAGAACTAATAGTTTGAGCAGATATCAACTCCACATCACAAACAGTATTTAACTGAATAATACTTTCCATTTTAAAAGTAACTGCTCCACCTGCAAAATTACCTTTTTTTGCTCTTTTCTTTATATAAACTTTTTCTATACTATTTTCTTCAAAAAAACTATTTATATTATTTGAAAACTCAGTGATTGACTCTTTTGATTCATCATCTTCTAAACTAATCTTTTTAATTTTTAAATCAATATAAATCACAATATCTTCATCGGTTTTTTCAAATACAGAAAAAATTGCATTGTTTGATTTTAATTCTACTCCACATACTCTCACTTTAAATCCTTTTTAAAATATAAATGAAGTATATACAAAAATTTAGAAAATTGCTTTTTTTATGACAAAATGTAATATTTGGAAGTATAATTTAAAAGAGACTTTTTCAAGTCTCTTCTTTGTAGATTAAACGTCTAAGTGTTCAACGTCTTTTGCATGGTCCTCAATGTATTTTCTTCTTGGTTCTACCTCATCACCCATAAATAGAGTAAATGCATCAGAAGCAGCTTCTGCATCTTCTATAGCAACTCTTAAAAGTCTTCTATCTTCAGGTATCATAGTAGTCTCCCATAATTGTTCAGGGTTCATCTCACCAAGACCTTTATATCTTTGGATATAAGCACCTTTTTTTCCTAAACTTTCAATTTCGTCTAAAACCTCAACTAAGTCTCTACCCTCAAATAAAGAGATATCTCTTTCAACTAATCTAGAGTAAATATATGTAGCTTCTGAGAAGAAAGGAGATGCAAATAGTTCATCATCAATTACTAACTCTTCAAGTCCTTCATTTGTTTGAACAAATAGTTGAATCATCTCATCCGTGATCGTTTTTGATAAAATATTATAGTTTTTATCCTCTAAATAACCTTTTACAACTTCATAAAGTTCGTTATAATCAAGTTTTACTAAATCTGGATTTTCAATTAAATGCTTTAAAACCTCAACAAGAGAGTATCTTTTTTCTAATTGTTGTAACATCTCTCTATATTTAGCTACAGTTTTAAATAAATCAACTAAATCATTGTATCCAAGTCCTTTAAACTCGAAAGATTCTAGTCCATTTTCAATTAAGAAATTAGATAGTGCAGTATCATCTTTTAGATAAATTTCATTTTTACCTTTTTTATATCTATAAAGAGGTGGTTGAGCAATATATAAGTATCCTTTTTCAACAACAGGTCTTAAAAATCTAAAGAAGAAAGTTAAAAGAAGTGTTTGAATATGGCTTCCATCAACATCCGCATCGGTCATAATAATTACTTTATGATATCTTATTTTTTCTTCATTGAAATCTTCACCAATACCACAACCAAGAGCAGTAATCATATTTCTAATTTCATCAGATTTTAAAATTTTATCTAATCTACTTTTTTCAACATTTAAGATTTTACCTTTAAGTGGTAAAATTGCTTGGTAAACTCTATCTCTACCTTGTTTAGCAGAACCACCAGCAGAGTCACCCTCAACTAGATATAACTCTCTAATTTCTGGATCTTTACTTTGACATTCAGCTAATTTACCAGGTAATGTACCAACTGTCATAGAGTCTTTTTTTCTTGTTAGATCTCTAGCTTTTTTAGCTGCTTCTCTACCACGTGCTGCCATTAAAGCTTTTTCCATAATAGCTTTTGCAGTATTAGGGTTTTCTTCAAAGAATCTATCTAATTTTTCAGATGTAAGCTTTTGACAAATTGGTTTTACATAAGAAGATCCTAATTTACCTTTTGTTTGTCCCTCAAATTGTGGTTCAGGAACTTTTACAGATACAACTGCGATTAAACCCTCTCTTACATCATCACCTGTAATTTTTGTATCTTTTTCTCTAGCATTTGCGTTATTATTTAGATATTTAACAATACTTCTAGTAAGTCCTGCTTTAAAACCAGCTTCATGTGTACCACCATCAATTGTTCTAATATTATTTACAAAAGATATAGTTTTTTCTGTGTATGTTGAGTTATACATAAGTGCAATATCTACTTCAACATCATCAATTTTATCACTTAAAGAAACAGCTTCACATACAGCTGTTTCTTTATTTAGATCTGTAACAAACTGAGAAATACCACCTTCAAAATGGTAAACCTCTTTAACTTTTGTTTTTTCATTTTCTAAAGTAATTGAAATAAATGGATTTAAATAGGCAACTTCTCTAAATCTTTTAGCTAAAGTTTCAAATTGATATTCACAAACTTCAAAAATAGAGTCATCAGCCAAAAATTCAATAGTAGTTCCAGTTTTTCTAGGAGCATCGCCTATAACTTCTAAAGGAGCTTTTGGAATACCTTTTGAGAACTCTTGATAGTGTACTTTTCCTTCTCTATGAATTGTCATTTTAAGTTCAGATGATAAAGCATTTACAACAGATACACCAACACCGTGAAGTCCACCAGAAACTTTATAAGTATCTTTATCAAATTTACCACCTGCGTGTAAAACTGTAAGAACAACAGTTGCAGCTGACATATTTTCTGTTGGGTGCATTGAAGTTGGGATACCTCTACCATTATCCTCAACTCTAATCCAGTTGTCTTTAGTCATAGTAATTTTAATATTATTACAGTAACCTGCCATAGCTTCATCAATAGAGTTATCAACTACTTCATAAACCATATGATGAAGACCATTTACATTAGTATCACCAATATACATACCAGGTCTTTTTCTTACTGCTTCTAAACCTTTTAAAACTTTAATATTACTAGCACTATATTCTTGACTCATCTATTTTAATCCTTAAAATTTATTTTTCTAATACGATTGGCATTACTATTGTAGAAAACTTCTCATCTTCTAAATAGAATGGTAAATTTGACTCATTAAAGCCAACAGTTATATTTTCATTATTTGTCATACTTAAAAAATCTAAAATATATTTAGCGTTTACTGCTAAATAGAACTCTTCATTTATATTTAAATCAATATCAATTTGTGTTTGTGATTCACTATCTTCATCTAAAGATTCAAGAATAATAGCATTTGAATTAAATGTAATCTTGATATTAGAGAAAAGTGATGTAACTAGCTTGATTGATTCTACTAGATTGCTCTTTGGTAAAGTAAGAGTATGTTTTAAATTTTTAGGAATAATTCTTTCATAATCTGGAAACTTACCATTTATTAGCTTAGTAAAAAATTTCATTCTTTCATTTGAAACTACTAAGTTAGTATCATCAAAAGATATAACTGCATCATCTACAAAAAGTTTTTGAATTTCTACTATAGCTTTTTTAGGAATGATAAATTGAGATTCTTCGTTTGATATATTTTCTAAATGAGAAATAGCTAGTCTTCTAGTATCTGTTGCTACAAAGTTAATTTTACTATTTTTAATATCTAATAATGCTCCATTTAATTCAAATTTAGGGTTATTGTTATCAACTGCTGGAGTTATCTTTCTAATAGAATTAATAAAATTTAATGTTGAAATATCTACTTTCTTTAGATTTTCATCTTTAAGTAAGTTAGGATACTCTTCAGGATCATACATAGGTAATTTGAAGATTGATTTGTTTTGTTTAATTACTAGGTTATTATTTAAAGTTTCAAATATAATATCTTCATTTTTTAATCTTTTTATAATTCCTAGTAGGTTAGATCCATTTACAGTTGCTTTTCCATCTTCACTTTCATTTAAGTCATCGATTTGAGACTGTAATCCAATTTCATAATCTGTAGCTTTTAATATTAATTTTGAATTTGCTATTTCTAAATATATATGTGAAGTTATAGCACTAGCATCTTTTTTTTCTAAAAAAGGTTGCATAGAAGCTATTACATTATCTATAATATTTTTTGTAATTATAAACCTCATTTTATCTCCTATATTTTTATATAATTTAGTGGCAGTAGTAGACTGTGTGAAAAGATGAAAACACTGCTGTAAAGCCTAAGTTTTCGGAAGACTTTCAAGTGATATAACGAAATGAAATATTCACACCTTTTCACACGAAATGAAATAACTTTTATTTCTTGACTTACTTTACCACTCCTTATTTATGATTTTATTTTTTAAATTTTCAATAATAAGTTTAAAGTTTTCGTCTTTTTCTATAAGCTCATTTGCTTTTTTAATATTATGAGAAATAGAACTGTGATCTTTCATCCCTAAAAATTTAGCAATGTCAGGCATAGAGTTGTGTGTAAGCTCCCTTGCTAGGTAGATTACCACTCTTCTTGCATTTGCAACAGTTGCTGTTCTTTTCTTTGATTTAATATCACTTGGTTTGATATTTAATTCCCTTGCAACAATATCTATTACATCAGGAAGTTTGATATTCTCTTTTGTCTCTTTAATTTGCTCTTTTAGTAGGTTTTGAACCATCTCTAAACTAATCTCTTGATTTAGTAAAGAAGCACTTGCATTTATTCTAATTAAAACACCCTCAATTTCTCTAATTGAGTTGTCTAAATTAGTAGCAATAAAGTTTACAATCTCCCTATTTAAAGCAATTCCATTAAGATCTGACTTCTTTTCAATAATAGCAATTTTTGTCTCTAATCCTGGTGGTTGAATATCAGCTGTAAGTCCCCATTCAAACCTTGATTTTAATCTATCAACAAGCCCTGCTATTTGTGATGGTAGTCTATCACTTGTCATAACTATCTGTTTTTTTGAGTTATGTAGTTCATTGAAAGTATGGAAAAACTCCTCTTGAGTCTGTTCCTTTCCACTTAAAAACTGAATATCATCAATTAATAAAACATCACACTTTCTATATTTACTTCTAAAGTGATCCATATTTTTATTTTTAATAGAGAAAGTAAAGTCATTCATAAACTGTTCAATAGTTACATAAATTACTGTTTTTCCCATCTCAATAGCAGCATTACCAACTGCTTGTAAAAGGTGAGTTTTACCAAGTCCTGTTCCACCATAAATAAATAGTGGATTATACTGTGTTCCTGGTTTATTTGAAACGGCAAGTGACGCATTATAGGCCATTTGGTTAGATGGTCCTACTACAAATGAGTCAAATGTATATGATGGATTTAAGATAGTACTCTCAGCAGTTTCATTTTTTAATTGCTCTTTAATTATCTCTTTTTTTGATTTTTTCTCACCTGCAACTTTTATTTCAACTTTTGGTTTACTGCCATCATATTGTTCGAAACAGCTTTGTATTAGGTTTGTAAATCTACTCTTTATCCAAGATGCAATATATTTATTTGAAACTTCAAATACAGCTAATTTTTCATCAGAAGAGATCTTCTTATAATTTAACTGTTTTAAATATCTATCAAAATCTGTAGCAGTTGCTTCTTTTTGAATAATTGCTAAAAATTCTTTATTTGTCATACACTCTTACTCTTTTTTTATAAATAGGTACTATTATAACGAATTTTTAATAAAAATTATTCACATGTGAAATTAAAATTTTATAAAGTTGAAAAATTTGTTGAATAAATGTTGTTCACATGGTGAATAAGTGGTGAATAACTTGTGTTATTTAAGTGAATATTTATGTAAAAAATACCATTATATCGGCATTTGAAATATGTGAATAAAATAAACCTAAAATAAAGAGTAATAAACGTGAAAATATTAGGAATTGACCCCGGAACTAGAAACTGTGGATATGCAATTATTGAAAAAAATGGTAGAAATTTGAAATTAATTGAAGCAGGGTTGATAAAAATTAAAACAAAAATTTTACAAGAGCAAATAGTTGAGATGACTGAGGGGTTTGATTTAATATTTCAAAGGCATAAGATTGATGAGGTATCAATCGAGGATATGTTTTATGCCTTTAACCCAAAAACTGTTATAAAACTAGCACAGTTTAGAGGAGCTATATCTTTAAAGATATTACAAATATTTGGTAATTTTGCTGAATATACTCCCTTACAAGTTAAACAAGCTGTTACAGGAAATGGTAAGGCTGATAAGAAACAAGTCGCTTTTATGGTTAAAAGGTTATTAGGAATAAAAAAAGAGATTAAGCCTTTAGATATTACTGATGCAATAGCAATAGCATTAACCCATGCACAAAGATTAAATTAACTAACTTAATTTTTGATACAATACTTTTTATAAAATGGCAGGATGATAAATGAAAAGAATAGGTATTTTAGCCTCATATAATGGAAGTGGTTTTTTAAAGCTTCAAGAGGCCATAGAAGAAAAAGAACTAAATGCACAAGTAGTTGCAGTGATTTCAAACAATAGTAATGCAAATGTATTAACAAGTGCTTCAAACCTTGATATTCCAAATTTTGTAATAAATTCAAAAAAGTACCCAAATGAGGATATTGATGAAAAAATTGCTCTGCTTTTCAAAGAGTTTAAGTGTGATTATATACTTTTATCAGGTTATATGAAGATGATAAAACCTGTATTAATAGATCATTTTGAAAATAAAATAGTAAATACTCACCCAGCTTTACTACCTTCAAAATATGGAGGAAAAGGAATGTATGGAAGATTTGTTCATGAAGCAATTATAAAAAATGGTGAAGAAAAATCAGGAGTCACAATTCATTTTGTAAATGAAAAATATGATGATGGTGAGATTATTCTTACAAAAGAGCTTGCATTAAATAAAAATGAAACAGTTGAGTCTTTAGAAAAAAGAATTAAAACTTTAGAGAGTCAAGCTATAGTAGAAGCTTTTAAGGGCTTAGTTTAATTACTAGCTTAAAGCTAGTAATCTTTATTTAAATACTGCATCTAATTCTTCAGCAGTTTTAATAAATTTCTTATTTGTAACTTTTCCATTTTCTACAGAGTAAACAGTGATTTGCCCCTCTTTTTTAGTAAATGACTTTGATTGTTCTTCAGTTACTAAAAGAATTGAAAATGGATAATCTTGCATTTTTGGTAATGCAAAGAATTTAGTAATTAAACTTGGCATTCCAGAAATATCAGCTACATAGTAAGAGTTATTTGATTCTAAAAAACCTTTTCCTTTTTCAAGTAAATAGTCTCTAATTACTTCACTTGCATCTCTGTCACCTGCAACAATAATATTTTTTGCATCAGCTTTTATAACTTGTGCTTTTTCAAATTGGTCATTAATCTTAAATGTTGGAACTGCTTCACCAACTTCTAAAGCGTTTGCAATAGTTGCTAAAAATAAAAACATACCTAAGTAAATTTTCTTCATATTTTCTCCTAATTTAAATTAGGACAAATTTTATCTACAAAAAGTAAACGAAAGGTTAAAATCTAAGAAAGTTTAGGTAAATGCCAGTTTTTATAGTAGGCTAATAGTCTTAAAGTAACACCAAATACAAAAACTATAATAAGACTAAAAATACTTCTTAAGTCTAGTAGATCTAAAACATAAGTAATTAATCCAACAATTATAGCCACAGTTGCATAGAACTCAGAAACTAATATAAAAGGTACTCTATTTATAAGTATATCTCTAATAGTTCCTCCACCAACAGCTGTTATAAATGCAAGAATTAAAACCCCTAAGAAGTTAAAGTTATTTTCAATAGCCACTAAAGAGCCTGTAATTGCAAAAGAGACTAAACCAATAGCATCTGAAATAATAAAAGCAGTTTTACCCTCTAAATCATCTATTTTATGAAGTTTTAAAAGAAGTGAAATAAATACAGTGGTTATCACTAAAATCACAGGAACTGTGTCAGTGAAGATAAATGGAGTTTTATTTGCTAAAACATCCCTTGTCATTCCACCACCAAGTGCAGTTAAAAATGCAGAGATGAAAACACCTAAAATATCAAGCTTATAGTGAACAGCAATCAAAAATCCTGACAGAGCAAAACAAATTACACCAATAATATCAGCAAGTTCAAGTGCAGTCATCTTCTACCTTTTATAATTTTTTGTAATTATATTTAAAATATACTAAAAAATAGATAGCTTTGTTTTATTAGTAAAAAGTTCTAAGGCTTTTGTTCCTGCATAGGAGTTACCTTGGGCATTTAATCTTGGTGAATAGACACAAATAGCAAGTTTTTGAGGTACAATTGCTACAATACCACCACCAACACCACTTTTCCCTGGTAACCCAACTTTATATGCAAAATCACCTGACGCATCATAGTGACCACAAGTTAACATAAGAGAATTTATTCTTTTTGCTTTTGAGTCATTTATTAAAACTTCATTATTAAAAGGATTAATACCGTGATTTGCTAAAAAAAGCATTGATTTAGCAAGTTGATTTGTATTCATCATAATTGAGCATTGTTGGAAATATGTCTCCATAACTTTAGTTGTTGGATTTTTGATATTTTTAAAGCTTTTCATCATATTTATTAGTGCAAGATTTCTAAATGCAGTTGTCTGTTCTGATTTATATATTTCACTATTTATGTCTAAAGAGGAGTCATTTGAAACATCTTTAATAAAATCTAAAATATACTCAAACGTCCTATTTTTATATTTTGAGATAAGTGCATCTGTTGTAACAATAGCACCTGCATTTATAAAAGGGTTTCTAGGTATTCCATTCTCATGCTCTAATTGTACTAGTGAGTTAAAAGGATCTCCTGATGGTTCATGTCCAACTCTTTTATATAACTCTTTGTTATAGTTTTTTAAAGCAAGGGTAAAAGTAAAAACTTTAGAGATACTTTGAATAGAAAAAAGTTTGTCAAAACACCCAACACTATATTGATTTAGGTTTGTATCAACTATACTCATAGCAAAATCATTGCTTTTTACTTTTTTAAGTGCGGGAATATAATCAGCAACTTCTCCTTTTTTCAAATATGGTTTAATCTCTTTTTCTATCTCTTCTAAAATTTCCTGATAATCCATAAAAAGCCTTTTTGAGTTTATTTTCATTATAACAAAATGAAAGAATATAAAAGGTGTATTTGTTACTAAAATGTAATTAGAAAAATTTCAAGCATATATCTAAGCTACAATTTAGTATAATCCCGATAACAAGTTAGGAAAAATTAGCTTAAAACAAAAATTTTTAAAATTACTATAAAGAGATTAGATGAGAGAAATTAGAAACATTGCCGTTATTGCACACGTTGACCATGGTAAAACTACGCTTGTAGATGAACTATTAAAACAATCTGGAACTTTTTCAGCACACCAAGAAGTTGATGATAGAGTTATGGATAGTAATGATATTGAAAAAGAAAGAGGTATTACAATTCTTTCTAAAAACACTGCTATTGATTATGAGGGTGTAAGAATTAATATTATTGATACTCCAGGACACGCCGACTTTGGTGGAGAAGTTGAGAGGGTTCTAAAGATGGTTGACTCAGTATTATTACTAGTTGACGCTCAAGAGGGTGTTATGCCTCAAACAAAATTTGTTGTGAAAAAGACATTACAACTTGGACATAGACCAATTGTTGTAGTAAATAAAATTGATAAACCAGCTGGTGATCCAGATAGGGTTGTTGATGAGGTATTTGACCTATTTGCTGATATGGATGCAAATGAAGAGCAGTTAGAGTTCCCTGTAATTTATGCAGCTGCTAAAGATGGATATGCAATTGAAAACTTAGAAGATGAGAAAAAAGATGTAAAACCTCTTTTAAATACAATCTTAAAAGAAGTACCATTACCAAAAGGAAATGATGAAAATGGACTTCAACTTCAAGTATTTACACTTGATTATGATAACTTCATTGGAAAAATTGGAGTTGCAAGAATCTTCAATGGTACAATTTCTCAAGGTGAAACAGTAACATTAGTAAAAGCTGATGGGGAGCAAGTAAAAGGAAGAGTTACAAAACTAATAGGTTTTAAAGGTCTTGAAAGAGTAGAGATTGATAAAGCTGGTTCTGGTGATATTGTTGCAGTGGCTGGATTTGAAACTATTGATGTTGGTGATTCTCTTTGTGATCCAAATAACCCAATGCCACTTGATCCTATGCATATTGAAGAGCCAACTTTATCTGTTACTTTCGCAGTAAATGATTCACCACTTGCTGGAACAGAGGGTAAACACGTAACTTCAAATAAAATAGATGAGAGATTAGCAGCTGAAATGAATACTAATATTGCTATGAACTATGAGCAAACAGGTGAGGGTAAATTTAAAGTTAACGGAAGAGGTGAACTTCAAATTACTATTTTAGCTGAAAATATGAGAAGAGAAGGTTTTGAGTTCTCTATTGGAAGACCAGAGGTTATTACAAAAGAAGAAAATGGTGTAACTATGGAACCATTTGAGCACTTAGTAATTGATACTCCAGATGATTATTCAGGAACAATTATTGAAAAGCTTGGAAAAAGAAAAGCTAATATGACAAATATGACTCCTATGGGTTCAGGTTCAACTAGATTAGAGTTTGAGATTCCAGCAAGGGGATTAATTGGTATTAGAACTGAGTTTTTAACTGATACAAAAGGTGAGGGTGTTATGAACCACTCATTCTTAGAGTTTAGACCACATAGTGGAACAGTTGAATCAAGAAAACATGGTGCATTAGTTTCAATGGAAAATGGAGAAGCTTTAGGTTACTCTATTTTTAACTTACAGGATAGAGGTGTAATGTATATCAAGCCTCAAGATAAAGTTTATAACGGAATGGTAATTGGTGAGCACGCTAAATCAAATGATTTAGATGTTAACCCAATCAAAGGTAAGGCACTTACAAACGTAAGAGCATCAGGAGCTGATGATGCTATTAAACTTGTACCACCAAGAGAAATGTCTTTAGAAAATGCTTTAGAGTGGATTGAAGATGATGAGTTAGTTGAAGTAACACCATTAAGTATTAGAGTAAGAAAAAGAGATTTAGATCCAACAGTAAGAAAAAGAGCTGCAAAAAAAGCTAAATATGCAGAGTAATTTTTGATATTTTTAAGCTAAATTAATCCAAAAGAGAAGAGTTTTTACTCTTCTCTTTTTTTTTAGTTAAATTTTTTATCATCAGTATTTTTGATGATTTCTACAGCTATATCATTAGTCTCCATAGCTATATCTTTTGCATTTGAAGCTACTTTTGCATTATCTTGTGTTATTTGATCGATTTTTGTAATGGCTTCATTAATTTGAGAAATAGTCTTACTTTGTTCTTGTGTTGATTGAGATACAGATGTAATAATTTCACTAGTATTATGTATCTTGTCATTTAGTTTTGTAAACCCTTCAATCATTGTTTCAGAACTATTTTTACCTTCACTAGCTTTATCATTTGCTTTTTCAACTAACTCTTTAATATCTTTAGCTGCATCAGCACTTCTATTTGCTAGATTTCTAACCTCTTGAGCAACTACTGCAAACCCTTTACCAGCCTCTCCAGCTGTTGCTGCTTCTACTGCTGCATTTAGAGATAATATATTTGTTTGGAATGCTATTTGATCAATTATTGTAATTGCTTCGTTTATTTCTTGAGTAGCATTATTTATCTCTTCCATTGAGTTTTGAGTTTTTGTTGCTAAGTTTTTACCTTCTGTTGCATAAGTTAAAGTTTCATCTGATAATTTTTGCATACTTTGTGCTTGTCTAGATATTTCATGGATTGATGATGTTGTCTCTTCAACTGAAGCAGCTGTTTCTTCAATAGAAGCAGCTTGTGATAGTGCTGAGTTATTTAACTGTTCTACATTTTTGCTTAACTCTTTAGATTTAGAGTTTAAGGTATCTCCTGTTGATTTATTTTCTCTTAGCATTTTTGTAATTGCTTCGCCTAAAGAGTTTATTCCATCAATTAATTTTTTTGTCTCTCCATGAATATTTGAATCATCTATTTTTGATAAGAAATCATAATTTGTATAGTTTTCTAACTCTGATAAAATACTGTTCATTAGGTTTTGTTGATGTTTTAGCATCTTATTAATAGTTTTAGCAAATGTATTTATTTGTGGGTTTGCAGGTATAGACATAACTTGATTATCATAATGTCCTTGCTCTAACTTGTTTAATACTAAAATAGCCTCTCCAACACACTTCATATCTTGTTCTAGCTCATCTTCAAGAACTTTTAGATTTTTGTTAATAAACTGTGCTATTTCTCCTAGTTCACCTTTTGAGTGTATATCAATATAATTAAAGGTATTTCTCTTTCTGTTCATAAAGTCAAAGAACTCTTCAATACCTTTTCTAATTTTGATAATAGAAGTGATTGTATCTTTAGTTATATATGAAGCTATGAATGATGTTATAACTAGAATTAAAACTAAAAGAATAAAAGAGATTAGAAAATCATAGTAGGCATCTATTTTTTTATTATGAGTATCTTTGATTATATTATCTGAAATATGATCATCCACTTGTTTTAGTAGGTTAATTTTTTTTGTAATTGTATCAAACCAATAAGTAGCATCAATATTATAGTTACTATTCTTTGTAAGAATTAAATCTCTCATTCTATTAACTTCATTTATTGCTTTGCCAGTTAAAGTTTTCTTTTTAAACTCCAAGTATTTTTCAATAGTTAAGTTTTCAAAAGTTCGCATAAAACTTTTCTGCATAGCTATTAATGTAATAAACTTATTCTTTAATTCATTAGATGCTTCATCTTTACCAAATATTGCTGAACCAACTGCTCTTTCTATACCTGCTCTCTCTTTTGCTTCTAAAAATGTATAAAAAGAGCTACTTTCAATAGTAATATTACTATTTTTCGACTGTTTAGAAATAAGTGTTGTAAATGCTAAAAAGTCAGCATTTATATTTGTGTAGTAACCTAAAGCCTCGCCTAACTTTATTTGCTGGTTATCTACTCTTTTTCTAATATTTGTTAGTTTTTCAAGTTCTCTTAAAATATTTGAAATATTTGAGTAGTTTTGTGCAGTTAAAATATCTTTAATTTCATTAACTTTTATAAAATTTTTTAATTTTTTTAGTTTTTGATTTGTAAGTTCCCTTTGATTTTTTAGTTTATTTTCAAACTTTGAACCCTTACTAGCCAAAAAACCAGCACTTGCACCTCTTTCTTTTTGGGTTTCGTGTAAAACATGGGAGATTTGTGCATTTAGCTTCATTAGGGTTTCTGTATCTCTTAGATTTTTATAGTCATTAAAGTTTTGTGAAACTACGATTAAAGATACAATTAAAACAGATATAAGTGGTATTGAGATAGTTAAAATCAACTTTTTCTTAATAGGTAGGTTTTTTAGGAAGTTCATATGCTAGATCCTTATTTCATAGTTTTGTAAAGTTCTTCAACTTTTTGTATTTCATCCCTTGAAGCAACTTTTCTACAGGACATATAGCCTTTAGAACCATCACTTGACTCTAAGGGATAGATAGTTGCATATACCCAGTAAAAATTATCATTTTTTGTTCTATTTTTTACGAAACCTTTCCAAACATTCCCACTTTTTATAGTTTTCCATAAATCTTCAAAAGCTGCTTTAGGCATATCTGGATGTCTTAAAATATTGTGGGGTTTACCAATTAACTCATCAAGTGAATATTCACTAATTTCACAAAATTCATCGTTTGCATATTTGATAAAGCCCTTTTCATCAGTCTCTGATACAATAAAAGAGTTATTATCAAGTAAGATTTCTTTTCCACTCATAATTCTAACCTTTTAATATTAATAATAAATTATATAATATAAGTCAATAATCTAACTTAAAAGATGAGAATAATTCTTATATTAAAGGTCAATAAGATTATAAAGTAGAGTTTTAAATCTACTTTATTTTGAGAGTTGCTTTATACATTCTACTAGTTGTAAAATTTCATCTTTAGTTTGAGTATAGTGAATTGAAATTCTAAGCCAACCTGGTTTATTGTTTATATCTAAATTTTTTATTCCTAATAAGTCGTGACCATAAGGTCCAGCGCAAGAACATCCAGCTCTTGTTTGAAAGCCATCAGACTTGCTTAATCTATCACATAGTTCGTATGCATCTAAACCTTTAATATTAAAAGATACTATACCTATGTTATCTTGTTTTGGGTTACCATAAATTTCACAGTTGGGAACTTCACTTAGTTTTTTTATAAATAGTTCTCTTAATTGGTTTTTTTGTTCATTTATAAATCCAAAGCCAACTTCATTTCTTAGTTGATATGCTAAGGAAGCTCTTATGAATTGTAAGATTCCAGGTGTTCCTGCATCCTCTCTTAACTCAATATCTTTTTGATAGACTTGATTTTCTTTATTTACATACTCAACAGTTCCTCCACCTGCAAAAGTAGGGGAGATTGAGGTATCAACTAGTGATTTTTTGATTACTAAAAGACCACAAGAACCAGGTCCTCCAAGCAGTTTATGAGCTGACATAAACATTGCATCATATAGATCACATGGAATATTTATGTAAGGTGAACTTGCAGCTGCATCAAAACATACAAGTGCATTATATTTTCTAAGAAGTTTAGAAATTTTTTTGTATGGAGTAATAATACCTGTAACATTTGAAGCAATACAAAAAGAGCCTATTATCTCTCTTCCTTTGTTGTTTTTAAGTATCTTTTTTAGATGTTTTATATCAACAAGTCCTTCATCATCTAGTTTCACTCTTTTAATTTCACAAAGTGCTTCTCTAAATGAAACTTCGTTTGAGTGGTGTTCATAAGGTCCCACAATCACTAAAGGAAGTTTTGATTTCTTGATTTTTATGTCATATCTTTTTTTTGTAGCAGGTGGAATATATAGTCCTAAAATCTCTTGAAGATGCTTAATAGCAGCAGTGCTTCCACATCCACTAGGTAAGACTGTAAAATCCTCATTTAGTTCTAGGTTTTTATGTAAATTTTTCCTTGCTTGTTCATAATAGTAAGTTGTAGCTTTTGCATTTGATGACTCCTCTGAGTGAGTGTTTGCATAAGTTTCTAAAACATCTCTTATTCTATTTTCAATAGGTCTAAAAGCAAGTCCTGAAGCAGTATAATCAAAGTATTCTTTTTTTGCTTTTCCTATAGTATTATATTTTAGAAAATCTTGTACCTGTGTATTTTCGTTAAAAAAAGGCTTAAAAATATCTCTTGTCATTATGTTACCTATTGTGAGTTTGAATTAGTTTTTATTATTAATTTTATAATTTTAAATTATTTATGATTAGATTTCGCTTGTGAATTTGCCTAAAGCCTGTAGAACGGTACTTCTACTAGTCTTTAGACGGGATAAAAAAGTCCAATGCTCTTAATTCATCTGCAAAGTCTATAGCAGTTTTACTTTTTGCATCTAAAATAATCATATTTGCCTTATGAGTTATTTTTAATCTAGATGCTTCATACTTATCTAGCAGTTCAATAAGTTTATCAAACTTTTCAACTTCTAGTGTTTTTGAAGAAAGTTTAAATCCAATATAACTTTCGTTTTCTATTTTACTTTCATTTATACCTAATCTAGGTTTTTTGCCCTCACTAAACTCCTCATCAATCTCATCATCTTTGATTTTAAAGTTTACAGTTGAATCTAGTACATCAAAAAATTCACTAAATCCCCAAGAACCTACAAACCAAGAAAAAAGACTATCTTCATAGTTATCTCTACTTCCAAAATCTTTATAGATTTTAGCAATAGCTCTTGCAGTTGGTACAACTTGAGAAGCAGTTACAAATCCTAAATGTTCTCCAATCACTCTAAGAGAAAAAACAACTTTTCCTTTTTCATTTTTGTAAGCATTGAAACTTACATCAGGAGTAAACTCTAGTGAACACCCTTGTGTGTAACCACTAACAGCTATTTTTAAACTATTTGGTAAGTTCGAAAAGTTCTTGTTTCCTTTAAATGCTTCATTTAGTTTTTTAGCTAAATCACTTACATCTATAATTTGTGTTTTATCAACACCATTTACAGGACAAGTAATCACATTTCTTACATTGTGACCTGATTCACAAATAGTATTTATCCCTACATCTTGTAAAAGTTTAAAGATATGTGGTAAACTATGAATCCTTATATCATTAAGTTCGATTTTTTGAGAGTTTAATAGATTTAATTTTTTGTTACTAAACTCTTTAGAAATTAAGCTTAAAACATTGGCTTGTTCTTTAGAGATTTCACCTAAAGTAAAAGGAATTTTTAAAGTAAAAAGGTCACTATCATTTTGCTTATGAATTCCATACCAAGTAAACCTTACTAAATCCTCTTCTTTTGGTTTCTCCCCAAGCACTGCATAGATGTAGATGTCACTTATGACATCTAATCCATCTTTCTCTTTTTTTATTTTTTCAATATCCATCGTAACTAGATTCCTTGACATTAAATAGCCTTACAGTTCCATTCAGGATAGTTTCTTCTAATAAACTCATTTAACTCAATTTCAGCTTGAGAATAAACTTTTTTCTCCTCTTCAAGTTTAGCAAAACCTTCAATAGAAGATACAATCATCCCAGCACCAACTGTTGCATTAGTATATTTATCAATAATTATAAAACTACCTGTATATCTGTTTTCATGATAAGGATCAACTGCAATTTCTCTATCAAGTGAAATTGTACATTGTGCAATATCATTTAACTCTAACTTATTGGCTTCTACCTCTTCAAATGTATTAATATTTTTCTTATATTCAATCTTATTGAATGCTCCATTTAACACAGATGTTGCTCTTTTTATAACATAGTTTTGATTAAGAGTTAATGGAGTCTCATCCATCCACACAACCATTGCAGATAAATGATTAGATACTTTAGGTATATCACATGATTTTACAATCATATCACCTCTACTAATATCAATTTCATCTTCAAGCGTAATAGTTGTAGCCATTGGTGCAAATGCTTTATCAATAGTCTCAACTTCCTCATCTTTAGAAATAGGCCTTAAATCTTTAATATCATTTGATACAATAGATTTAACCTTAGATGTTTTTCTTGATGGTAATACTGTTATTTCATCCCCAACACTAACTGAGCCACTTGCAATAGTTCCAGAAAAACCTCTAAAGTTTAAGTGTGGTCTTATCACATATTGAACTGGTAATCTAAAGTGCTCTGACTCTTTTTTATTTATAGGAGTTGTATCAAGCAGTTCCATTAATGGTTTACCTGTATACCAAGGTGATTTCTTAGAGTTTGTTAAAATATTATCTCCATCTAATGCAGAAATAGGAATAAACTCTATATTTAAATCCTTATTATATGGAAGATACTCAATAATCTCTTTATAATCTTGTTGAATTTTTTCAAACACATCTTCAGAAAAATCAACTAAGTCCATTTTGTTTACTGCAACTATTAAATTTTTAATTCCTAATAGTGATGCAATATAAGAGTGTCTTTTAGTTTGCGTTAAAATACCAGCTCTTGCATCAACTAAGATAATAGCTAAGTCTGCTGTACTTGCACCTGTAGCCATATTTCTTGTGTACTGCTCATGACCTGGTGTATCTGCAATAATGAATTTTCGTTTATCTGTTGAGAAGAATCTATATGCAACATCAATAGTAATACCTTGTTCTCTCTCAGATGCTAAACCATCAACTAAAAGTGCTAAGTCAACTTTCTCACCAGTTGTTCCAACTTTTTTACTATCTTTTTCTATACTTGCTAGTTGATCTTCAAAAATCATCTTTGAATCAAAAAGTAATCTACCAATTAGTGTTGATTTACCATCATCAACACTTCCACAAGTAATAAATCTTAAAATCTCTTTGTTCTCATGCTCTTTTAAATACTGCTCAATATTTTTTGAAATTAAATCTGATTGATGTGCCATCTTAAAAATACCCTTCTTGTTTCTTTTTCTCCATTGATGCGTCACCATCACTATCTATTAGTCTACCTTGTCTCTCAGATGTAGTACAAGTTAACATCTCTTGAATAATCTCAGGTAGTGTTGTAGCCTCACTTTCAACTGCACCTGTAAGTGGATAACAACCTAATGTTCTAAATCTAACTTTCTCTTTTTTAGCTGTTTTTCTTAACTCTTCTGGCATTCTTTCATCATCTACCATAATCTTTGTACCCATATACTCTACAACTTCTCTTTCTTTTGAGAAGTATAAATCAGGAATATCAATATTCTCTAAATAGATATATTGCCAAATATCAAGTTCTGTCCAGTTTGAAAGTGGGAATACTCTAATAGACTCACCTTGTACATGTCTTCCATTGTAAATATTCCATAGCTCTGGTCTTTGGTTCTTTGGATCCCATCTGTGGTTTTTATCCCTAAAAGAGTAAATTCTCTCTTTAGCTCTACTTTTCTCTTCATCTCTTCTAGCACCACCAAATACAGCATCAAACTTTTGGATATTTAAAGCGTTTTTTAAACCCTCAGTTTTCATAATATCTGTATGCAATGCACTTCCGTGTTCAAAAGGAGAGATGTTCATTTCAATTCCTTTAGGATTTGAGTATACAATTAACTCCATTCCCACTTCTTTTGCACGTCTGTCTCTAAATTCAATCATCTCTTTAAATTTCCATTTAGTATCCACATGCATTAAAGGCAATGGAGGAGGGGCTGGATAGAATGCTTTTTGTAAAAGGTGTAGCATTACAGAAGAGTCTTTCCCTACACTATAAAGCATACCTGGGTTACTAAACTCTGCTACAACTTCTTTCATAATATGCATAGACTCAGCTTCAAGCTGTTTTAAATGTGTTAATCTCTCTTTACTTATTTCCATTTTCTTCCTTTATTTCTTGTGTAAACCACACTCTTTGTGTTCAGGGTTTTCCCACCACCATCTTCCGGCTCTGATGTTTTCACCTTCTTTTACTGCTTTTGTACAAGGTGCACATCCAATACTTGGAAAGCCTTGGTCATGTAACTTGTTGTATGGAACTTTATTCTCTTTGATGTAGTTCCATACATCATCGTATGTCCAATCAATTAAAGGGTTTACTTTAATAACCTCAAAGTTTTCATCCCATTGGATTCTTGGCATATTAGTTCTAGTTACACTCTGAGAGGCTCTTAGACCTGTAAACCAAATATCAAGGCCTTTTAGAGCTCTTTTTAAAGGTTCTATTTTCCTGATGTTACAGCAGTGTTTTCTTTTGTCGATACTTTCATAGTGACCATTTATACCTTGAGTTTGGTATAACTCTTCAACCTTTGAAGCATCAGGAAAATATACATTTATTTTGATACCATACTTTAGGTTTGTAGCATCCATTACATCATATGTTTCAGGATGAAGTCTACCTGTATCTAAAGTGAAGATATTTGCATCTTTATTGCACTTTAATATTATATCTGACAAAGCTTGATCTTCAGCAGCTAAGCTTGAGCTTAATGCAACTTTTTCTTTATCAAAGTTATTTAAAAAATATTCAACAAGCTCTTTTGTTGTACTATTTTGTAATTTTTCGTTTAATTCTTCTACTAATTCTTTTTTATTCATATAACAACACTTCTTTTAAATTTGATAATCATTTTCTGTTTGCTTAACTCTTCCAAGAGATATTTTATTCCAAGCTCTTTCGTGGAAGTAGTATAAAATCATTTTTGTTACTAATTCAATAGAACCTATTGAAGCTGCCATTGTTAAGTTGCCTGTTATGAAATATGAGATTATAATTGTGTCAAGAGTACCTAAAGTTCGCCAAGAAATGGTTTTTACTATGGATCTATATGGTTTTTCATTCATTACTGTTTAGCCCTTTGGCTTTATGATGAGGATTACTCCTCATCATAGTTATATAGTCCTGAACTTAAGTATCTTTCACCTGTATCACATAAAATTGTAACTATTGTTTTACCCTTGTTCTCTTCTCTGTTTGCAACTAAATCAGCAGCATAAGCATTTGCACCTGCTGAAATACCAATTAGTAAACCCTCACTTTGTGCTAAGTTTCTTGAAGTTTCAATTGCAACTTCATTTTCAACTTTAATAATCTCATCATAAATATCTGTATTTAATACATCAGGAACAAAACCTGCTCCAATACCTTGAATCTTGTGTGGTCCTGGCTTACCACCACTTAAAATTGGACTAGCCTCTGGCTCAACTGCAACAATTTTAATATCAGGGTTATGTTGCTTTAATACTTCACCAACACCTGTAATTGTTCCACCAGTACCAATACCAGCAACTACAATATCAACTTTCCCATCTGTATCTTTTAAAATCTCTTGAGCAGTTGTTTTTCTGTGAATCTCAGGGTTTGCTGTATTTGCAAATTGTTGAGGAATAAACGAATCTTCAGTTTGCTCTTTGATTTCATTTGCTTTTTCAATAGCACCTTTCATACCTTTTTCTGGTGGTGTTAATACTAAATCAGCACCTAAAGCTTTTAAAAGTCTTCTTCTTTCAATACTCATTGATGAAGGCATTGTAAGAATTAGTTTGATTCCTAAAGCTGCACAAACTGAAGCTAAAGCAATACCAGTATTACCACTTGTTGGCTCAATTACAGTTGTGTTTTCATTGATTAAACCTTGCTCTAAAGCTGTATTAATCATATTTGTACCAATTCTATCTTTAACTGAGTGAGAAGGATTCATAAACTCACACTTTCCTAATACTGTTGCACCGCTTTTTTGGCTAGAACCTTGTAGTTTTACTAGTGGAGTATTTCCAATTAATTGTGTTAAATTTTCTGCATAGTTCATCTTATATTCCTTTATATACTGTAATGTAAATATTCATTGTATTTGTCTTGATATTCATCTAGTTCATCTAAAGTCACATCAAAAATTTTTTTCATGTTTTGCCTAGAATCATCAAAAAATATATTTAAAATTGGATTCTTGGCTTTCACATCAACAACTTTTAAATCACCTTCTAAAGCTATTAAAATATCCACTATCTTAATATCTTTAGGTTCTAAAGCTAAGGTATATCCACCCTTAGCACCTCTTATACTTTTTACTAAATGGGCTTTTCTTAACTTACTTAGAAGTTGCTCTAAGTAGTTTTGAGGAATATTAGCATTTGATGAAATCTCTTTTATTTGCATTGGAGAATCACCATCATGCTTACTTAGTTCATACATGGCAGTTAAACCATATACACCTTTTGTGGAAATCAATGGCATTATTTATTTTCCTCTCTTAGCTTAAAGCTTGCTCTAAATCTTCAATTAAATCAGCAGGGTTTTCTAATCCTATTGATAATCTAACTGTTGTTGGATTTACACCAGCTTTTTCTAACTCTTGTGCATTTAATTGCGAGTGAGTCGTAGATGCTGGTTGTACAATCAATGATTTTGAGTCACCAATATTTACAACAACACTAAATAGTTTAGTACTATCAATAATCTTTTTAGCATCTTCATAAGACTCAGCCTCAAACGATATTAACCCAGATGCTTTACCATCTTTGAAATATTTTTGAGCTTTATCATAGTATTGATTTGACTCTAACCCTGGATAGTTTACAGATTTAACTTTTGGATGAGACTCTAAGAACTTAGCAACCTCTAAAGAGTTTTTAGAGTGTTTCTCCATTCTTATATCTAAAGTCTCTATTGTTTGTAAAAGTAACCAAGAGTTATGAGGTGATTGTGCTGCACCAATATCTCTTAAAAGATTTAATCTAATTCTTAAACAAAAATTTGGAAGTGGAACATCAACATATACTAATCCATGGTATGACTCATCTGGTTCAACAAAGTGTGAATATCTGTTTGGATTGTCTTTAAAAAACTGTGCTAAACCATCTCTTTCTATAACAGCACCACCAACAGCGGTACCTTGACCATTTATGAATTTTGAAGTTGAATGAACTACAATATCAACTCCCCATTTGATAGGATTAAACAGTGCAGGACTTGCCACAGTGTTATCACAAATAGTTAAAACTCCATTTCTTTTACCTATTTCTACTATCTTATCCACATCTGCTATTGCAATTTGTGGGTTTGATAATGCTTCAAAGAAAATAGCTTTTGTATTATCATCAATTTGTTCTTCTAAGTTTGAAGCATCAGCACTTTTAAACACTCTAGCTTCTATCCCAAACCTTTTAATAGTATGAGTTAGAAGTGTTACCGCTCCTCCATATAACTTATCTGAGATAAGAATATTATCACCAGCTTGGGCAACATTTGCAATAGCATAAAAAATAGCAGATTGACCACTTGCAACACAAATAGCAGCAGCTCCACCCTCAAGTTGCGCAAGTCTTTGCTCTAAAACATCAGTTGTAGGATTTGTTAATCTAGTGTAGATTGAACCTAACTCTTTTAGTGCAAAAAGATTTGCAGCATGCTCTGTATCTCTAAAGGCATAAGCTGTTGTTTGAGCAATAGGAACTGACATTGTACCCCATCCCTCTTTGTTGTTATATCCTCCGTGTACTGCAATCGTATCGTTATGCATTTGATATCCTTTTTTTGTTATGTCGAAATTATAGAATATTTTTTTGTTAATGTCAAGTGATTTAATCATAATTAACTTAATATTCTTTATAAAATTGGTGTATGATTAACTAAAGTATCATTTATAAACACCAAAAAACCTGTATCTTAACCCTTTATAGCTACCATAATATGGTATTTGTACTATATTATATAAAGTTCAATTTAATCTTGAGTAAAAAACATAAGAAAACTAAAATAAATTTTAAAAAATAGAAAAACAGTAAAAGTTGATTAAGTTAGTAAGGAATAAATCCAATTGATTTAGTAGGTTTTATTTATACTAAAACTACATATCATAAGATATTAAGTATAATGCCAAAAAGAAAAATATAGGATTGATTTTGAAAATAGCTATTATTGGAGCAGGCACTGCTGGACTTATGGCAGGAATAACTGCAAAAAGATTAGATAAAAATATACAAGTAGATATATTTGATATAAACAAAGGTATAGGCAAAAAGATACTAGCTTCTGGAAATGGAAGATGTAATATTTCAAATTCAAATATAACTTATCAAAACTATATAGGTGAGAACCCTGCTTTTGTAAAAGATGCACTTAAACAGTTCACTTTCAAGGATTTTGAAAAGTTTTGTAAAAGCATAGGACTTTTACTTGATATAAAAGAGACTTGTAAAGTCTATCCTTTATCAAATGAAGCAAAATCAGTAGTAAAATTACTTGAAAGTACTTGTAATTTACTTGATATAAATCTTATATTAGGCACTAAAGTAGAAGATATAGAAAAACAAAATGATAAGTTTGAACTAAAAACAGAAGATAAAAGCTATAAAGATTATGATAAAGTAGTTATCAGTTGTGGTCTTGCAGCAGCTCCACAACTAAATGCAACTGAAATGGGAATGGATTTTGCTTCAAAGTTTGGACACTCTTCAAATCTAACATATCCTTCACTTGTAGGACTGCATACAGACTATGAGCAAAAAAGCAGACTTCAAGGTGTAAAAAAAGAATCAGAAGTTACACTTTATATAGATGGGAACAAAGAAGCTTCTATAATAGGAGATGTACTTTTTACAAAATACGGAGTATCAGGTTTTGCTATACTTGACATCTCACAATATGCAGTATATCCTTTATATTTATATCAAAACGTATCTATTGCAATAAATCTTTTCCCAAATTATAATAGAAATGAACTATTATCAGCAATTGAGAATCTTTTTAAATCCCTGCCAGATGAGTTGGCAAACAACTTATTAATAGGAGTAATCCCAAATAAACTAGCTCCAATAGTTTTAGAAAATGCAAAAATAGATAAAGAAGCAAAAGCAAAAGATGTAAATGCAAAACAGATAAGAGCAATAGTAAATAACCTAATAAACTGGCGATTTAAAATCACAGATACCCAAGGCTTCAAACATGCAGAAGCAAGTGGAGGAGGGGTGAGAACCGATGAGGTAGACCCAAAAACATACGAAAGTAAAAAATGCAAAAACCTATACTTCGCAGGAGAGGTACTAGATATAGTAGGAAATAGGGGAGGGTTTAATCTGCATTTTGCGTGGGCGAGTGGATACCTAGCCGGAAAATCACTGGGTAGAAAATAGTAACTTTTGCTAAATTTCGGCGTTATCGTCGAAATTGAAATAGTCACATACTACAGTATGCTCCCATTCCAATTTCTCCTCTGGCCTTGAACTTTAACAAAATTTACTATTTAGGAAAGATTTCATTTATTTTTTCATTTTCATATTTTATTTTAAAATAATCTTTTAACCTTAGATAGTTGTGTAAATCAACTAGGTAAAGATAAGATAAATATGACTTTAACTGTATGCTTTTTTTAAAATAGTTTTTATTTTTAACCTCTATATTATTAATTAATAGATATATATTAAGCCTTAATTTATTAAGCTTTTTCTTTCCAACTGATGTTCTATCTTTTAAAGGTATTAGACCTGTTATATAAGGTCTTTTTGAGTACTTTTCAAAATATCTTGTTTTTTGCTTATTAATTTTTAAAAAGGGATATTCACTAGTAACTAAATCATTTATGGTTTTTTTTATTAATTGTTTATCCATAGTATACTTGGCAGAAATAGTAATATCATCTGAGTATCTAGTGTATTGAATATTTATGTTTTTGAATTGTTCTTTTAACTTACTATATAACTTTATATCAAATTCTTTCATAAAAATATTTGATACTATAGGAGAAGTTGGAAATCCAAATTGAAGTTGATTTTTATAAAATAAAATATTGGAAATTAGTGTTATATTTTCTTGTGGGAAATTGTTCTTTATAACATTAATACATTCAGTTTTACAAATTGAAGGGAAAAAATTTTTAAAATCAGAAGTAAAAAAGTAATTATTTCCTTGGTGTCTTTCTAAATTATAAGATATATTTTTATTTTTAATATAGGCAGTTGCATTATCTGAAAAATAATCATTTAAATATTCTTTTTGCAAGTACTCTTTTAGAATTTTTTGAAGAATTTTTAATTCCCATCTAGGTGCATATTGCCATTTTCCTTTAAATCTGAACCTGTAAATGTAATCAGATTTGTTTTTTAAAACAGTCTCAAGCATTTTTTCTGGATAACCTGAATCAATTAGAAAATCTTTAAACATAATTAATAACCACTTTCTCTTAAAAAATTATATATAATATTATTGTTTTTTAGAAATAATAGATTTTCGTCTATTAAGGATTTTATAAATGAATGTTTATGGTTGACTTCAATAGTTAATATAGCATTATTAATAGTTTTTTTTATTAAGTCTGTTGACTCTAAATATTCTATATTGTCAAATGATATAGATTTATGAATTTTTTTTAAATCAGATATGAAGTTTACATTATATTCTTTATTCATAAAGCATAATCTTTTATGATAATAGATATAAATTAATATTTTTATACAGTTTATATAAAAAAGTTCTTTTGTATCTTGTACAGTATCGCTTAATGATACTTTATTTGAAGTTTTATTATTAACTAAAATATTTTTAAAGATATAAGAAAAATCATTTGATTCATAATCAATATTAAAGCTTTTACCTCCATAGGTTTTAATAATTTTAACAGGTCCATTTTTAATAAATGATTCATCATATTTATATTTTTTATCTAAAAGAATTAATATTTTTTTTGCATGTTTTTCTTTTTCAGCATTATTTTTATGATTATTAATCATAGAAGCAACCATACCAATCTCAGCAAATGAACCTGGAGATTCAGGAATGATAATTAAGATGTCAGAATTTTCAAAAAGTCTAGTTTCTTTTTCTATTAAATCATATTTTTGGGAAGAAATATCAAAGTAGTTAATTTTATCAGGTATAACACTTAAATAGTTATTCCTCTTTTTTAATTGTTGCAAGAATTTATCTCTAAAACAATTACTATTTAATGCACCACCAAAAATTAATAGTCTTAAGTTATTAGGAATAGAAATTTTTTTATTTGAAGCAAGTATATTAAGTATCATAATTTTGTCCTAATAAAGCCAATGCTTAAAAGAAAATATTTATCTTTAAATAACAGGTGAGTTGTTTGAAGATGAAGAGTTTCTTTTATGAGTCTAATAAACTAATAGATTTGAGTTAAGTGGATCACAAAACATTAAAAAAACTATTTAACAGCCATTGACTTTATTATTTAATTATATAATAATACTATAAAAGATTCCTTAACTAACTTTTAAAGATATATTTACAACTCTTTAAGCAGTTCTTCTTTTAAAGGTTGAAGAAGGTTTCTAACTATATTTTCTATTAGTGCTAGATTTATTCCCTCATAATCATGAGCTATAAAGTTTCTTACTGCATAAGCTCCTTTTACAGCATCTTTTAGATTTTCATTTGGAGAGTCTAGCTTATTTAGATTTTCACCTATTTGCATAAGACACATAAGTAAAGAGTGTTTCCCTATTCTATCTTCTAAGGTATTTACAACTCCATTATAATTTGAAACAATATATTCAATGTCATCTATATATTTTAAAATAGTTTCAATTCTTGCTTTAGACATATACTAAGTCCTTTTGTATGTATCTATTAGCAATGTTATTTAAACTAGATTTATCTACAAAATCTACATCTCTATTTAGCTCTTTTTTTAAAAGTTCTTTTGTTTCTACTATATGAAGGATACTATCCCATCCTGAATATTTTTTTAGATATTCACTTGTATCTTTTATTTGATAAAGTATGTCTATATCACTATCAAGTTTTTCTTCATTTCTAGCAAAAGAACCAAAAACACCAATTAACTCAAAGCCTTCATCTTGAAGTTTTGGTTTTAGTTGTTTTAGTTTTTCTAAAACTTGAGTATTCATCCTTTATCCTTTCAATTTAATCAATAAATATATTATACTAAAAAACAGATATATTAGTATAAAAATAAAATATCATTTCTGATAATCTTATAACAAAATCATTTATAAGACAACTATAAGATATATATTACATATATTATCTATAAAAAATATAGAATTTTTTCAATAAATGACAAAATGTGACGCAAACGGTGACACTCATTAGTTACAATTAATATATCTTAAAAATTGTAGGAGGGTTCATTATGAGTCTTAAGGTTATTGATAAAGATATATATTTAAACAACACGGTAATAAGTGAAAAATCTTTTTTAGGGGAAGATATTGTTGAGGTTGTAAGTATAGAAAAAGAGCATTTAAATGATTTTTACAATCTAAAAAATTGTGATATATGTGATAACATTGAGGTTTATTGTGATACAGATAGCTACTCATTAAATCTTTTTAAAGAGGGTGATAAAACATTTATTTCAAAGGCTATTGAAATATTAGATAAAGATGAAGTAATATCTATTGAGGATTTCAACGAACTAATCTCCAAAGAGTTCTCAAAGGTTTCAGGTATTGAGGTTATTGCAGATGAAGACTCTATTGAGGATAGTTTGAATATTCTTTTATCAAGTAAACTTGACGGTAATGAATCAGTTAAAGAGGTAAGTACAAAAATAGATGATGCTTACCAAGAGCTAGTAAAAAAGATATTTTAACATACCACTTGGTATGTTAAAATTACTGCTATTCTTCTATTATATAAAAAATATACAAAATTGAAATCAAATAGTTATAAAATTCCACTATAATCCCAAAAATGAAAATCTTATAATCATTTTTAATATGCAACTAAGTTGCAATAATATAAAATTCAAAGAAACTACAGGAAGCAAATATGCCAAACAAAGCTTTAAATAAAAAACAAATAACAGAGATAGAAAATCTTTTATTAGAAAACAAAGCTAAGATAGAAACTACTCTTAACACTATTTCAAATGAACATGAGTCATTAAGTAGTATGGATTTAAATGATGAAGCTGATTTTGCAGCTGCTAGTAGGGATTACAGTACAGATGTACATATAAAAAATCAACAACTAAAAGAGTTAGGTATGATTAATTACTCTTTATTGAAAATCAAAAGTAATACTTTCACTGGTTTATGTGAGATGTGTGATAGCAATATCACTATGAAAAGACTTAGAGTAAAGCCCCATGCAAGATATTGTATCGAGTGTAGAAACTATCTTGATAAAGAGAAGGCATCATAAATAAATCTTTTAAAAGACATTTTTTATCTATCAATCGTATAGATTTTGTTTTATAATGTTTCTATGAAAGTAGCTATTGTAATTTTTAGAAACAACCTTAGAGTTGAAGATAATGCAAGTTTATACTATGCTTGTAAAGAGAATGATGTGGTTTTAGGTTTGTATAGCTTTGAAGACATGTTATCAAACCAGAGCTATTTGGGATTTAAAAGATATGAAATTTTTAAAGAGGCTTTTTTAAAAGAGTCATTACTAAATTTAGAAAAAAATCTCAAAAAGTTTGGTGTAAACCTATGCTATACAAACAACATAAAAGCTTCGTTAGTAAAACTTCATAAAAGATATGAAATAAAACTCTATTTCAATGAAGAGGTTGGAGTATATGAGCATAAGTTTGAGCAGCTTTTAAAAACTTATGACTACAAAAGTTACTTTACACAAACAATGATAGAACCTTTTGTGTTTGATTACACAAAAAGCTTTAGTCATTTTAGGAAGAAAGCCCAAAAACAAGAAGTGCCAAAACCTTTAGGCTTTCCACGAAAAGTTGATACTATCAATTTTGATAGTATAAATTTTAAAATTCCAATTATTACTAAGTTAAAAGATGCGATTTTTTTCAAAGGTGGTGAAGACGAAGCTAAAAATAGGCTAGAAGAGTATATGGATTTTATCCATGAGTATAAAACTACAAGAAATGAAATGTTAGGATTTAATAACTCTTCAAAGTTTTCACCATACTTATCTTTTGGAACAATCTCTCCTAGAACAATTTACCACAGACTAAAACTACAAGAAGAGAAAACTTATGAAAGTGATTCTTCATACTGGCTCTATTTTGAGCTTTTATGGCGTGATTTTTTTCATTTAGTTATGCGCTATTCAAAAAACAGGCTTTTTTTAAAAACAGGACTAAAACAGCAATACTATGATTTTAGAGATGATGAAAAACTTTTAGAAAACTTTTTTATGGGAAACACAAAAGTTGATTTGATAGATGCAAGTATAAAAGAGCTTAAAACTACAGGCTGGCTTTCAAACAGAAATAGACAACTTGTAGCAAGTTATTTTGTAAAAAACTTAGGATTAGATTGGCGATATTGTGCTGCATTTTTTGAAAGCTACTTAGTTGATTATAATCCAGCTTCAAACTATGGAAACTTTGCATATCAGGCCTTTGTTGGTAATGACAAAAACTACAGAGTATTTGATATTATGAAACAGTCAAAAATGTACAATGGTAAAAAGTACGTTAAGTTTTGGCTTGACAAAGAAGAGCAAATGCCAAAGATTGATTATATAGATTTAGCAAATAGGGTTAAAACTGAGGTTTTTAACCAATAAGGTGAAGAAGAACTTCCCCTTATTTTCTACAATGTTCGGCATAAAATGCACCAAACTTAAGCCCAGTACCCTCTTTATCTTTTTTAACTGAGTAGTTAGTAACCACTGGATTACACTCATCAATCCAAGAGTATAGATCAAAAATCTTTACATTTTTAAACCCCATTTGTTTAAATGTCTGTGCTTCAATAGATGCTCTTTTTGCACTATTACAAACTACTATCAAATTTTGTTTGATAAAGTTATCATCTAAGTCATATACAAATAACTCAAGTGCTTTCTCAGGAGCTTGTCTACCAACTCTTACTGCACCTTTAATATGAGCAGCAGCCCACTCCTCTTTTGTTCTTACATCTGCAACTAACCAATCTTTTGCTTTTAAAGCTTTTTTTACATCTTCAATAGTTGCATAATTACCAGCTGCTTTGTTTTCCTGTATAAGTTCAGTAGCAATTTGCTTGTAGCTTTTAAATTCACTTGAAAATGCACTACTAATACCAAGTGCAAGTAGTAAGATTATTTTTGTTAATTTCATTTTTTTCTCCCCTAAATAAAATATTTATTTAATATAGGGTTTTTAGCTTTAAAAGTCTATTAAAATCATATATAAAACTTATATGTTAAATATAACTATTACTTATCTTTACTTTGGTAATTAGTAATTTTTCTATCCTCTTGTATAATATGTTGAACTAAAACAATATCTATAAGCCTTGCTAGCTCTTTTTCAAAAAGCTCTGTATTAAAGTTTGGAAGTTTTTTAACAAAATCATTTAAAGTAGAGATTATTTCCCTATGAAGATTTAAATGTTCTTTATATAAAGGATAATCTATAGATCTCATATACTCCTCTTCGTGCTTAAAGTGAGTAGACATATAATCATATAAATCAGTTAAAATTGTTTTTATCTTATCTTTTCTGTTTTTATCTTCAACCTCTAAAAAAGCCTCTTTTGCAATATCAAAAAGCTGTTTATGCTCTTCATCTATTATCTTATTTCCAACAGTATATAAATCTTTCCAACCAAAGCTTTTCCTAAGTTCACTTAAATCTGTTTGCCATAAATTTAGTTTTTTATCCTCAACTATTATATGTTTTATAAAATATTTCTCTAAAAAATCAAAAAGGCTTTGTTTTATATCTATTACCTCTAAATCATTAAAGTTTGTAACTACCTCTTTTAATTTTATAAGTAAATCTTGATGAATTTGTTTGTGCTCTTTTAAACTTGGATATTTTATCTCTTTCATAAAGCTCTCTTCATGTGCAAAGTGAACTTTCACATATTTAAAAAGTTCTAAAACAACTTTTTTTAATTCATCATCTTTTGTATCTTTTTGTTTAAATACCATTCTTGCAAGTGAAAAAAGCTTTTGGTGTTCATTGTCTATCTTCATATTGCCTATGTTGTATTCATTTCGCCAAATTAGTTTATCATAATCAATTTTTTTAGTCATATTTTACCCTAAATGAAAAACTTTATCTAATAATATAATTTTCTAAATTAGTAAATAATAAAAAAGTAGTAAATTTTTCCCTTAATTTTCAAACTAAACCCCTTTCTTATCCTTATTCTTATGTTTATTTACTATAATATGGAAAATAGTTAGGAAAATTTAAAAAGGTTTATAGATGGGTATAGAAGTAACACACGAACCAGTTACGAAAGATCAAGAAAAATTAATTCAAGATGAATTTAATACAAATGTTGCCTTTTATGTGCATTTAAAAGAGTTTAATGACAATGTAAGAGCAGATTTAAAAAGAAGAATTAAAGAAGTATTCTTTTTCTCTAAAGGTGTTCATTGGAAGTTTGATAGTTTTGGTATTGAAAAGCCAGGTTCAAGAAGTGCAGATGTTTTAGGATATTTTATCTTTAGAACAGTTGATGTAAAAAAACTACAAAAACTTTTCTTAGATGAATTTAAAGATTATGATAATGCTAAAAGAATCTCTTGTTCTGTGGCAAAATACCAAAAAACAGAAGAGAGTTTTTTTGAAATAGATGTATAAAACTATACATCTATTTACTTCTAAATATAATAAGCATTGCTAAACTTGATACAAAAGTTATACTAACAGCAATAGGTAGAAATGTTCCTCCGTGGTAGTTTAAAGCAACAGAAGAGATAAAAGCACCTAATCCAAACTGTAAAACTCCAATTACACTAGATGCAACCCCTGCATTTTTTGGAAAATGTTCAATTGCTAAAGCCATACAATTACCAAAAATAAACGCCATTGAACCCATATAAAGGGCTATTAGTATCACAATAGTTAATAAAGATATATGTTCATGGTTTATCATAAATAAAACTCCAGCTGTTATTTGCATTAAAAGTGCAAACTTAACTATATTTATAGTTTGAAAGTGCTTTACAAGCTTGATATTAAGTCTTGTAAGTGCCATAATAGCTAAGAAGTTAACACCAAAGAAAAATGGAAAATAATCAGTTGAAATATCAAAATACTCAATATAGATAAATGAACTTTTTGAAATTAGCAAGAAAAATCCACCAAATCCAAGCCCTAAAACGAGCATAATCTTTACAGCCTCAAGGTTTGAAAGTACAATCTTAAAAGAGTTAAATACACTTTGTTTTCTATATGTAAAACTCTCGTCAAGCTTTTTATATACAAAAAATGCAACAATAAGTGCGTAAAGCGTTAAAAAGATAAATACCCCTTGCCAAGGGAAGAAATGAATTATAAAAGCACCTATAAATGGAGCAACTAAAGGAGCAGTACTTCTTACAACTCCCATTAAGGAAAATACCTTTGCAGCCTCTTTTCCATGGAATCTATCTCTAATAGATGCAGCTGCATTTACAAATACAATTCCTCCAAAGAATGCTTCTAAAAACCTATAAGCCCAAAGCTCATAAACAGTTGATGCGAAGATTATCACAAAACTAAAAACAGCAAAACCTAAAAGCCCAAAGATTGAACTTTTTCTTCTACCAAATCTATCTGAGATTGGCCCACCAAAGATTTGACCTATAGTGAAACCTATTAAAAAAATTGTTAATGATAACTCTATTTTTTCAATAGATACACTAAAATCATCAGCAATTTGTGGAATAGATGGTAAATATGTATCAACTCCCATTGGAGCAACAGATGATAAAATGGACAGTAAAATGATTAAAAATATATGGTTATTTGTTTTTTTCATACTCTCTTCTCTATATTGTTTGTAATTTTATTTAGTAATTGATGAAGTGAATCTATCTCTTCTTTATTTAAAGATGAGATTAGATTATCCCTAAAGCTTTGAACCTCTTTACAACTATTCTCAAGAATCTCTTCAGCTAATTTTGTAAGTTTGATAATATTTGTTCTTTTATCAACCTGTTTTTTATAAATAAGGTTTTTGTTTTCTAAGGTTTTTAATCCACGACTTACAGTAGTTTTATCTTTTCCTAAAATTTCAGCAATTTTTGTTTGATTGACATTTTCTTCATATTTAATTATTTCTAACGTTGCTCTTTGTTCAGGTGCGATGTTATACTTTTTTAAAACTTTTGAAAATTGATTATTTACTATGTTTGCAGTTTGATTAACTCTAAAGCCTATAGAGTCGTGAAGTTGATATTTCATTTGAAACCCCTTTTAGTTGTAAAGATGCAATAGTTGCATATACAACCTTTTAAAGGAGTTAAATATCTATTTATTTACAATATCTAAAATTTCTAAAGGGTGAGAAACTAAAAAATCAGCTCCATTCTCTTCAAGTTCTTCTTTTGTTCTAAACCCCCAAAGTACACCAATAGCTTTCATTTTTGCATTTTTTGCAGTTTGCATATCCACTTTTGTATCACCTACAAAATATAACTCTTCACTAGCAATACCAAATTTTTTAGCAATACTAATTGCACTTTGTGGATCAGGCTTTTTAGGTATATGCTCTTTTTGTCCATGAATCTCTTCAATCTTAAAGTTACTAAATAGCAATTTTGCATATTCAAGGGTAAATTCATGTGGTTTGTTAGATAAAATAGCTATCTTGAAATCATTTTCTTGTAGTTTCTCTAATAACTCATAAACTCCATCATAAGCTTTGGTTTTTGTGTGAAGCTGCTGCTCATAAACATCTTTAAACTCTTTTGTTATCTTATCTTTTAAAAGTAATTCTTCTTTTGTAGTTAGTACATTGTTTACTAAAAACTCTACACCACCACCTACAAAATCTTTATATTTAGGTATCTGATAAGTTCTTAATCCATTTGTTTCTAATACTTTATTCATACATACACCAATATCTTCAAGTGAATCGATTAATGTACCATCTAAATCAAATATAATTCCTTTCAATTTTAACCTTTAATTAAATTTTGATTGATACTATATAAATGTTGTTTAATTTTATATAAACAATGTTAAAAAAATTGATATAATTTATACGAACATAGACAGTTTTACATTTAGAGGAATTTAAAGGCAAGTATTAAGATAGATTTTAATAGATATTGAATATGATTATCAATAATATAAAATAAGGTAAAACAAAATGAAAGCATCAGATTTATTCGTTAAGGCTTTAGAGAATGAAGGTGTTGAATATGTTTTTGGAATTCCAGGGGAAGAGAATCTTGATTTATTAGAGGCTCTTAGGAATTCAAAGATAAAACTTATTCTAACAAGACATGAACAAGCAGCAGGATTTATGGCTGCAACCTATGGACGGCTTACAGGTAAGGTTGGTGTATGTTTATCAACTTTAGGGCCAGGAGCTACTAACTTTGCTACAAGTGCAGCTTATGCACAACTTGGTGCAATGCCAATGCTTATGATTACAGGGCAAAAACCTATCAAAAAATCAAAACAGGGTAGATTTCAAATAGTTGATATTGTTAATATGATGAAACCTATGACAAAATATGCAAAACAGATTGTAAATGGAAATAATATTCCATCAGTTGTTAGAGATGCATTTAAGTTAGCAACTACACAAAGACCAGGAGCTGTTCATATTGAGCTTCCAGAAGATATTGCAGCTGAAGAGGTTGAAGAGAATATATATCCTGTTAGAGATTATAAGTATCCAAGGGCAGATGAAGAGACTATCTTAGAAGCTGTTAGGATGATAGAAAAGGCAAAAAGACCACTTCTTTTAATAGGCGCAGGAGCAAATAAAAGTAAAATCTCAACAGAACTTACAAACTTTGTAAATGAGACAGGGATTCCTTTTTTCTCAACTCAAATGGGAAAAGGTGTAATTGATGAAAACCACAAACTATGCTTAAGTACAGCTGCACTTTCACAAGATGATTTTATACATTGCGCAATTGATAGGGCAGACTTAATCATAAATGTAGGACACGACGTAATAGAAAAACCTCCATTTTTTATGGAAAATGAAGAGGGAGCAAAAAAAGTCATTCATATAAACTTCTTCCCATCAGAAGTTGATGATACATATTTCCCACAACTTGATGTCTTAGGTGAGATTGCTTCAAATATAAATAATTTAAGAAGAGCAATATCACCACAAGAGCATTGGGACTTTGAATACTTTAAAAAGATGGTTAAAGAGGTTAGAACTCATCTTAGTAAATACTTTGGTGATACAAGATTCCCAATTTTGCCACAAAAAGCAGTTAGAACTATTAGACAAGCTTTAGATCAAGAGGATATTGTAACTTTAGATAATGGTATTTATAAAATATGGTTTGCAAGAAACTATAGATGTTCTTTCCCAAACACTTTACTTTTAGATAATGCACTTGCAACTATGGGTGCAGGACTTCCATCAGCAATAGCTGCAAAAATAGTAAATCCAAATAAAAAAGTGGTTACTGTTTGTGGTGATGGTGGGTTTATGATGAATTCACAAGAGTTGGAAACAGCTGTTAGGTTAAAGCTTGATTTAGTTGTAATTATTCTAAATGATAATGCCTATGGTATGATAAAATGGAAACAAACAGGTATGGGATTTGATAGTTACGGACTTGATTTAGATAATCCAGATTTTGTTCAATACGCAAATTCATATGGTGCAATAGGTCATAGACCAACTTCTTGTGAGGAGTTTGAGAAGACTTTAGATGAGAGTTTAAACTCAAAAGGTGTTCATTTGATTGATTTAGCTGTTGATTACTCACTAAATCATAAAATTTTAAATGAATTATTAGCTAAGAAAAAATGTCTAGTATAAAGGAGAAAATAATGAGTACAGTAGAAGTAACATCACCATTTGATGGAAGTAAGGTTGGAGAGGTTCCATTAAAGTCAGTTGACGAAGTTCAAAAGGCACTAGACGTAGCGCAAGCTACTTTTTTAGACTATGAAAATGCAATACCAAAATTTAAAAGAGTAGAGATTTTAGAAAAAGTAGTTGAGATAATGAGCTCACAAGTTGAAGAGCTTACAAAGCTTTGTGCAAGTGAGGGTGGAAAACCTTATATTGACTCTAAAGTAGAAGTAAATAGAGCAATAAATGGAGTTAAACTTGCTATTGAACATATGGGAGCTTTTGAGGGAAAAGAAGTAGCAATGGGCCATACTGCAAGTAGTGCCAATAGAATGGCATATACTTTTAAAGAACCAATTGGTGTAGTTGCAGCCATTTCTGCTTTTAATCACCCATTTAATTTAGCTGTTCATCAAGTAATACCAGCACTAGCAGTTGGATGTCCTGTTATTATTAAACCAGCAACTCAAACTCCAATGAGTGCAATAAGATTGGTTGAGATTTTAGAAGAGGCAGGATTACCTCAAGGTTGGGCTCAAGCAATTGTTTGTGATAGAAAAGGAGCTGAGTTATTAGCAACTTCACCTAAGATTAATTTCCTTACATTTATTGGTTCAGGAGATGTTGGATGGAGTTTAAACTCTAAAGTAGCAAATGGTACAAGAGTTGCATTAGAACACGGTGGTGTTGCACCTGTAATTATTGAAAAAGATGCCGATATTGAGGATTTAATACCTGCTATTACAAAAGGTGGTTTTTATCACGCTGGACAAGTTTGTGTATCAGTACAAAGAGTATATGTACATGAAGATATAGTTGATGAGGTTGCACAAAAATTATCACAAAAAGCTTCACAATTAGTTGTTGGAGATCAACATGATCCAAAAACAGAGGTTGGTCCACTAATCAATAATAATGAGGTAGATAGAGTTGAGTCTTGGGTAGAAGAGGCTGTATTAAAAGGTGGTAAAGTCTTAACAGGTGGATCTAGAATCTCTGATTCTTGTTTTGAGCCAACTGTTATTTTAAATCCATCTGACGATGCTTTAGTATCTACAAAAGAGGTATTTGGTCCAGTTGTTTGTATCTACTCTTATAAAGATTTAGATGAAGCAATAAATAGAGCAAATGCTTTAGAGGTATCTTTCCAAGCTGCAGTATTTACTAAAAATATTGACAATGCTTTTCATGCAGTTAAAAGATTAAATGGAACAGCAGTGATGGTAAATGACCATACAGCATTTAGAGTAGATTGGATGCCATTTGGTGGAGCAAAAGCTTCAGGACTTGGTCTTGGTGGTATTTTAAACTCAATGGATGAAATGAGCAATGAGAAATTAATGGTAATTAAATCTCCTGTATTATAAGAAACAAAATTAAACTAAGGCAGGAGTGCCTTAGTTATTTTGTATTTAAGGTAAAAGATGACTTGGAATGATTTTTTTAAACAAGAAAAAGAGAAAGAGTACTTTAAAGAGTTAGAAAAAAAAGTAAATGAAGCTTATGATAAAACTACAGTTTTCCCTCCAAAAGATAAGATATATAATGCTTTTGAGTTAACCTCTTTTGAAGACACTACAGTTGTACTTTTAGGACAAGATCCATATCACGGTGTTAATCAAGCTCAAGGACTGGCATTTTCTACTCCAAGTGATATTAAAAATCCACCCTCTATGAAAAATATGTTAAAAGAGATATATAGTGATTTAGGAAGAGAATCTAAGTGTAAAGATGGTGACTTAACTTCATGGGCAAAAGATGGAGTTTTACTTATAAATGCTATTTTGACAGTTCAAGAAGCAAAAGCAAAATCACATCATAAAATGGGTTGGGAAATATTTACAGATAATTTGATAAGATTTATCTCTGAATATAAACAGAATGTTGTGTTTATATTATGGGGAGCAAATGCTATTAAAAAAGAGAAGTTAATAGATACACAAAAGCATTTTATTTTAAAAGGTGTTCATCCAAGTCCTTTGTCTGCATATAGAGGTTTTTTTGGTTGTAAACATTTTTCAAAAGCAAATGAAATTTTAGAAAGCTTAAATAAAAAACAGATTGAATGGTAAAGAATGATTAATATAGATAATGAAGATTTAAAACTTTTTAGTTTTTTAAAACATGAAGATTTAGAAAAACTAAAATCAATAAGTGTAAAAAAGTATTTTAATAAAGATGAAATTCTTTTTTATAGAGGTGATAAACCAAAATACCTATATCTTTTATCAAAAGGTATAGTAAAACTTTATACCCACGATTCAAAAGATAATGAGGTGATTATACATAATCTTGTAGCTCAATCATTAATAGCAGAAATTGCTAATTATGAAGAGATGCCATATCCAGCAAATTGTGCTTTTGAGACAAACTCTGAAGTGCTACTTATAGATTATGAAAGATTTAAAGAAGAGTTTTTACTAAAGCCAGAAACATCAATGTTTTTTATCAAGTCATTAACTAAGAAGATTAAAGCTTTAGAGAGTTTCATCTCATATAATATTAGCTCCAATAGTATTGAAAAGATAGCAAAATTTTTAATAGAGAATGAGGATGTATTAGGAAATTTAAAGCAAGTAAAAATTGCCCAGATTTTAAATATCACTCCTGAAACATTTTCAAGAAGAGTAGCTAAGCTAAAAAAAGAGAATATTTTAAAAAGTCATAAAGGTAATCTAAAAATAGTAGATCACGATGCACTAAGAAGTTACATATCTGTTTAAATAATATAAATATTTATAAAATAATACTAAAACTATTTACTTTATAATAAAATTAATATATAATGACTAAAATTATAAAGGAAACTAAATGTTTAAAATATTTCTATCTATGATGTTAAGTGCAAGTTTTATGTTTGCAGCTATTGATATAAATAAGGCTAGCAAACAGGAGTTGATGACGATAAAAGGTATAGGTGCTAAAAAAGCCGAACTGCTAATCAAGTACAGAAAAAATCATCAAATAAAAAAACTTGATGAACTTACAAAAATCAAAGGTTTTGGACCAAAATTAGTTCAAGAGATTAAAAAAGCCTCAAAATAGTCTAAAACTTAGTTGCTAAGGATGCAACTAAGTCTATTATGATAAAATTTTCAAAACTAAAAAAGGTAAAGTTTTGAAATTTTCTATAAATAACTTATGTCCATGTGGTTCACAAAAGAAGTATAAGAAATGCTGTAAGATGTACCATGATGGAACACTTCCAAAAGATGCACTAACACTAATGAAGTCAAGATATAGTGCTTTTGCTACCAATAATAGTAAATATATCATAAAGACTACCCATAAAGATAATTGTGATTTTACCAATGATATTAAATCATGGAAAGACTCTATTGAGAGTTTTACTCAAGCTACAGAGTTTAGAAGACTAGAGATAATTGAGTTTATAGATGATATAAAAGAGTCATATGTTACATTTAAAGCAGTTATATTTCAAAACGGAATTGATGCCTCTTTTATAGAAAAAAGTAGGTTTTTAAAAGAAGATAATAAATGGCTATATGTAGATGGTGAAATAAAAGAATAAAAAAGGAGAAATTGTGAAGATACTTTTAGCCCCAGCAGAATCAAAAAAAGAGGGAGGAGATAAAAAGCCTTACTGTAAAGATAACTTTGCATTTGAAGAGTTGTTTGATATTAGAGATAAAGTTTTTAATAGCTATGAAGAGTTTGTACAAAATCAATCCTTAGAAGAGCTTTCAAAATGGTTTGGACTAAAAAAAGAGAGTGAAGTTGTAAAGTATCAAGAAAGTTTAAAAAATAAGCCAACTATGAAAGCTATACAAAGATATATAGGAGTTGCTTTTGATGCAATCTCTTATGAGGATTTAAAAAAAGAAGAACAAAACTACATAGATGAAAATGTGGTGATTTTCTCAAACTTATTTGGACCATTAAAAGCTGATGATTTGAACTCTAAATAGACTTAATAAATGAATTAATATTAACATAATTAAGTTGGTTTATTTCTTTATTCAATTATTTTACTTATTATTGAGTTAATAAGTGAATCAATAATTAATTTTATCCAAATTGACATTAATCTAATAGTATTCCCTTTTGCATCAACATCTGATTATTCTGATAAAATGGCACATCTGTATCACCAAGTACACTTGCTGGTAAATTTGACATTTCACTTAAGTTATCCATAGGAACTACAACTGTTTTAGCACCATTTTCTGAAAGCATTGTAATTTTATCCGCAAAATTGTTTGCTCTTTCAATTGCACCACCAATAGAAATATTACCTAAAATTGCAAGTCCTGGTTTTAAATTCTTTTTATAAATTGAAGAAACTATAGCCATATAAACTGCACTACCAATTCCTGTTCCAACAGACGATCCTAATAAATTTGTAATTTGAACAGTCAAATCAAAATTACTTAATGAATGTTGTTCATTAAGTATTGTTTTTTCATTTGCTTTTATATATTGGAATGTATTTTTAATATTTTCTTTTACAGTATTACTGCTAACTCCAGAAATATTTAATTTACCTGCCCCTGATGTTGTTACAACTTCAATTCTAACTAAAGATAAATTATCACCATCATTTGTAGCAGTATAAGAAACTCCTGGGCTTAATGGAGTATTTTCAATAAGATGAGAACCTTTTTCTTCAGGTAAACCTACAAAAAATTCTTCTTGAGTCTCTTTATCTATATATGAAAAATTAGTATCCCAAAACTCCATACCACCTATTCTTTTTAATTGTTCTTTTACTCTTCTTCTCATTTCAAGTGCAATAACAAGATATTCTTTTACATCTTCCTTAGTATAATTCCCATCAGGATGCATAAGTTTAATTAATCCTGATACAGTTTTCTTAACAGGCTTAGTATCTCTTTGTTTTAAATGACTACCTAATGAAAAGAACTCTTCTAAAGCATCTGTATAAGTTACTCTTCTAAATGATTTTAAACTTTCTGAAAAATAATCTGTACTAAATCCAAAATGAGTAGTAAAATGTTTAGGTGCAAATTTAATCATCTCCCAACCAGGAAGATAGAAATGAATTCTATCTAAAAATGCAGTATCATTATTTACTTCATCAGATAATGGACTAAATAAATGTGATGTCTGAAGTACAGTTTCAACAGGTTGATTTATATTACCATTTAAAATTATTGAAGCTACTCCTGTTATTTCTCCTCCAGCACCTGCTCTTGAGAATGATCCAGATTCCATATAATCTTTCATAAGTGGTATTGCATCTTTTTCTTTAAAGATCTTATCAGTTGATTCATCAAAACAAATAGCATCCCATTGTCCAACAGATCCAACTTTTCCAGTACTTCCATGAACAAAAAGTTTAGCAATAGTTCCTTGACCTCCTGAAATTAAAACAGCATAAGGTGTAAGCTCTTTAAAAACAAATGACTTACCAGTAGATCTTGGTCCCAATTCTATAAAGTTAAAATTTGATTCTACCATGGCAATTAATCTTGAAAGTAAAAGCATCTTAACTCTTGGAGTCATACCTTCAGCTTCAGGTTCATAACCACAACTTCTAAGTAATATATTTAACCATTCTTCATTTGTAAATTCTTTCCTTCTTTCAATTATTTTACTATTATCAAAACTAGATAATTGAATAGGTTTTATTTCTTGAATTACAAATGGGAAAATATTTTGTCCTATTTTAATATTTGGATCATACTCAACGTCAATTATTGCCCAAATACCTCCCATCATCATCTTATCATGAGTATTTACTAAATTATCACTAATATTGGCATTTTTGATATTACTATTTTGTAAACTAGCCCAATACTTATCTTTTTTTGTATCTAAAGAGACAGATATTTTATCAATAATTTTATAACTACCATTTTCTCTAATCTTCTTATGAATTAAATCACTTTCTTCAGGATTTACATAGTGTTCTGATAAAACCTTCTTTACATTTGTAAGACCTTCTTTTATCTTTTGGTCATCATCTGTAGAACATGAATTAGCTATTAAATATTCTAAAACAAAAACTGGGACATTTGCTCCAACTTTAACTTGTCTTACTAAATCTTTTTTAACAACATATCCTCTAAAGTTCTCTAATAATTTGTTGTCTAATTCAGTCAATTCAATCATAATAATCCACCTAAATCTCTATCATTTTTTTTAGTAACAGTAACTTTATCAATTAGTTCTTTTGTAATTGCATCTAATATTTGAATATCTATATTATCATAACCATCAAATTCAAATTCTTGTTTTTCTATACTGTTATTATTCATTGTAATAATCTGACTTTTTGAAAGTTGTTTACCACCATTAAACTGTAGTATTACTATTTTTCTTTCTGTTGAAAAAATATCACTTGATGAACTTTGAGCTTCAATCTTTACTTGATATAAATTACCTGTAATATTAGTTAATTCTTTTTTATTTGTAATTTTAACATTTAGATTATTTAAACTTGTTTTTTCATTACTCCAACATAAATAAGGTGTAATCAATTCTTGTGGAGCTATTCCACCATGACTAAATCCATATTTGCCTACAGTTTTAAATGGATTCATACCTTTTGCAAAATAAACATAATTATACCCACCATCTATTTGTTCTTTTTCTACTAGATTATTAATGTTTGATTGTCTTTGAACTGTTCTGATATATCTTTCAGCTTTTTTAATATCTCCAGTAAATTGTACATCGACTTTATCATGTTCTTTTAGATGCCCTGTTAGTACAAAACCATGATCTGTAATTAAATATACTTTCTTATATCCACTATTTAATAGTAATTCAATTTTTGAAGCAAAAGTTTTTTCTGCTTCTTTGAAATATTTTAATGCTTTATTATTCATTTTATCACCAAGTTCATCAATATCTTTATATTGACAAACTAAATAGTCATATTGAGTGTCTTCATTAACATCGTCTAGATATACAAAGCCTATGTTTTTATCATTTAATTCATTAGCTAAAAATTTTTCCCTTTCACTAAGGGTTTTAAATATAGTTCCATTTGATACATAGATTTGACTCATATTATTTTCAGTAATTGATGGAGTATCAACGAGTATATAGTCATTTTTACATTTAAATTCATTTGATACTAGAGATGCAATATTTTGCGAAGTTTCATATGTAACACCATCACCAACTATAACTGCTATTTTTTCATTATTTGACTCTATGATTTCTTTTAATTTAGCAGTTTGATTTTGTTCATACTGATCAAAAAACTGAAACCATTTATCTAAAAATAAATTCATCAACTCTTTGTAATACTCTTGATAAAATGAAAGAACCGATTCATCATCTATAAACTCAGTATATAAAGCTCTAACAGATTGATCTACTTTATAAAGTTTTTCTACATAAAAATCTATACAATCATCTATAGAACTTAATTTACTTATTTCTTGTCTGTCAAAATCAATTAATATCTTAATATCTTTCCAAAAAGTTATACCAATCTTATTTGCTTCTTTATTAGAAACTCTTTGATTGATTTTAGGAATATAGTTTGATAATTTAGTAGAATTATTTATTTCTGCTCCAATCTCTTTAAGCCATAATATATCAATTTGCTTAAACGGATGAGATGGACTAATATTCCAAATATTAATAGTATCATTTAGTTTAAATTGTTTAATATATTCTATTAACGATTTTCCATACTCTTTAGAATCTAGCCATGAAGAATAAACACTTTTTGATAAAGTATCATTTTCATCTTTTATCAATACATTAAAAATATGATTTACTATTTCATTGGCTAATGTTGATGCTGGTTTATCTATATACTGTTGGTTTAGATATTCATTTATCTTTTTATAAAACTCTATTTTTGTATCTATGTCATATTTACTTACATATTGTTCAGGATTGTTTATAAATGGTAGTAATTCCTTTTCTAAATCGAAAATCCCAGATGTTCCAGTTATCAAACCTCTCCAATAAATTTCATCTTTTCCAATACTATTTTTTGCAGCACTTAATAACTCTGAATCCGTTTTATTTATATTTTCTTTTAGATTTTCAAAGATCTTTTGTTTTATATAATTTTGAATATTTGTAATATAAATATTTCCATCAATTTCACAATACTCTCTAATAAATTTTAATTTATCTTTTGGAGTATTTGTATAAATAATATATTTTTTAGAATCACTATCTTCTTTTTCTATAAAATACTTAACTCTTAACTCTTTAATTTCATCATTTGCTTCATATTTAACAATATCATCTGATAAACAGTTTAATAAAAATGATCCTTCTTTTGATTCATCTATAAATACAATAATATTTTTTTCTTTTAAAACTTTTTCTATATCTTTTTTAAACCATTTATCAATCATTTTTTACCTCATAATAAGTATTTCTACCACTTCCTAGTTTTTTGATTTTATTTGAATCTACCATGTTCTTAAGTATTTCTCTTGCTCTGCTATCTTTTAAATTTAGTATCTCTTTAACTTCAGCAGTAGTGATTCTCTCATTTTGATTAATATAGTCAATTATCACTATTTCTTGATCTAACATTTTTCCACCGGTTTCCGCCGGTTTTCCACCGGTGCTTTTAAAATCTTCATTTATAAAGTACTTCATACCTCTTCCGATACCATCAGATATCAGTAAAGATCTATCCACCAGTTTTCTTAAAATTTTAGATGTATCAGCTGGATGAATTGCACCGATGTTTGATAATCTAACATTAGTAACTTCTTTTTCTACAAAAGCTAAAATAAGTGCTAATCTTTCATCTTTATTCAAAGATTTATATTCAGTTCCAAATAAATGTTCTAAATCATCTTGAATCTCTTGTGGAAAAAGAGAAATTGTAGGCATATAAAGTGTTGTAGTTTCAAGACTTGTATTTTCATCCATATATGGGTATTGCCAGTGTTGTTCCATCCAAGCTCTTAGCATCTTTGGAAAACCAGAACCTGCTTGTTCTCCCATACCAATTAGTTGAAACATTTTTTGTAAAGTTTTGTTTCTACAATCACTATGTCCGCCTTTAAAGGCCTCTTCTTTAGAGATTCTAAGTAGTCCAGGATTTCTAAAACTAAAGCCCATAGGATGCTTAATCACTAATATTCCTATTCTTCCATTGTAATTTGCATGAATAAGTGTATTTACAAGGGCTTCTCTTACGGCTTCATGGATATTACTTTCATCTACTCTTTGAAATGAATCTTTAAGTTTAAAAGGAACTTTTAAATCAGCTGTTAGTTTCCGATATACCTTTTGACTAAACTCAAAAAGATTTCCACTCCAAGTTCCATCTGTAGTGATTCTATCTATCCATCTATCCTCTGCATTTTCTGTTTGCTCTTGATAGTCTACTAAATAGTTTGGTACACCATCTAATATAGATCTTTGTTTTCCAAACATCAAAAGCCCTGCAAGTGTTAGACCCTCTGTTTTTTCTTTTCTATCTTTTTTGTATCCACCAAGTTGTATTAGAAACTCTTTATCATCTAGTTCTATCCAAGGATGATTTAGTTTTGTTGATTTGTAGATATTTCTATATGCTTTTAAACTTTCACTATCGATATCATCCATATCAAAACCTTCAATTATAGAGGTATCGTTTGATTCATTGATAGCATCAGCAAGCATATGTTTTATTATCTCATCTTTTGCTTTAATATCTGAATCATGATATCTTAGATACGTACCAGTTAAAGGATTTTGACCTGTATAAATAGGTTTTAAAGTTCTTGGAGCTCTTGGGATATTTAAAAGTATTAGGGTTTTTTCATCACACACTACTACTTCAAGATCAGATTCATTTAGAATATTTTGATTTATTTTTTGAGTATTGTTTATAGTAGTCCAAAAATCTTTTTGCACTCTATCTATATCATTTATTCCCAAGAACTCTAAGCTACCATCTTTTAGCTCTTTTGAACCAAGAAGGATCTTACCACCTTCTGTATTTGCCATAGCACTATAACTTTCCCAAAGATCTTTTGGCACTTCACCATTACCACTTTGACCTTGAGCTGATTTTGCTTCAAATTGATAGTTTTCTCTTAAATCTAATAGTTCTTCACAAGTCATATGTAACTTTCCCTTTACCAATCCGCATTAAGATATTTTTTTAGTTGTCCTGCATTGAGGACATCATAACTTATCATCTTTTTCTTTTGAAGTGGTGCAATATTTTTACCTACTCCATCATCTAGTTTTGGATCATATCCTTCTTCTAAAAGTTCATCAATTTTTGTTTTGAACTCATTTATCTCTTTGAGTTGTTTTGAGATGCTATCTTTTTCATTTTGAGCTTTTGCACTGTTGTCATTTTGGATATCAATTCTTCTATTCTCTAAAGCTCTTTCTCTATGCTCTATATAAACCGATCTTAGTCTAAGAAGATTGTCTCTACTCCATTTGTAGATGATGATAAATGCTTCAAAGCCTTTCTCATTTCCACTACTTAGATGCCAGATAAATGGTGTTTTAGGTAAATAACTAAATAAATTTGTATGATCAGCTAAATCTTTAAAAAAGTCTTTGTTTATATATTCATTTACTTCCATATTTAAAACATTATCAAATGAACTAAACTGTGCTTGGGAAAAACCTTTTTCTATAAACTTTTCATGCACTCTTTCATACAGTATTTTTTCTCCTGCATTTGGAACCAGTGGGACTATTCCATCATCATCTTCAATTAAAATTTCTCTTATTATATCAATAAGATATTCCATACCTTTAGATTTTTTATATTTACTTGGTATTGTGTTTGATCTTGTAAATTGAAAATAGATTTCAATTGGATGGAGGTTATGATTTAATGATATATCTTCAAGTGTTTTGTTAGCATTGAACAATTTTGAGAAGTCATTAGCTAAAGCTTTTTGATCAAAATCTAGAGTCTCTATCGTTTTCAAATTTTTTATATAATCTAGAGATTCAATATTTACTAAATCATAAATAGCATTTAAAAAATACTCCTTGGCTTCATTACTTAAAAGATTTTCACAACTACTTTTTCCCTGATCATCGTAAACTAAATTGATATCAGTTTCTGACAATGAATAAACATTGAATATTTCTTGATCTATCAAATACTCATTTATTAACACTACCGCTTCATAATATAATTTCTCTTGTATAAACTGACTAATAGATTGCTGCATAGTTGAATTGGTTATATATTTTTCAAATATTGAATGTTCATATTCATATTCTTCAATATTGTATTTTAATAGATATTCTGTAATCTCAATGTTTTTACAAGATAAAGTACTAACTATATTTTCACTGTTCTTATTAGGAATAACAAATGGTATTCTTTGGATATCACCCACTTGAATATTTGCAGTAGGATTTAAACAGTTTGCAATATAAAATACTAATTTAGAATTTAAAAGTGCAAGTATATATTCATTGTTTTTATAACTTTTGATTGGAAAAAGAGATGAACCACCAACATCAAATATACAGTTTTCAGGAAGAATTCTAAATGCATAACCACCTCTACCACTAGCTGAGTATGTTACACCTTTATTAAAGTACATAGATTCATTTTGAGGTCTTGATCTTTGCTTACCTTTATCATCTTTAAAATTTTTAATTTTGTACCCATTATCATCCCAATTTACTGTCAACCATAAATTTCCAGCCCACTTATTAAATGTTCCACCCTTAGCATATCTAATCCACTTATCTTTATTTTCTTGATTTAAATCTATTTCCCACCAG
>JASMTK010000058.1:0-29876 GCA_041694355.1 Arcobacteraceae bacterium | reverse complement strand
ACTGGCTGTCCTATTCTTAAATTAAATCCAATCTCTCCAACTTGGGTTTCTCCATTTTCTAAAAGATACAATAAAATTGAAACTTCACGTACTGTACACCTATTATCATATTTATCATCAAGTTCTTTACAAAGTTCAATCAAATTTTTAAATGCATTTAAAAATTCTCCATAAATTACTAATATTTAATTAAGCTATCAATTATTTATTGTCTTCTTTGGGACTATATTGTGAGTATCCATTTTCATATCGATACTTTGCAATGCTTAAAAGTGCACCAACTATGACTAAAGTGATTGCAATTGTTTCTAGTATCATAATTTAACTCCCTAAAAAAACTCTCTTAGTGATTCTCTAAAAATTTTATTATATGTTGCAAGAACTGCTGCAACAATCATCATCAAAATAAAAAATGCCGAATCTTGCTCACCATGGGCTAAAGTAAAAATAAACAGTGCGATTAAAAGAAGTAAAAATGGCATTTTTCTTTCCTACTATTGACAAGTTTCTAAAAGAGCACCTTTTTACAGATATTTTTGCAAGAGATATTTTAACTCATAAACAAAGAGAGTTATCTACAATATCAGTATTATCAGCATTAGGTAATGTAAAAGGTCCATTAAAATTCCATTTAAATGCTTCTTTAAATGTTGGATGGACAAAAGAAGAATTAAAAGAGTTCATTTTAGTAATAAAAAATACACTAAGTAACAAAGAGGCAAATACAGTTAATAATATTTTAACTAAATTATAAAATATTATTTTTTCTTCTCAAAATCCACTACTATTTAATTAATCTAAACGAGTTAGCCTAAACAGGATACTTTTTATCCTATTTAGGTTTAATTACTAAATAATATTCCTCTGCATCTATCATATATTATAAATAAAACTTATATTAATTTTATCTTTTCTTAATATTACCTACTTTATCATTTCAAATAATAAGTTTATATTATAAAAGGTTAATTAGTTTATGTTATTAAAAAACTTTATAAAAATGTACATTGATGGTTTCAAGAACCTTACTATTGGAAAAACTCTTTGGAAGATTATAATAATTAAACTTATAATTATTCTTTTATTTTTAAATCATATAGTTTATGACAAAAACTTCAAGTCTACTTATACAACCTCAGATGAAAAAGCTGATTTTGTATACAAAAATATTACAAAGGAAAAATAATGGAAGAGCATTTAGTAGATTGGTCTAGGGCTCAATTTGCATTAACAGCAATATATCATTGGCTTTTTGTACCTCTTACCTTAGGTCTTGGCTTTATTATTGCAATTATGGAAACAATTTATGTGAAAACAAATAGTGAGTTTTGGAAAAAAACAACAAAATTTTGGATGACTCTATTTGCTATTAACTTTGCTATTGGTGTTGCTACTGGAATTATAATGGAGTTTGAGTTTGGTACAAACTGGGCAAACTACTCTTGGTTTGTAGGAGATATATTTGGTGCACCTTTAGCAGTTGAGGGAATTTTGGCTTTTTTTATGGAGTCAACTTTTTTTGCTGTTATGTTTTTTGGTTGGGACAAAGTATCAAAAGGGTTTCACTTACTATCAACTTGGTTAGTTGCTATTGGCTCAAACCTTAGTGCTTTGTGGATATTAGTTGCAAATGGCTGGATGCAATATCCAGTAGGAATGACTTTTAATCCCAATACAGTTAGAAATGAGATGGAAAACTTTTGGGAAGTACTTTTCTCTCCTGTTGCTATTTCAAAGTTTTTACACACAATTTCTAGTGGATATATAGTTGCATCACTATTTGTAGTTGGTATTTCTGCTTGGTATTTACTAAAAAAAAGAGAAATAGAGTTTGCTAAAAAATCTATGATAATAGGAGCTACTTTTGGACTTATATCATCTATATTTATCATATTAAATGGAGATGAATCAGCTCACCAAGTTGCACTTAAACAACCTGTGAAATTAGCAGCTATGGAAGGCCTGTATGAGGGTAAAGAAGAGGCTGGAATTGTTGCTATTGGTGCTTTAAATCCAAATAAAACATTAACAAATAATGAAGATACTTTTTTATTTGAACTAGAAGCACCCTATGCACTATCACTACTTGGATACCATGATATTCATGCATTTGTTCCAGGACTTAAAGATTTAGTTTATGGAAATGATAAATATAATATTGAATCAGCACAAAGTAAAATCAAAAAGGGAAAAGTTGCTATAGAAGCACTTAAAAAATATAAAGAAGCTAAAAAACAAAATAATGAACTTCTAATGGCAAAATATGAAAAAATACTTACAGAAAATATGCAGTATTTTGGCTATGGACATTTAGATAAACCTGAAGATATTGTACCACCTGTTGGAATAACATTTTATGCATTTCATATAATGGTTGCCCTTGGTTCTTGGTTTCTAGCTCTCTTTGCCTTACTTTTATTCTTTACTCTAAAAAGAGATGTTTCAAAATATAAATGGCTTTTAATAAGTGCAGTAGCTTCAATTCCTTTAGGATATATAGCAAGTGAAGCAGGATGGATTGTAGCTGAAGTTGGACGACAACCTTGGGCAATTCAAGACTTAATGCCTGTGGGAATTGCAGTTACAGATATCTCTTCAACAAACGTTAAAATTACCTTTTTTATGTTTGCATTTCTATTTACTGCACTTTTAATAGCAGAGATAAAAATAATGTTAAAACAGATAAAAATTGGTCCAGAGGGAGGTCATTAACATGTTTGGAGAACTAACACTATTACAATTACAACAATACTGGTGGATTATAATCTCACTACTTGGTGGTATTTTTGGATTTATCATGTTTGTACAAGGTGGACAAACTTTGTTTGGAACTATTTCAAAAGGGGATGAAACCCTAAAAACTATGCTTGTAAATTCACTTGGTAGAAAATGGGAACTTGGCTTTACAACATTAGTTTTATTTGGTGGAGCTTTATTTGCAGCCTTTCCTTTGTTTTATTCTACTAGTTTTGGTGGAGCTTATTGGGTTTGGATGTCAATTTTATTTTGTTTTATTATTCAAGCAGTATCTTATGAATATAGAAAAAAACCTCAAAATTTCTTAGGACAAAAAGTATATGAAAGCTTTTTATATATAAATGGAAGTTTAGGAGTTATTTTGCTTGGAGTTGCTATTGCTACGTTTTTTTCAGGTTCATCTTTTAGTGTAGATGAAAACAACTTTTCCCATTGGCATACAAGCTTAAGAGGTTTAGAAGCTTTAACAAATCCTTTTAACCTAAGTCTTGGTTTTGCCCTATTCTTTTTAGTTAGAATCTCAGGAGCTTTATATTTTATCAATAATATAGACCATGAAATTATTAGACAAAGAGCTATAAAAAGTATAAAAATTAATATGCCTATCTTTTTAGTTTTCTTTTCTATTTTTCTTTTTTTACTATTTACAAAAGAAGGTTTTGCTTATGATAGTGAGGGTTTTGTTTATTTAGTAAGATACAAATATTTACATAACTTTTTAGAAATGCCTATAGTTTTTACTCTTTTTATTTTAGGAATTGTTATGGTTGTAATTGCAGTAGTTGCAACTATTCACTTTAATATGACATGTTGTATTAAAACTGGGGGAGTAGGAATTGTTTTAACTGTAATGGCACTATTTTTAAATGTAGGTTTTAACAATACAGCCTATTATCCATCTATTTATGACGTACAAAGCTCTCTAACTATAGAAAATAGTTCAGGAAGTCATTATACCTTAACTGCTATGTCTTATGTATCACTTATGGTACCTTTTGTAATAGCATATATCACGTATGTTTGGTATCAAATGGATAAAGTAAAAATCACAAAAGAGGAAATAGAAGATCCTCATGCACATAACTATTAGGAGGTTATTATGGAGTATCTAAGTTCAATTATTTGGCTTTGTTCATGGCCTGTAGTTATATATATAGCTTACAAATTATCATTAAGAAATACAAAGGAAAACTAAATGATAAAGGCTATGAAAAAAGGATTTGTCTACTTCCTTTTTATAATTATAGTGATAAATGTAGTTCAAAATTTAAATAAAGAAAATATTAAGGATAAAACAAATGATAGTATTTCCACTAAAAACAAATAAAAAAGATAGTGCTATTTCCCCACTATTTGGTAAAGCAAAATATTTTGCTTTTTATGATGGTAAAAGTTTACAAACCGAAAAAAATGAATTAAATTCAGGTTCAAAACTTATTGATTGGTTTGTATCAAAAAATGTAGATAAAATAGTTATAAAAGAGATGGGAAGTTCACCTTATGAAAAAATCAAAAAGACTAATATAGAGATTTTTTATGCAGGAGATGAAAGAATCACAAGTGAAAAACTAATAAATAAAATAAATGACCAATCACTACAAAAACTTAAAGAAGAACAAATAAAAGAGATTATCAAAAAGCATAAAAACTCTCATAAACATTCTTCACATTAAAGACTAGATTCTATCTAGTCTTTGTTGTACGAAGTTCTTAACTTCATCATAATTTATAGTCTCTTTAAAATCCTCAAACTTACATCCACTAGCATTTACATGACCGCCACCATTTGCAAGTTTTTGAGCTATAAGTGAAACATCAACTTTACCATCTGCTCTAAAAGAAGCATTTCCTTTTCTTCCAATATCAATAAAGAAATCATAATCACTATTTGCTTTTAAAAATGCATTTGCTGGTATTGAAATAGAACCTAAACAGTAAGTTAAAATACCCTTATGACCTTTATAAGATATAGTAAGCTTATCTTTTATATCTCCCAAAGTTTTCACAAGATAGTTTGCACTTAAATTATCTATAGTATCATCTTTACCATCTTGCATTAAAAACTCTTTTTTATAAAAATGTACTTTATTATCAAGTTTTATATTTCCATCTTTTTCATTTAAAAATTCAACCGCTTTTTTTAAAAGATAGATTCTATACTCTCTATTTAAATCAGCAAAAAGTACATTATTTATCTCTCTTGCTTTAGTAACCATAGTCATCAAAACTTTTCCATATTCAAAGTTTTTATGTTGATCTTCTAACCATATATCAATAGCATTTATAGCATCAACTAAAGGTTTTAACCAAGCACTTGTATCACAAACAAATCCCTCATACTCTTCAAACATATAATCATAAACAATTTTTGTAGCACATCTACTTGTATCTAAATAATACCAGTAGTACTCATCTGCACTTCTTTGCCCTGTTGCGTGATGATCTAGAAGTTGAAGTTTTATATTAAACCCTTGTTCTATTAACTTATTAATCTCTTTATCTAAATCTTTTGATTCTTGATATGTTAAGTTTAAATCAGTTATCAAAAAAAGTATCTCTTCATCTTTATAGTTTAAAATCTCTTCTAAAACTCTTTTTACACTAAGTTTTACCTCTAAACCATAATTTGCATTGTAAAAGTGACCTTGTTTAAAATACTCTTTTGTAACTAATTGACAACCATAACCATCTAAATCTGTGTGTGATATATGAAACAGTCTCATGAAGCTATGTCTTTCAATGTTAGTTCTTCCAAGAAACCATTTATTTTTGATTGTAAGTTATTTAACAATGGCCAAATAGTACATAGCATTGCTTTATCACTTGGACAACTATCAATTGATGGAGCACACTCAAAAACAGAGGGGATTTTTTCCTCTGCTGCTGTTGTTATCTCTAATATAGTGATATTATCCCAGCTTTTATTTAAAGCAAATCCACCATTTACTCCCCTATGAGATATTACTATTTCATGCTTTGCTAAATTTTGCATTATTTTTGCTAAAAATGATTTTGATATATCTAATTCTTTTGATAATACATCCACATTCTTTGGTTTCTCGCTTTTTGCTATAGAAATTAAAGAAAGTAATGCATATTCGCTCTTTTTAGTTAATAACATTTTTATCCCGATATTTTTTATTATTTGCACTATTGTACAAGAAGTCTTATTAAGATTTGTTATTATAGACTTTTAAAAATGATAATTAATATTTGTTTAATTATCAATAAGTGCAAAAAAAAAGGGAACCATAGCAAAATGCCATGATTCCCTTTTGTGTTATAAAAGTTTAAAACTTAATTACTTAGCTCTAATTCCTAAAGAAGCAACTAATTCTGTAAACTCTGTATAGTTTTTATTTTTTAAGTAAGTTAGTAATCTTTTTCTTTTACCAACCATTTTTAAAAGACCTAATCTTGAAGAGTGATCTTGTTTGTTTGTTTTTAAGTGTTCAGTTAATAATCTAATTTGCTCTGTTAATAGTGCAATTTGAACTTGCGCTGAACCTGTGTCACCATCTTTCTTTGAATACTTTGCTATGATACTTGCTTTTACGTCCTGATCTAAAGCCATCATGACCTCCTAATAGGTATATTTAATCTCACTTCACATTTTAAAGCGGTCGCGAATTATACTTATATTTATATTAAACTTTCTTTAATATAATTTCAATATCAATAATTCTTTATTTTGCCATTTGTTTTAAATACTCAATATATTTTATATCTTCAAGTTTAGTAGCCTTATTCTCTACCTCTTCTCTCATCTGTTTTTTATATGCAGCTATTTTTTTTCTTACCTCTTTTGATTTCACACCAATTGTTTGAGCAGCTAAAATTCCTGCGTTTTTTGAGTTATTAATAGCTACTGTTGATACAGGAACTCCACCTGGCATTTGAACAATTGATAATAATGAGTCTAATCCACTTAAAGAAGAAGTTTTAACAGGAACTCCAATAACAGGAAGTGCAGTTAATGAAGCTACCATACCTGGTAAATGAGCAGCACCACCAGCACCTGCAATAATTGTTCTTAATCCTCTTTTTTCAGCTTTCTTAGAATACTCAAAAAGCTTTTCAGGTGTTCTATGAGCTGAAACAATTGTTAACTCATAATCAATACCAAAATACTCTAACATCTTTGCTGCATCTTGCATCACAGGTAAGTCTGAGTCACTTCCCATGATAATTCCAACTAATGGCTTCTTTTTCATATTTTTACACTTCCTTTCACTTTTAATATATTCTTTGCTTTTTCAACTTTTTGTAATGCACTATCGACACTATCATCTAAAACCGTGATATGTCCCATCTTTCTAAATGGTTTAGTCTCTTTTTTTGAATAGAAATGAAATGACAACCCATCAATCTCCAGTGCATCATGAATTCCCTCAATTACAGGCTCACCTTTAAACCCCTCTTCTCCAAGTAGATTAACCATCGCAGCTGAAGATATAAGCTTAGTTGAACCTAATGGAAGATTTGTTACAGCTCTAATTACTTGTTCAAACTGTGAAGTTGCACAAGCTTCAACTGTATAATGACCTGAGTTATGTGGTCTTGGTGCTATTTCATTTACAAGTATTTCACCACTATTTGTTAAGAATAACTCAACTCCAAAAATACCAACTCCATCTAAAGCTTCAATTGATTTAATAGCCATTTTCATGGCTTTATTATTTATATCTTCATCAATTTTTGCAGGTGCAATTACAATATCACAAATATTTACTCTATCATCAAATAGCATTTCAACTACTGGATAACAAGCAATTTCACCCTCTGCATTTCTTGATACCATAACGGCTAACTCTTTTTTAATATCAACTAGCTCTTCTATAAATGTTTCACCTTTTAAAGCCTCTTGTAAACTATCTTTATCTTTTAAAAGTGCAACACCTTTTCCATCATATCCACCTTTTCTAGCCTTTTGAATTACTGGCAATCCAAAACTCTCTAAATCGTCTGGTGTTTCAACATTTTTATACTTAGGAACAGGAATTCCTTTTTCATCTAAAAACTTCTTTTGCTCATATTTATCTTGAATTAATTCCATTAAATATGGAGATGGGAAGATATTATGATCTGCATCATATAACTTTTTAAGTACTTCCGTGTCTATATGTTCTAATTCAAACGTAGTAACATCACACTCATTTACAATTTGTTCTAGTTTCTCTTTATCAAAAAAACCACCAACAATTTGTCTATCTGATACTTGACCAGCTGGACAGTTTTCTGTAGGATCCAAAATAGTTACGTGAAACCCCATTTTTTTAGCTTTTACAGCCATAATTTTACCTAGCTGTCCACCACCAATAATTCCTAAGTTTAAATTAGAATAGTTAAAATCTCTGTTCATTATAGTTACATCTCCATTGAAAAAATTATATTAAAGTAACATCATTGCATCACTAACGATACACTTACCACCATACTTTTTTATAAAACTTCTTATCTCTTCTTTCATCTCTAAAAAAACTGCCTCTTCACAAACTGTAAATAAATAGTTATTACTAAATACATCAGTTACTTCATCAGCAGTTTTTAAACCATGTCCTCCAGCTCCCTCTATATCCTTAAAAAGAGTATACCCTGAAATACCCTTTTGTTTTAAAAGCGTGATTAGCTTATTTGTATAAACAGACTCAATTATAATCTCAACTTTTTTCATATTTTTCATATTTTAGCCCCATATTAAGTTAATAAAGTAGTAGTAAATTGGTATCCCAAGTGAAATATTAAATGGGAAAGTAACTGCTAAACTAAGCGGTAAATAAATACTTGGATTAGCCTGTGGTACTGAAAGTCTCATCGCTGCTGGTACTGCTATATATGAAGCACTGGCACTTAATAAAGCAAGTAAAAATGCATCACCTTTTGAAATTTCAAAGAAGTAAGCAAGAGATACTGCAATTGTTGCATTAACTAATGGCATAATTAAAGCAAAAACAATTAAAAACATTCCTACTTTTTTAAGTTCATAAAGTCTTTTTGCAGCAACTAATCCCATATCAAGTAAGAAAAATGCTAATACACCTTTAAATAGTGTACCAAACAAAGGCTCCATAGAGTCCCAGCCTCTTTGTCCTGTTACAATACCTATTATTAATGCACCAATAAGTAAGAAAACAGATGGGTTTAAAAAAGCCTCTCTTAAAATCTCTTTATAATCAGTCTTTTCTTCTTTTTCACCCTCTTTTAACTTATCCTTTGCAAAAATAGCTGCAAAAACAAGTCCAATTACAATAGCAGGTGATTCCATAAGTGTCATAGCTGCGACCATATATCCACCATAGTCTACACCAATTGTTTGTAAATATGTAATACCTGTGATAAATGTAACAGCACTAATAGAACCATATGTTGCTGAGATTGCTACTGCATTGTATGTATCAAGTTTTACTCGCAAGATAAAGTAACTATAAACTGGTACCAAAATAGCCATAAATACCGCTAGTAGAAGTGCTTTTAAAACATAAAGATCTAAACCACTTTTTGATAACTCGTAACCACCATGTAAACCAATTGCAATTAATAAATATAAGGAGAAAAATTTTGGAAGGGGCTGTGGGATACTAAGCTCTGATTTTAAGAATACTGCAAGCATTCCTAAAAAAAAGAATAGTATTGGGGGGTTTAATATATTTTGAACTATAAGATCAATACTCATGTACTATATTCCTAATTTTTTTTCTTGTAAATTTCAGGATTATATCCAATTTTTTCTTATAGTTCTTTTTTATATTTTACCCACCCGTTTGGTAAAATGCCCTTGTTGAAGTTTCATTATCATCTTGTACAGACCACTTATTTTTTTCAGGTTTATTTTCTAAAACTTTTTTTAGAATTTGTGCTGCTTCATCTATCTTGTTTGATCTAACAGCATCTTTTATACTCATTGCATCTTCAAAATATAAACAAGGAATTAAATACCCCTCAGCTGTTAACCTAATTCTATTACAGGCTTCACAAAAGTCATCTTTGTGAGGTTCTATAATTCCAAACTGATACCCATCTTCAAGGGTATAGTACTGTGCTGGTGAGCTTGTATCTCTTGGAATAGCTTTAAAGTTTGTATATTTTTTGGAAATTCTTTGTTTTATCTCATCTGAGTTTAAACCTTTTGCACCATCTTTTGCATGATGATTTTCCATAAATTCAATAAATCTAACAGGAAAACCTCTTTTTTTACAATATTCTAAAACCTCTAAAACATCATTGTCGTTTATTCCTTTAATTGGTACACAGTTGATTTTTATTTTCAAACCTGCTTCATGTGCTGCATCAATACCTTTTAAAACTGTCTCTAAAACATTTTTTTGAGCAATTTTTGCTGCAACATCAGGTTTTAAAGAATCAAGTGAAACATTAATTCTTTTTAATCCTGCATCTTTTAAATCTTGTGCAACCTTTGGGAGTAAAAATCCATTTGTAGTAAGAGCTAAATCAATATCATTTTTATAATCATATATCATTTTTATAAACTTATCTAACCCCTCTCTTAATAGAGGCTCACCACCTGTAATTCTTACTTTTTTTATTCCCTCATCTATTCCTACTTTAATAAACTTAAAAAGATCTTCATAAGATAATAGATTCTCTTTTGGCACCCAAGAAAAAGGTTTCTCTGGCATACAATACTGGCATCTAAAGTTACATCTTTCTGTAACTGATACCCTTAAATAATCTACTTTTCTTCCATATCCATCTATTAACATTTTTTTATCCTGTATCTTTCTTAACCAGAAAGAGTAATATAATCTCGCTTAAAAGGTAAAATTAATTTAACCTTTCCCAAGCTTCTTGTAGAGAATTTACTCTATTTGCAAAAACTAAATATAGTGCAACATTAAATTTTGCAAGTTCATAAATCTCATTATCAGGGTTTTTAACCATCTTTAAAGACTCTTCTAGAGTAATTTTGTCGAAATTTTTTGAGTAGTTAATTCCAAACTCTTTTAAACTAAATGGTGTCTCAATAATCTCTTCACCACTTTTTTTCCAAAACTTACCATCTTTAAAAACTTCAGGACTCCCCTCACTAGCTTTTACTACAATAACCTCTTTAAACTGTGATTCAAAAATATCCAAATACTTTTGAATATAAGGTTTATGAAAAGCTGTTGTAACTCCATATTCACTCAAACTTGGATTTAGTAACTTTTCAACTGTATTAAAAGCTGTTCTTAAACCTAGTTCGTGTCTTAAAGTAGTTAAATCGCTTAACTCTTTCAAGTATTGTACCCTATTAAAATCGAATAAAAATCGACCTAGGTCAAGAGAATCAAAAATTTCTTTTGTAGTAATCCCATTTTTTGCTGGCTGTAAGAAATCTGTAGAAATTACTAAATTTAATCTTCTAACATCACTATTTTTTTTATAAAAATCCTCTAAGATACCATCAAATAGAGGAAATAAGAAAGGATTCTTTACTCTTCCATCAAAAGAGTATCCCAATTTCATAGAATCTTCAACTTTTTTAGTTTTTATAAGTTTATTTAATGATTCAATAGTTCCTTTAAGTTCTTCATTTGATTCTAACTTTGTTCTCCAAGCAACCAAGAAAGCCCCTATTTGTGCATCTGTTACTTCTCTTTTTAGTATTAAATCAATAGCATTTATAATCTCTTCTTTTTCTAAATCCCTATTACCTTTTGGGCCAGTTCCAACTGCTTTTATGTATTTTTTAAAATTCATTTTATACCTTAATTTATTCTCATTTTATTTGATTTTTTACAAGCATAATATAGAATTCCTTAAATAAAAACATTTTAGGGGTCTGTTTTGCCAATACAAGAAACCATAAGAAACATACCTTTTTTTAGTAACCTGAATGAAGAACAAATAGACTTGGTAGCATCAATATCAAATTTGATTAACCATCCTAAAGATTCAATTCTATACTATGAAAGTGATGTAACTAAAAATTTAACATTTTTAGTTAAAGGATTAATAAAAATCTACAAAGTAGATAAATATGACAATGAAATTTTTCTTTATCATATTTACAAAAACTCAATGATTTCAGAGCTAACATCATTAAATGACGATGAAATTTACTGTTTTTCAAATGCTGAGTTTATGGATGATTCTATTGTTTTATCAATTGACTTTGAAAAGTTTCAAGAACTATTTTTGTCAAAAAATATTTTAACAATGGATTTGATGGAAATACTACTAGCTAAAACTCACCAGTTACAGTGTATTGTAAATCGTGAGTTAGTTTTTGATGCAACTGCAAAGGTTGCTTTTATGTTAAATCAAGATATTGATATGTTTAACAAACTAAAAAGACAAGAAGTGTCATTTATGTTGCATATTCAACCAGAAACACTATCAAGAGTTTTAAAAAGATTAGTTAGAAATGAGACTATTAAAATTGAAAGTGGTAACGTTGAAATAATAAATAAAGAACAATTGGTTTCAGTATTTAAAGGAGTTGGGCTTTGAGATCAAATACAATAAAAACAAAAATTAGAATAATTGGTATATTGTTTATTGTGTTAATTACTACAATTATATTAACAACAATATTTTTAAATGACAATAATAAAAAAGATGCTTTAGTAATAAATATTGCAGGTAAACAAAGAATGCTTACACAAAAAATTTCTAAAAACATCTTTTATATCTATTACAATCAAAACCACTCTTTTTCTGAATTAGATAAGGCAACTACAGAGTTTATTTATAACCTTAACTCATTAAGAGATGGAAATAAATTAACAGGCATTTATGAAGCACCAAATAATCAAATTGCAAAACAGATTTCAAAAATAGAGATACTATGGAATAATTTCCATCAAAATATTAAAGAGTTTAAATCCTCATTGCGTAACAATAAAAAAGATATAAAAGCAACTGTAAATACTATATATGAAACAAATAATAATCTTTTAGAAGAGGTTGATAAACTTGTTTCTATGTATACTGTTTATTCTGAAAATAAAGCAGAGTACTTAAAATACGTTCAATACTTCTTTACTTTTTTACTTATTCTTCTAATTTTATATAGTTTCTCTCAACTTAAAAAAGTAGAAGAGAATGCAAATAAATTTCTAGATTTCTCTAAAAAGCTAAGTGATGAGGGTGCATCTCAACCTTTAGAGCCTATGAATTTTGATGCAGAAAATGAGATTGTTGAGGCTACAAACTCTATTAATTGTTTTATCAACAAAGTTAATAGTGCTGTTGAATACTCAACAAACGCATCTAAAAAACTAGAAGAGATTACTAATGAATTTGATGAGATTTTAGATGAATTAAATGACTCAAAAGATGTTTCAAAGAAACAATTATATAAAAGTGAAGATATGGTTATTGAGTCACAAGAAGAGATTTTAAGTTCAGCTAATAAGCTGCAAAACCTAAAAAAACAGTTGGATTTAGTACTTAAAGATTATACCGCTAATCAAAAAACTTAAGTGATTTTTAGATATTATAAGTACATATAATCAAATAAATAAGGTAAATTAATAAATGTCGAAAGTATATTTAACAGGTGCAGGTCCAGGAGATATTGAACTTCTAACTGTAAAAGCTTTAAAATTAATAGAAAAAGCAGATATTATTATTTATGATAGACTTGCCAATCAAGAAATTTTAGCCTATGCAAAAGCAAACACTAAACTAGTCTATGTGGGTAAAGAAAAAGGATTTCATAAAGTTCCACAAGAAGAGATAAACGAACTATTATACCAAGCTTCAAAAGAGTATGAAACAGTAGTTAGATTAAAAGGTGGCGATCCTTTTGTATTTGGAAGAGGTGCGGAAGAGGCTTTATATCTTAAGCAAAGAGATGTAAGCTTTGAGATTATTCCAGGTGTTACATCAGCTATTTCTGTTCCTGCTTATGCTGGAATACCAATAACACATAGGGGTGTCACTCCCTCTTTTAAAGTTGTTACAGGCCATAGAAAAAGTAGTGATAATATTGCAAAAATAAATTGGAACTCTTTTATTGAAGATGAAACTATAGTTTTTTTAATGGGACTTCACAATATAGAACTTATAGTAACTAAACTTCTTGAAGTTAAAAAAGATGAAAAAACTCCTTGTGCTATTATAAGCAATGGAACAACAAAAAACCAAAAAGTAATCACAGGTAACTTATCAAATATTCTAGAAAAATCAAAAGAGGCTGTTAGCCCTGCAATTATTATTGTAGGAAAAGTTGTAGAACTAAGAGAACAAATCAAATGGTTTGAAGAAAATTATAAATAACTTTCTTCTTTCCAAACTCCCTAAATATCCCTATTCAAATCAATTCAGGACATTTTTTGTCTTAATTAAAACTTAAATTAATTGACACAGGTCAATTGAATAAGAATTCATAACTGATACAATTTCCTTGTATAAATTATCAAAAGGAGAAGTTATGTCGCTTTCAAGAAGAGATTTCCTAAAAAGCTCAGCGGCGGCCTCTGCAGCAGCAGCTATTGGTATGAACGTACCAAGTGAATTAAGAGCTAAAGCTAAAGCAGCCGAAGGTGGTTGGAGATGGGATAAAGCAGCTTGTAGATTTTGTGGTACAGGTTGTGGAATTATGCTTGCAACTAAAAATGGTAAAATTGTAGCAGTTAAAGGTGATCCTGCAGCACCTGTAAATAGAGGGTTAAACTGTATTAAAGGGTACTTTAATGCTAAAATTATGTATGGTGCAGATAGATTAAAACAACCTTTATTAAGAGTTAATTCAAATGGTGAGTTTGATAAACAAGGAAAATTCACTCCTGTATCTTGGGAAAGAGCCTTTGATGAGATGGAGACACACATCAAAAAAGCTTTAAAAGAGAAAGGTCCTGAGGGTGTTGGTGTATTTGCTTCTGGACAATATACTGTTCAAGAGGGATATGCAGCTCAGAAAATGATGAAAGCTGGTTTTAGAAGTAATGCTTTTGATCCAAATGCAAGACACTGTATGGCTTCTGCTGTTGTTGGTTTCTATCAAACATTTGGTATTGATGAGCCAAGTGGTTGTTATGATGATATTGAACTTACAGATACAGTTGTAACTTGGGGTTCAAATATGGCAGAAATGCACCCTATTTTATGGTCAAGGGTAACTGATAGAAAATTATCAGATCCAAAAAATGTACAGGTTGTGAACCTTTCTACTTATAGACATAGAACTTCTGACTTAGCTGATATGGAAATTATTTTTAAGCCAAACTCAGACTTAGCTTTATGGAACTATATAGCAAGAGAGATTGTATATAATCATCCAGAAGCAATTGATTGGGATTTTGTAAAAGAGCATATTGTATTTGCAGCAAGCCCTGTTAATATGGGTTATGGTATGAGAAGAAAAGGTGAAAAATCTCTAAAAGAGGGTAAATATACTGATAAAGAGATGGAAACGATAAAAAAAGAGATGTCTAAAATTGTATCAGAAGATGAGGCTCCTGCACTACAACCTTATGGGTATAAAGCAGGTGATGAGATGATAAATAAACCAGCTGGGTTAAAACACTGGGAAATCTCTTTTGAAGAGTACAAGAAATTCTTAGAACCTTATACAGCTGAATATACTACACAGGTTTCAAAAGGTAACCCTGATGAATCTGATGAAGTATTTATGAAAAAAATTAAGAAATTAGCTCAACTATATATTGAAAAGAATAGAAAAGTAGTATCATTTTGGACTATGGGTATGAACCAACATACAAGAGGTACTTGGGTAAATACATTAGCTTATAATGTTCACTTCTTACTAAATAAACAAGCTAAACCAGGTTCTGGTGCATTTAGTTTAACAGGACAACCAAGTGCTTGTGGTACAGCAAGAGAGGTTGGTACATTTGCACATAGATTACCAGCTGATATGATGGTAAAAAATCCAAAACATAGAAAGATTACTGAAAAAGTATGGAAAGTACCTGATGGTACAATTAACCCAGTTGGAAACCAACATATTATGAAAATCCATAGAGATATTGAAGATGGTGTTGTTAAGTTTGCTTGGGTAAATGTTTGTAACCCTTATCAAGACTCTGCAAGTGCAACACACTGGATTAAAGCAGCAAGACAAATGGATAACTTTATTGTTTGTTCAGATGGTTATCCAGGTATTTCAGCAAAAGTATCTGACCTGATTTTACCAAGTGCTATGATTTATGAAAAATGGGGTGCTTATGGTAACGCCGAAAGAAGAACACAACACTGGAGACAGCAAGTATTACCAGTAGGTGATGCTATGAGTGATACTTGGCAATGGGTTGAATTATCAAAAAGATTTACAATCAAAGATTTATGGGGTGAGTATACACTAAGAAATGGTAAGAAACTTCCAGATGTAATTCAAAAAGCAAAAGCTATGGGATATGATGAAAATACTACTATGTATGAAATTCTATTTGCAAATGAAAGAGCAAAATCATATAAACTTGATCCAAATGATCCAATTCAAGCTGGATATGACAATACAGATGGTGTTGGTGATGCTAGAAATGTTATTGGTAGTGATGGTAAAGTATTTGAGGGTTATGGATTCTTTATTCAGAAATATCTATTTGAAGAGTATGCACACTTTGGTAGAGGTCATGCCCACGACTTAGCAGACTTTGATACTTATCATAAAGTTAGAGGTTTAAAATGGCCTGTTGTAGATGGTAAAGAGACTCAATGGAGATTTAATACTAAATATGACCCTTATGCAAAAAAATATGGAAAACCTGGAACTGATTTTGCCTTTTATGGAAAGTTAGCTAAAGCATTACCATACGGTGATTTAAATGGTGTAACTAAAAAAGAGAAAACATCTTTAAAAAATAAAGCAAAAATCTTTGCTAGACCATATATGGATGCACCTGAGATGCCAGATGAAGAGTATCCAATTTGGTTAAGTACAGGTAGAGTTTTAGAGCATTGGCATAGTGGTACTATGACTATGAGAGTTCCTGAGTTATATAGAGCTGTTCCTGAAGCACTATGTTACATGCACCCAGATGATGCTAAAAAGTATGGTGTAAAACAAGGTGGACTTTGTTGGGTTGAAAGTAGAAGAGGAAAAGTAAAAGCAAGAGTTGAGACAAGAGGTAGAAATAGACCGTCAAAAGGTTTAGTGTTTGTTCCTTGGTTTGATGAAAAAGTATTTATCAATAAAGTTTGTGCAGATTACACTTGTCCACAATCAAAACAGACAGACTTCAAAAAGTGTGCAGTTAAGATTTATAAAGCGTAGAAATAAAAGAGATTAAAAGAGTCGAAGATGAAAGCTAGTAAACCTAACCATCAAGTAAAAAGCAGAAGAGAGTTTCTTCTTGGTATTGCAAGAGCTACAGGCCTTGCAGTATTAGGTGGCTTAACTTGGAGTGCATATGTTGATGAAGTGAAAGCAACACAATTGATACTAAGACCTCCAGGAGCTTTAGAAGAGAGTGATTTTCTAGCTACTTGTATAAAGTGTGGAATGTGTGTTGAGGCTTGTCCTTTTGACACGCTAAAACTAGCTAAGCCAGGTGATAATAAACCTCTTGGAACACCATATTTTGAACCAAGAGATATACCTTGTTATATGTGTACTGATATACCTTGTGTTCCTGTTTGTCCAACAGATGCACTTGACATAAAATCAGTACAAGATGAAAATAAACAGTTAGATATAAACAAAGCTAAAATGGGTGTTGCAATTATCGATGATAATAGTTGTATAGCATTTTGGGGTATTCAATGTGATGCTTGTTATAGAGCTTGTCCTTTATTAGGTGAAGCTATAAGTATTGAATATACAAAAAATGAAAGAACAGGTAAACACGCATTTTTAAAACCAGTTGTACATGCAGATGTTTGTACAGGTTGTGGATTATGTGAAAAAGCATGTGTAACAGAAAAGGCAGCAATTTTTGTATTACCAAGAGAGGTAGCTCTTGGTCGTGCAGGTGATTACTATATCAAAGGTTGGGATAAAAATGATGAAAAGAGACTTGAAAATGCCACAAGTAAGAGAAATGTTACAGGCATAAATGAGAAGTCTGCTGTTGATTCATTAAATAGTGATATGCAGGATTTATTAAAATGAAAACATTAATAAAAAAATACAGATTTTTAATTGCTAGAAGAGTTACACAAATAACATTAATGGCACTATATGTTATTGCAAATATTTATGGAATAAAAATACTTATGGGAAACCTTAGTTCTTCACTAGTATTTGAAACTATTCCACTAAGCGATCCATATGCCGTTTTACAAATGTTTATAGCAGGTGCAGTTATATCAATGGATATATTAATAGGAGCTTTTTTAATAGTTGTTTTTTATATGTTAATTGCTGGACGAGCATTTTGTTCATGGGTATGTCCAGTAAACATAATAACTGATTTTGCAAACTTTTTAAGAAGAAAGTTAAATGTAAATAAAGTGCAAAAAAAACAACCAGCTTCTAGAAATATTAGATACTGGGTAATAGCAATAAGTTTAGTACTATCGGCAGTTTTAGGTATTGCAGCGTTTGAATTAATTTCTCCTATTTCAATGGTTCACAGAGGAGTTATCTTTGGTTTAGGTTTTGGTTGGGCAACAATACTAGTTTTATTTCTTTTTGACTTATTTGTTTTAAAAAATGGTTGGTGTGGACATATATGCCCACTTGGAGGTATATATTCATTAATAGGTAGATTTAGTTTTATAAAAGTACATCATGACCACGAGGCTTGTACTGCTTGTATGAAATGTAAAGAGATTTGTCCTGAGAGTCAAGTTTTACATATGGTTACAAAAGAGTCAAAACCTGTTTTAAGTGGTGAATGTACTAATTGTGGAAGATGTGTTGAAGTGTGTGACGATGATGCACTTAACTTTTCGATAAAAAAACTAGTAAAGGAAAGACAAAATGAGAGTTAATAAACTAAACACAATATTTGCTATTATTGCTTTGATTTTTGCAGTGGGTTGTACAGCTACAAGTCAAACTAATAAAGCGCAATTACAAAAAGAGATTTCAGAAGAAGAGTTAGGTTTAAGAAAAACAAACCTTTATAGTGAAGATGATACAGTACCTGATAAAAGAGAGTACTCAAAAGATGTTGCTGGTACATCTAAGAAAATAAAAAGAGCATTTCAAGATGCACCACCAATGATTCCTCATAGTGTTGAGGGAATGTTACCAATTAAAGTGAATAATAACCAATGTACTGCTTGTCATATGCCATCAGTTGCAAAAGCGATGAGTGCTACACCAATTCCTAAGTCTCACTTTATGGACTTTAGACCAAAACATAAGTATGATGGTAAAAAGTTTGAAAAAAGTGTTGACAATATGAAAAATGAAGTTTCTATTAAAGAGATTTCTGATTTAGCTGGGGCAAGATTTAATTGTAGTCAATGTCACGCTCCTCAATCACAAATGAAATTAGCTGTTGACAGTGAGTTCGAAGCAGCGTATACTAGAGAAGATGGAGAGTTTAAATCAAGATGGGATGAAGTAATCCTAGAAGATTTAGATACACTAAAAAAATAGAGAGGATAAAATGAAAAGAAGAGAACTTTTTAGTTCTCTTGCCTCAAAGTTTACTAATAAACAAGAGCAAGAGAAAATAATAAGACCACCATACAATAATGATGAAAGTCTTTTTTTTACAAACTGTATTGAGTGTGAAGATAAACCATGTAGTACAGTTTGTGAAGAAAATATAATTGTTGTTCAAGAGGACAAAACTGTTGCACTTGATTTTAATATAAGTGGTTGTACTTTCTGTGATGAGTGTGCAAATGCTTGTAACTATGAAGTGTTAGATTTAGCATACAAAAGCAATATAAATGCAAAAATTGAGATTGATATTTTAAGTTGTCTTAGCTGGAATCAAACTATGTGTTTTTCATGTAAAGACCCTTGCTTGGATGATGCTATTGATTTTATTGCAATGTTTAGACCTGAAATAAATGATAACTGTACTAGTTGTGGATATTGTATAAAATACTGCCCAGCTGATGCTATAAAAGTAGTAAAATAAGGACATAAAATGAATATATTAAAAGTAATACTTATTTTTTTAGTTTTTCAGTTTTTATTAAATGCGAAAGAGCTTATGCCTTTACATACTTTTAATGCATCAGGTGGTGTAACACAACTATTAATAAATAATAATAGACTTTATGCTTCCACTTCATATTCTGCTATTGATGTTTTTGATTTAAAATCAAAAGAACTTATAAAAAGTATTAAGTTTGAAAAAATCACAGATTTTTTAGGTGATAAGGTTCATACAAAAATTTACAGTGTAGATGTTTTAGATAATACAATTTTAACATTATCACAAGGTGAGAAAGGGGGAAGAAACTTATCTTTATACAAAAATAATAAGTTTCTTCCTTTAATAAAAGACACAAAAAGAATGTTTATAGAAAAGGCTGCTTTTTTAGATAAAAATAGAGTTATATTTTCACTATTATCAAATGAACTAATTTTGTTTGATATTAAGAAAAAAGAAATCATAAAAAAGATTGATGTGTCATTATCTAAGTTTTCTGATTTTGTATTATCTGATGATAAAAAGAGAATTATAATTGCAGATGAAAGTGGGGATTTAAAGATTCATAGTACAAAAGACTTATCTTTTATTAAAAAGTTAGATAAACACAATTTAGATAATGTCTATCAAGTTGATTTTTCTAACAATATTATAATTACAGCAGGACAAGATAGAAAAAGTGTGATTTATAATCTAAACTTTGATATTGCAAAAGAGGTTAAATCAGACTTTTTGATTTACAGTTGTGGAGTAAGTCCATCAGGTGAATATGCAGGAATATCCATAAATGAGCAAAATGATGTACTAGTATTTCATACAAATACTCTTAGTAAAGTTGCATCTTTAAAAGACAACCCTGCACTAATTTCAGATATTGTTTTTAAAAATGACTATGAGGTTTACATATCAAGTGATCATAGTAAAATTAACTATTATAAACTAAAATAAAAGGATTAGATAATGAATATTTCAAGTATTGTAGTTCAAACACTACCAGAAAATTTAGAGACAGTAGTACAAAGTTTAAAAGATTGTGACATTTGTGATTATCATATGCATGATGAGCAAGGAAGAGTTATTGTAACTTTGGAAGGTAATGGAGTTGAAGAAGAGTTAAAAAAGTTAAGAGTTATTGAGAATATACCACATGTTATCACAGCAGATATGCAAATGACATATAGTGAAGAAGAGTTGAACTCTCATATAAATGTTTTGGAAAACTCAGATGCAGTTCCAAAAATATTAAATGAAAAGGATATTGATCCTAAAGATATTGTTTATAATGGAGATTTAAAAAGAAAAGATTTAGAGGCTTTTGCTAGACAATTTGACGAAACAGGAAAATAAAATGCAATATAATTCTAGTCACTTTTTACTTGAAACTATAGTTCCTAAAAATGAATTAATAGTTTCAAGAACAGACTTAAAAGGAAATATCACTTTTGCAAATGAAACATTTGCAGAAATTTCAGGTTATAGTGTGGATGAACTAATAGGTAAACCACATAATATCGTAAGACATCCAGATATGCCAAAAGCTGTTTTTGAAGAACTTTGGAAAGAGCTAAAAGAGTTTGGTAAATGGTCTGGATATGTTAAGAATATGAGGAAAGATCAAGGATACTATTGGGTTTTTGCTGAGATTTCAGGTGTATATAAAAATAATAAGCTTGTTGAGTATAAATCAATAAGAACACCTATTTCTTTTGAAGAAAAACTAGAGTATCAAATCAAATATGATAAGTTAAGACTAAAAACAAATGATTGTGTAAGAAAAATCATCTATGAAAAGATAAACTGATTTACAAATAGTTTACAATTTTTTTATACGATTTTGTATGAAAAAAATATTTATCCTACTTTTTTTAACATTTCATTCACTCTATGCACAGACTATCAAAGCATACGCTATTGGTATATTTGATAAAAATGGCAATGGTGAGAATATTCAAAATAAAAGAACCTCAACACATAACTACAATAACACCTGCTTTAGTAAAGTTGCTATTTTTTCAAAAACTAAATCAATAACCCCAAAAGTAAATATTGGCTCTTCAATTGGTCACTTTATAAAAAGAGAACCTATTTATAATAAGCAAGGTATAAAAATAGGTGAAGAACTTCTGTATAAACACTATAACATTACAAAAGGCTATTTTGAAGTTAGAGTAAATAATAGGCTTGTAGATAGCAAAGTTTTCATAAAATAGCCACTTACTAAAATAATTTAAAAACTTTTTTACTAAAAAATGAATAATCATTCATTTTCTTGACTTAAATCAATTCGTTAATCTCTTATAGGGTATATAATTACAGGGTAACTAAAAGGATTAACAATGGAAAAGAACAAAAAAATTGTTATTTACGGAGCAATTTTAAGTCTTCTTATTGCCTCTTCTCTTTTTGTTTACACAGTTTATGCATCAAACATGCTGTCATATTTATCAAGTGATCCTAAAGCCTGTATCAACTGTCATACAATGAACTCTGCGTATGCCACATGGGAAAAAAGTTCACATAAAAATGTAGCAGGATGTGTTGATTGTCATCTACCCGTTGAGAGTGTTATAGATAAATACACTGCGAAAGCTATTGACGGGTGGAATCACTCAGTTGCATTTACATTAAACACTTATAAAAATAATATTGAAATAAGTGAAGATGGAGCAAACCGTGTACAAGCAAACTGCGTTAGGTGTCATTCAAGCGAAAGTGCAACACTTAAAATGAATGAAGACAAATATCACAGTGAAGAAAATGGAAGTCTTGAAAATGGTAGGAAATGTTGGGAATGTCACAAATATGTGCCACATGGAAAAGTTAGAAGTTTAATTTCAACCCCATATAATCTTGGAATTAAACAACAAATGAAATAGAGGTTTATCATGAAAAAATACATAATAATACTTGTCATAAGTATAGTTGCAATAGGTCTAATGTCTGCGTTATTAGTTTCAATTGATGAGAAAAAAACAGAACAAGCTCAATTAGAACAAGTTCCTAAAATAGATAGATGGGAAACAAAGAATGAAGAGTTTAGAAAACACTACCCAAGACAATTTGACTCTTGGAAAGAGACAAAACACTCTGATGAGATAGAGGATATGTTAAAAAAATACCCTGAACTTGTTGTTCTTTGGGCAGGTTATGGTTTTGCAAAAGACTATAATGCTCCAAGAGGTCACATTTATGCAATTGAAGATAATAGAAATACTTTAAGAACTGGTGCTCCAAAAGATGAGAAAACTGGTCCTATGCCAACTGCTTGTTGGACTTGTAAATCACCAGATGTACCAAAAATCATGGAAGAAGAAGGTGATTTAGAGTATTACACTGGTAAATGGGCTAAATATGGTTCTGATATTATAAATCCAATTGGTTGTGTTGACTGTCATAATCCAGAAACAATGGAGTTAGAAGTTAATAGAGAGTATTTAGATACAGGATTAAAAGCTGCTGATGAAAAAGCTTTAGATGATGCGACACAGCAAGATATGAGGTCAATGGTTTGTGCGCAATGTCACGTTGAATACTACTTCAAAAAGACACCTTTAGCAGATGGGAAAAAAGCAGCTGTTGTAACTCTACCTTGGGGAGAGGGAACATCAGTAGAAGATATGGAGAAATATTATGATAATTTAGAGTTTAAAGACTGGACTCATAAAATATCAAAAACACCTATGCTAAAAGCTCAACACCCAGGTTGGGAAATGTGGAAAACAGGTGCACATGGAAGAAATAATGTATCTTGTGCAGATTGTCATATGCCTTATACACAAGAAGGAAGTATAAAATATACAGATCATAAAATTGGTAATCCACTTGAAAATATGGATAAATCTTGTATGAATTGTCACAGAACAAGTGAAGAATCACTTTTAGCAAACATAAATAAAAAAAGAAAAAGAAAAGATGAGTTACATGAAAAAGCAATGAAAGCTATTTCAGCTGCACACTTAGAAGCAGGTAAAGCTTGGGACTTAGGTGCAACAAAAGAAGAGATGGCTCCTGTTTTAAAAGATATTAGACATGCTCAATGGAGATGGGACTACGCAGTTGCTTCTCACCCAGCATTTTTCCATGCACCTGAAGAGACTTTAAGAGTACTTGGAACTGCATTACATAAAGCTGGTGATGCAAGAATCAAACTTGCCAAAATATTGGCAAAATATGGTGAAGCTGATTATAAAGCTCCAGAAATAAAAACTAAAGAGCAAGCTCAAGAGATTATTGGTTTACCATTTGATAAATTAGTTGAAGAAAAAATGAAGTTTAGAGAAGGACTTATGGAAGATTGGAAAAAAGAGGCTGAAGAAAAAGGTATTTATAATCCTGAATCTACAAAAGGAATTGAAGACAAAACTTCATACGAATAAAATGACTAATAAAATATTAAAATCAATATTTGGTATGCCAACAATAATAGTCTTACTATTTTTTATGGCACTATCATCTGGTATAGCAACATTTATAGAAAATGACTTTGGACCTCTTGGTGCAAAGTCGTTTGTTTATGGACAAACTTGGTTTGAGACTATTATGCTTTTATTAACACTTGGAGTAATAGCTAATATCATCTGGTTTAAGATGTATAAAAAAAATAAACTATTTGTACTACTAATACATCTATCACTAGTTTTTATTTTTATAGGTGCAGCTTTAACTAGATACTTTGGATATGAAGCTTATATGACTATTCCTGAAAACTCTTTTCAAAATAAAATGTACTCAAGTGATGAATTTATTCAAATAAAAATACAAAATAAGAGTAGTACGATAACTTATGATGAAAAAGTTCTTATGACTCCTTTGTCACAAACTAGTTTTTCTTATGAAACAAAGATTGATAAAAAGCCAGTTAAAATAGAGTTTAAAAAATATATCAAAAATGCAATTGATAAGATTATTCCTGTTGAAGAAAAAGAGCCTATAATAAATGTGATTGTAACTGAGTTTAATAAAAGAAAAAGTATAGATTTAAAAAATAAAAATATAAAAAGTTCTCAATTTTTAAATTTTAGTTTAAATAGTAAGACAAACCAAGATAAGCCAAGTGTAAATTTCTATACTGATAAAAATAGCATATTTTTTAAAACTAACTTATCTACTTCATATTATGATAAAGGTAAAACAAAAGTTATAAAACCTAATAAAAAGATACCTTTACAAAAAAATATAACATATAAAATCGGTCAAACTGAATTTGTAATTCCTGAGGCAACTGTAAGTGGCGAAGTAAGAACTGTCTCTTCAAACTATTTTATTCCAAAAGAAAAACAACTAGATGCACTTATCTTTGATTTGACATATAAAAACAAGACTCGTGAAATATCTGTTTTTGGTAAAGGTGGCTCAACTAAAGGAATTAACAAAAGTATAAAACTTGATAAGAACACTACTTTAAATTTACAATGGGGAGCAAAAGAGTTAACTCTTCCTTTTTCAATTTTATTAAATGACTTTAGACTACATAGATATCCAGGTTCTAACTCACCCTCTTCTTATGAAAGTGATATAAAGATTTATGACTCTAAAAATAATACAACCCTAAACTATACTATTTATATGAATAATACATTGGACTATAGAGGTTATAGATTTTTTCAATCTTCATATACAGAAGATGAAAGTGCAACAATTCTTTCTGTAAATAAAGACCCAGGAAAAATGCCAACATACATAGGCTACTTTCTACTATTTGCTGGACTTATTATAAGTCTATTTGCAAAGAACGGTAGATTTAGAAAACTTGCTACAAAGCGTTTCACTAAAGAAAAAATTAAAGAGACTTACTTTAAAAATAAGATGCTTATGTACTCATTTTTGATTATTTCAACTATTTGTTTTATACCTAATGCTTTAACTGCAAATACTACTATTATAAAGAGTAACCCACAAGTTCTGAATATAAATAAAAAGCATGCTACTAAGTTTGGAAACCTTCTAATCCAAGACTATCAAGGTAGAATCAAACCAATTAACTCTCTTAATATTGAGATAATGAATAAGATTACAACTGAAAAAACTCTATTTGATTTAGATGAGAATCAAGCTTTTCTAAGTATGATGCTATATCCAGAAGTTTGGAAAAAAATCAGTTTTATAAAGATTAAAAATGATAAATTAAAAGACTTTATTCAAGTAAGTAGAGATAAAAATAGTATTAGCTTTAATGACATATATACAAAAGATGGTACATATAAATTACAGTATGAACTTGAATCATCAAATAAGAAAAATCCCAAAGATAGAACTAAATATGATAAACAACTAATTAAACTTGATGAACGATTAAATATAGTCTATGCATTATTTAGAGGTGATTTTCTAAGAGCATTTCCTAAAATTGAAGATAAAAATAACAAATGGTTAAATGTAAATGAAGCTTTAAATCTGCTAATTACAAAGAACTCAGAAGATATAAAAAAGCTTATGCAAAACTACTATTTTGACTTAAAGCAGGCATCATTAGATAAAGGCAGCTGGGATAAGGCTACACTTAGTTTACTTAAAATAAAACAGTACCAAAAAGAAAATGCGCCAACTGATATAATGCCAAATGAGTATAAGGTAAAAGCAGAGGTATTTTTCAATCATTACAATATATTTGAAAGGTTAGTGCCTTTTTATTTAATACTTGGATTCATCCTTCTAATTCTTGTTTTTGTTAAAATTTTCAAAACAAATCTAAGTTTTAATAAAATAACTACACTAATACTTAGTATATTAGTAATAGCATTTATACTACATACAGCTGGGTTAATCTTAAGATGGTATGTTGCCGGTCACGCACCTTGGTCAAATGGTTATGAATCAATGATATATATAGCTTGGGCTATAATCTTATCTGGTATTCTTTTTTCAAAACAATCAGTTTTAGCCCTAGCTACAACGACAATATTAAGTGGTATTACTCTATTTGTAGCACATCTTTCTTGGTTGGAGCCACAAATTACAACCTTAACACCTGTTTTAAAATCATATTGGTTAACTATACATGTTAGTGTAATTACAGCAAGCTATGGCTTTTTAGGATTAAGTGCATTGCTTGGGTTTATCACCTTAGTTCTTTTCTCAATTTTAAATCAAAAAAAAGAGAATGAAATCTTTTTTAATATCCTAACAAGTATAAAAGAAGCTAGCAGAATAAATGAAATGTCCCTTATGATTGGTCTTGTTTTACTTGTAATAGGAAACTTTCTTGGTGGGATATGGGCAAATGAATCATGGGGAAGATACTGGGGTTGGGACCCTAAAGAGACTTGGACACTTGTGTCAATAATCATTTATGTGATAATTATTCATCTAAGATGTGTAAAAGGGATGTTTAATGATTATGTTTTAGCACTACTATCAGTGTTAAGCTACTTTAGTATTCTTATGACTTATTTTGGAGTAAATTACTATCTAAGTGGAAAACACTCATATGTCTCAGGTGATTCAATACCTATACCAGATTTTGTTCCAATTATTTTAATTGTTATTATAGTTACTATAGTTTTTTCATATAGAAATAGAAAATTGCTATAAGAAATAATAAAATTTCTTATAGCTTTTTCAATATCAATAATTTAAACTCTTATTTATCATACAAATATCATAAATACTACAAGTTAATTACAAATTTTAAAATTTGTTTTATAAACGTAGCATTAAAGTAGCATTTTTGTATTTTTTGTGATATAATACTTTTCATAAAACAAGAAGTTTTATCTTATATCTCTCCTTAGTTAAAATTACGTAGCTGTAACACAATTTTTTCAAGATGAAGCTTCTTTTTTATATATTTTTAGAAAAACAAGTCTTAACTAAAATATACAAACATTTATAAAAAGACTTTGATAATTTACAAGGAAAGCTAAATAGCTTTCCTTTTTTTTTGTTCACTTCAAAATAAATAACCTTTCAAGTTATCTAATATAAATACTTTCAATAAAAAAATATCTTTTTATATGTTATAATAAAATATATTTTACTTTTTTAAAAGAGGATAGATGTTTAAAACTGAAGATGTAAAACAGTTAGCCAAAAAAGCCAAAGATTTAAAGCTTTTGTATGTTGAGGATGAACCTGAAGTAAGAAGCTCTATAACAACTGCTAAAGATGGTTTAGAAGCACTAGAAAAATTCAATACTGAAAATTTTGATTTAATAATCACTGATATTTGTATGCCAAATTTAAATGGTATAGATTTAATAAAAAAGATAAAAGAGATATCAGAAATACCTACATTAATCATCTCTGCATTTACTGATAGAGAGTATATGATTGAGTCAATAAAAATAGGTGTTGATGGGTTTATCTTAAAACCTGTAGAACCAGAGCAGTTATTAACCTCTATAAAAAAAGCTGTTGATAAGGCTTGCATACAAAAAGAAAACCAAAAAAATCTAATGATTTTAAAACAGTATAAAGACATCACAAACAAAAGTTCAATTATTTCAAAAACAAATCCAAGTGGTGTAATAACTTTTGTAAATGATAATTTTTGTGAAATTTCAGGCTATACAAAAGAAGAACTAATAGGTAAAAATCACAATATTGTAAGACATCCCGATACACCTCAAGAGTTATTTGAAGAGCTTTGGCACACTATAAAAGTAGAAAAGAAAGCTTGGAGTGGAGTTATAAAGAATCTTTCAAAAGATGGAAAAAGTTATTTTGTTAAGTCCACAATTAAACCTTTGATCGATCAAGAGGGAAATGTTATAGAGTTTATGGCACTAAGGGATGATGTAACTGAAATCATGAGTGAAAAAAAACAACTAATAGCAAGTTTAGACTCAAATCATAAATCTTTTTTAGCGTTAATCAAAATAGAAAACTTTGATATATTAGATAATTTTTATGATACTCATACTGTTGATGATATTGAACTAAAATTTAAAGATTTACTTTACAAGCTAATGCCAAATGAAAATATTTTTGAAAAGATATTTAAACTTGGAGAGGGGCTATTTGCTATTAGTAATGATTTAGATAGTATAAAAAAATCAAATCTAGATTTAGAGAAAGAGCTTAAACAATTTATTGAAAATACTAAAGAAGCTACTATAAAACTTGAAGATATAGAGTATGATGTTGGAGTAATAGTTTCATATACTACAGGAGAAGAGAACCTTTTTGAAAATGCTAGATTTGGAATAGAAAGAGCTTTAGAAAACAACAAGACTTTAATCTTTGCCAATAATCTAGTTCAAGAAGCCCAAGAAAAAGCACAAAAAAATATTCAAACTATTCATATGGTAAAAAAAGCCCTTGATAGCTGTAATATTGTCTCATACTTTCAACCAATAATTGACAATAAAACACAAGAAATTGTAAAATACGAATCTCTTGTAAGACTTATAGATGAAAATGAAAATATTGTTTCACCAGCACATTTTTTAGATGTTTCTAAAAAAGGTACCTACTACACAAAAATTACAAATAGAGTTATTGAAACCTCATTTGCACTGCTTGATACAATAACTCATAATGTAAGTATAAATTTATCTGTTTTAGATATTGAAAATGAAAATATCAGAAAAAAGATCAATGAACTTATTGAAAATGAGAAATATAAAGGTAGAGTAACCTTTGAACTACTTGAGGATGAAGATATAAAAGATATCAAGCTTGTAAAAGAGTTTATTAGAAGTGTAAAATCCAAAGGTAATGTAAAGATTGCTATTGATGATTTTGGTAGTGGATACTCAAATTTTGAAAGGCTTTTAGACTATACTCCTGATATTTTAAAAATCGATGGTAGTTTAATCAAAAATATTGAAACAAACAATTTCAGTAGAAATATAGTAGAGACAATTGTAACCTTTGCAAAAAAACAAAATATTAAAACAATTGCTGAGTTTGTTGAAAATGAAAATATCTATAAGATACTTTACAATATGGGTATAGACTATTCACAAGGTTACTATTTTGGTAAACCTCAAAGGATTATATAAAGATAATATTTATTTGATGCCTTTAAAGATTTGTATATGTTACTTTTGAAGATATTGTGCTATATATTTAGCAGTGTATAGGCAGTTGTTGTTGAAGTTTATTGTAAAAACTAAGTGAAGTTTAGTGATTGACTTGGGCACTGTTTTATTTGATAAGAAATTTAATCTAAATAGATTTCTTATGTTCTAAAAACTACAGGTT
>JASMTK010000057.1:0-2824 GCA_041694355.1 Arcobacteraceae bacterium | reverse complement strand
CCATCCTTATCTGAATATGATCCATCTTCATTTTTTGTATAGTTTTTGCTTTCTTTTAAGTCTTCTTCTTTTACTGGTACTCTTTCTTTATTAAATAACTTTGAAGCTTGATTTGCAACTAAAGCTTCATTTTCAGTTAATTCTGTTCCGAACCAATTGTTGAAATTAACAAGGTGAAGCTTTCTAACTAGCAACCTTAAGTGAATACTATTTAAAGGTTGTTATTTTTAAATATGAAACAAATGTGAATACGATTAAACATAAAATAATAAGTGAGTAAAATTCTTGATTTGCCATTTTATTCCTTTTTAAGGTGATATATTAATTATATGTCCCATTTTTATTTTTGTCAAGATATTATATTGCTCCAATATATCACTACCCACAGTATTTTTTAAAGCAGATTAAAAGTGTTTCTAAAGACCTACAAAACCAATTCAGTAATATGTCAGTAAATATTTCACAAGTTCTTAGTAACGCAAATCAAATAGCATATAATTTAAGTTCTAGATGTTGGCAAAAACTATAATTGTTTTAGTAAATAAGTTTTATTAAATGAAATGATATGATAGATTTTAAATAGTAAAAATGCTTTTATAAAAATATATACTTAAACAAAAGTAGTCAAGATTTAACAGGTAAAATTAAAATTTCTAACTTGCTATTTAAGAAAAATAATGAACAAGAAAGATAGAAAAGTTATTTTTATTTGATACAAAATTTGTGACTTTTTACAAAGAGTTATTAAGTTTATTGAGAAAAAATTTGCTTCTAAAAAAAGAAGATGAAGAGATTCAAAATATAGTAGAGCAAACTTTATACAAGAAAAAAATGTAGAACAAAGATGAAGAAAGAGTATCAACTTTAAAGTGAGTTCTTAAGAACATAGAACAAGAGAATCTAAATCTAAAGTATGACATAAATCATCTCAATACAAAAGATAGAACAGTTGCATTATTATGAAGCATTAAATTACAGAGTAAAAGATTTAGAATATACAATGAACTAGGTTTGAAAATTAAAACAAAAGAGAACGCAAAATGATAAAAACAAAGTTAGAATCAAGTAAACATTTAGACGTAAAATATTTTCTAAATTAAAGACAAGAATTAGTTGATTTTTAGTCTTAATTATTATAGATTTAAACAATTATTATGATAAAAAAAAATAGAAATTTCATCCAATTGTAATGGCAAACAAGAACCAAATTTATAATGTTGATTACTCTTTTTTAATGAACATTTTTTTTAATTACTTATTGTCTCAATATGCAGTAAGAGTTACAATGAATAGTCCATATTTTTATATGAAAACTGTATATGAAAATTTAGAAAATAATACATATTTTCAAATAGATAGTATAGAGCTAAGCATACAAGGAATTCAAAATCTTTTAGTTTTTAACGCAATGAAACAGTATGTAGAGCCAAATGTTAGAAAAGATGATGTTAAGCAATTAGCAGCAGGAAAAAATGCAAAAGTTATGTTATCAAATGCAAGAAACACAATTGGTAAAGTTTATTCTATTTTAGATGAGATAAAAATTTCCCTATAGTATTATATATTATATATATTATTATCAAAACTATACAAATACATAGTATATAAAATAATATGTATACAGTGATTTTTTTAAGTTGATCAGGTGATTTTTCTTGCAATTTATAGCTTTTTCATTACGGTTTGAGAGGTCCATTATATAATATAATATATTAAATACGCTTATTAATATTATGATATTTATATAATTTAGATATTCTTTAATAACCGTGTATAGTTATTTAATATAATTCATTATAACTTTCTTAATACAAATGAATTGTATAAGCTTGTGTATGAAATAAAACACCAATAAAACTTAACGGGTAAAACCACTATTTAAAATAAATGGCTTATATTTTGAAAATATGAGCTTTTTTGTTAAATTCGATTAATACATCGAAAAATTAATTACTTTAAGAAATAGGTGCTTTAAAATGCTTCTATTTAGCTATTAAGGAAGAATATGAAAGTTATAATTCTAGTTTTACTTTGTATCTTAGTTTTTGTAGTTGTTGCTCTAGTTCTAAATAGAATAGTGAATTCCAAATGGTTTAGAATGCGTTCAATTGTTAAAGAGTACGAGGAGCACAAAAAGAGAGAAGAAAAGCATGAAATTAAAATGCGAAGTGAGTATGAAAAATTTAAAAGTGAAGAGAATAGTGTAAATAGATATTATTACAAAAATTAGAAGCAATGAGGAAGTTGAAATACCATTAGTTGCTTTTGAATATATTTACAGAAACATTGATAATATTTAAAGCATACAAAAAAGTTTTCAGATAAAAAACTGAAGTGTAGTTTTTGAATAATTTAGAAGATAAAACAAATAAAACAATATGTGTGTACAATGAAATAAAAAACTTATGATAATTTATTTGTTAAAAAGATTTTTGATACCCACAAAACTATTGTTAACAGTACAGATGTAAAAATATTTTATAAACATAGTTGTAAATAAATTCTAAATAAAAATATGCAATAGAAAAGTAAAAATGTATAAAAAATAAAAGACAATTATGATAAAAATGATTAATAGAATGTTAGAATTAAAGAATAAAAAAAGAACAAGAAATAGAAAATGTTTAAAATAAAATAGTGCAATAGATGTGAATCATATAGTATATAAAAAATTATATAAACAAATGTTCAAAAAAGTTTATTAAAAATAAAAAAATAACGAAGATAAAGTTTAGAAAAATTATTTAAAAATAAGACAAGACTGTTCAGAAATCTGTGTTGAATAACTAATCGTAATTAAAGTTACAACTCAAAAAAATTCATC
>JASMTK010000056.1:0-4229 GCA_041694355.1 Arcobacteraceae bacterium | reverse complement strand
AACTGTTAAGTTTCCATCAACTGTTTTATCTTCATTTAGTGTATAATCCATGTGATTTATTTCTAAACTATTGAAACTATTACCATTGTTTATAATAGTTTCAGCAGATAAACTAGATGTGAATACAACCCCATCTTCACTACTGTTTTTTAATTCTAAGATATTGAAGTGAGATTTATCTTTACCTGGATTATCAAAGTCAACTGTCTGTTTAGAATCTCCTGATAATATAACTTTATGAGTTCCACTTGAATAAAAAGAGTCTACATTGTAATAATATTTTCTAAAATTATTTACATAGTCAGTTGATTTTTGAGTAAAGTCACCTTTTATTTCTAAAACTCCTGCTGTTAGATATTCAATATCAACTGGCTCCCTATATCCCCCCCATTCATGTAAATCAAAAGGTGCACCATCAAATATAGCATTACCACCTACAAATACATAGTCATTTTCACTTGTCATCATAAAATAAGTTTTATATCCTTCAACAGTTAAATCACCTTTTACTATTAATTTTCCATTATTTATTTTTAGATTTCCATTACTTTGAATCAAGTTTCCGTTTACTGTTAAAGTATATCCGTTTAAATCCAACTCTCCACCAGTCATTTCAAAGTCACCACTTACAGTACTATTATTTATAAGTTTTAAGGTACCACTTTTTAAAGCTAAATTACCTAAGATATTTGAGTTTAAGTCATATTCATAAACCCAATACTTACTATTATCAAGATTAGTTCTTTCATGTCTTTTATAAGTTATAGTTCTAGTTTCACTACTTGAACTATCATCAATATTTTCATAAAAATAAACATATTCGGGTTTAGATTCACCATGTATATTTTTTGCAACAACATAATATGATGTAAAATTTTCACTTGTTATCGTTGGTGTTATTGATTTAGATGTTGATAAATAGGTATTGTTATTACCATTATACCAATGATATTCTATAGTGTTTTCATCAATCATAGAGGTTGAACCACTTGCTGTAATAGTAACACTATCTCCTATATCATAAGTAGTTTTAGACTGAGTTATTGTAGGTTTAGATGGTATTATCTCTTTATTTTCATTGATGATAATAGTCTTTGATATGGTATCTATTATTTGTTCATTGTCTTTTATAGTTAATTTTACATTATAAGTGCCACTGTTTTTATATTGATAGGTCGTATCTTGTCCTGCATTTACTGTTTGAGTATTACCATCACCAAAGTCCCAATTATAAGTGATAGTATTTGTCATATTAATATTACTAATAACTGAAAAAACAGTATCAACATATTCAGAAAAGTTATTAGATTTGATACTAATATCACTTATTACATCTGGTAAATCAGTATCAAGTATTAGTTTATCTTGTATTCCATTTATAGTGAAATGAAACTCATCTATATCATCTAAATTTGATGCATCAATTACAATAGATTCATAAGGTAATATTCTATCTTTTATTTGAGATTTGCTATCTAAAAGTAAGTTTTTATCTATAAGATAAACAGAGTGAAGTTCTCTATTTGTAGTGTTTATGATACTTACAAACCCATCATCATCTTTTTTTGATATTTTTAATACATCAGTATTTATGCTATTTTTAGAGCTTTCAATATTATTTATTGTAGCAGTGATTCTATCTTTTAAATTAGTTAATAATCCCTCCCAATTATTTCCATAACCATAGTATTTTAAAAGTTTCAAATAACTTTCAACAAAATTAATATAGTTAGGTGCTTCATAGTATATAGTATCTACTAATTTTGTTTCAGATATTTCATAATTATCAATTCCATATTGATTTATTACTTCATGAACTTTTGCTTGATAAAGTACATTATTCCCTTCATCAGTATCATTAAACTCAAATGCTTTATCAAGTTGTGTTTCTGAAAAAAAGTCATACATACTACTTGGAATTTTCAATGAATATCTATTGTCAAAGTATTTATCATTTTCATATAATATTTTTGATTCATAATATAATCCAGCGTATAGATATATTCTATTTTTTAGTGTTATATCTGACATTTCATCAAGTGTTTTAAACAAAAAGTTAGTGTATGCACTAGTTATGGCTCCTGCTGTTGTACCAAAAACTGATGTTGCTGTATCCATAATAGCTTTAGGTACAGCTAATTGATCAGGATCACTAAAAGAAGTAATAAGATTTGTTACAGCAGACGCTTTTGTAAAAAAACTATAACTATTACCTAAAATATTATTTGGTAATGAACTATATTTGTTAAGTAAAAAATTAGATGTAGGAACTATAAGTTTATCAGTTGTGCCACTTACTATGGATTTTTCAAACTCATTTAAAAACTCTTTTTGTCCCTCCCCAATATTTTTAAATATCTTATACATCTTGATATTGTTATCTTGAACAGAGAAGTTAGTACCTAAAGAGTTATTTACAAACTCTTTTACTATAACATAGTTAGTGAGTAATCCAGCTAAATACTCATCATCACTATGAGCTACTAATAAGTTTTGTTTATCAATCCAATCAACATTAAAATCTTCATTTAAAGTTTTTACTAAATTTTCTGGTGAGTTTGGTTTTTGTGTATAACTACTAGCAAATAAACTCATAGAAAACACTAAAAAAACTACTATTACTTTATGTATCATCTCAATTTCCTTTACTTAATCCAAAAACCTTCATGTTTTTCAATACTATTTATCAAACTAATATCATTTGAGATTAGTTTATTGTTTGTTTGAGTATTTTTTGAAATAGCTTTGTATTTACCATCCTTAAATTTCCATATTATACTAGTGCCAGTTGAGTTAAAGAAATTATCAAAATCACTTATCTGTCTTGAACCTTGTAAGTTCCAAGTGTTAGAAATCACTCGCCTTGTACTTGGATTACTTGTCACAGCAACATCTATGTTTGTCTCATTTGTTGTAAATACCCAATATCCATAACCATCTTCTAGGTTTAAAAGCTGGTTATAGCTTGTCTCTATTTCTTTTTTTGTCCATACTTTCCATACATTATTTTGGTATGAGTATATTGTGGAGATATCATCATTGTTTAAATTATCTATATTTATTGTAGTATCAAATGGAATTGAGATTAAATTCCAGCCTTTATTTAGTGGAATTGTATCTATTTGAGTATCACTTTTAGTAGCAACACACTTTACAAATCTACTTCCTCCACCATAAGCATACTCTTTGTTATCTGAAGTTATTATAATTACACCATTTGACCCTTCTTGTAAGTCCATTCTAAAAGCACCTGCAATTTTTTCATCTAATGTTGATGACCAATAGTGCCCTTTATATATATGCTCAAAAGTACTTATTACACTATTTGTATTTCCATCTATTATTGAGTATAACTCTTCTATTGTTGGAAGTCTCCAGTTTGTTTGATTTGCATATGTTAGATTTTGACAATAATCCCTTGCTTCACCCCAAGTTCTGTACTCTACAGCATCTACTGCAAAATGTATAGTATCATCATCTGCAAAAGTATATGTTTGTCCTGAAAACTCTCTATCTTCCCAAACTAAATCTTTGGTATTATCTACTACTATGTTTTGATTTGTATCTTTTATAAAATCTGTAGATTTTGTATTATTCTGACCTCTTACACATTTTGCTTTTTTTGTTAGATTTATACCTCCACTACTTATATTTTTTTCACCAAAATAGCTTTGACCATGCCACATATCATAATACATAGCTCGTGTTGTATCTTTATTGTATTGTGTGCTAGTCCATAAATAAACAGGGTGATTTTCAAATATCTCATTTAGAGTTCTATTTTCATTAAGACCAAACTCTATTATAGTAGCTAACTCTTTTGATGATGGTAATCTCCAATCATTAAACTCATTTATTACAAGATTTTCACAATATTCATTTGCTTCATAAAAAGTAAATGAACTTTTTGTATAGCTTTTGTCACTCCAAGAAAGAGTTGTAATAGTGTCATATACAACATCACCGTCTTTTTCAAAATTTTCATTTGAAAAAACATTTTCACCTGCAATTAAAATAAAAAGACTACATAATAAGATTTTTTTAAGTATTAACATATTATCAACCTATGGTTTTAAACATCTAGTAACAGTTTCATTACAAAATAGTCTTTTACCATTTCCTAGATCTATTTTGTATACTCTTACAAAATCTTTTGCAGGTGAGATATCTATAGATTTATATTCTATTTTGTTTGTTTTTAGATATTTTTTTACTTGCTTTGTATTTGG
>JASMTK010000055.1:0-4447 GCA_041694355.1 Arcobacteraceae bacterium | reverse complement strand
ATCCTCAGTCTCCATATCTAAGTATTCACTAACATCATTTTGTAAAACACTATGCATACACTTCTCCAATACTTATATATCCAATTATATAACTTTTTTACTTATAGTCCTTGTAAAATGATATTCCATAAGTACTCAACCTCTTCATCAGTAAGACCAATGGGCTTTTTCTCTTTAAAAAGTTCTTCTATTTTTTTAAGTTTAAATACCTTGCTATAGGTACATTTTGCATGAACTGGTAAGAAACTTCTTACTAAACTCACATCTTCTTTTATAATATTTTCACATAGTAAACACTCAAAATCTGTATGAAGTCTTCCTTCGTGTTCAAGTAAGTGAAGATATGATTCACATATTGCTCTTAGGGCATTTTGTTTGATTAGTATATGGCTTAAGTGCTCTAATAAATAAAAGTAGTAAGGATCTAACTCTTCTAAATCTCTTAAATGTGGTTGAAAAAGCTTAATATACCTTTGCCAGCAGTACATCTTTTCGTTGTCTAAAATCCAAGGAAAACCCAGATGAATAACATCTTTTAGTCTAGGAATATTTGCTTTTGTACTTTCAAGCTCAAAATCTATTTTATATCCTATATTAATATTAGAGTGTCTAGCACCATAAAATCTATAAGTTGTATAAAGTCTATCTTCACTTAGTAGTGTAACAATTAAATCATCATCTTTAACTGGTTTAATATCGATAATATAACCTTGCAAAAATAACCACTCCTACCTAATCTATTTCTTTTAGTAATATATATTTTAACAAATCCAAACTACTTTACAGCTTCAATAAAAATATATTTTTTTTATGCTAAGATGGGTTGACAAAAATTATTTAAGGAACAAATATGGCAGAATTTAAAAATGTCTCAATTGCTAAAGCTGCAAATATCCTTTTTGAGGGAAATATTACAAGTAGAAGTATTGAGTTTGAAGATGGTTCTAAAAAAACATTAGGAATTATGCTTCCAGGTGAATATGAACTAAACACTGTGCATTCAGAAATTATGGATATTCAAAGAGGCAAAGTTGAAGTAATGATACCTGCAGAAGATTGGGTAGAATACAATGGTCCTGCAACTTTTGAAGTTCCTGCAAACTCAAAATTTAAATTAAAAGTTCATACTTTAGTGGACTATTGTTGCTCTTTTATCAAATAATGTTAAACAATGCGATTATTCGCATTGTATAAATTTAAAATAATCTACTCAATAATCTCTTCTTTGATAGTATCTTAATTTAAACTGTTATATAATTTATATATGTCAAATACAAAATACCTTTTAACACTAATTATTTTTTCAATGTTATTTATAAATTTGTATGCAAATACAGAACTATTTGAACCTTTACCTACTAAAGTTGAATATGATAAGGATACAATAGATTTAGGCAAACAGCTTTTCTTTGATAAGCAATTGTCAAAAAATAGAGATATATCGTGTGCTTCATGTCATAATATTTATGGGGCAGATAATAAAAAGTACAGTTTAGGAACAAATAATCAAGTAGGAGATATAAATACTCCCTCAATTTTTAATTCGAAATACAAAATAGCTCTATTTTGGAATGGTAGAAGTAAAACATACGAAGAACAACTTTTAGATGGACCTATAATAAATGAACATGAGATGGGAAGTTCTAAATTACTTATTGAAAATAGATTAAGAAACTCATCAAAATATCAAAGACTATTTAAAAAAGTATATAATACAACACCAAACTTTGAAGATATGATTGATGCAATATCAGCTTTTGAAAGGACATTAATTACTCCTAATTCTAAGTTTGATAGATATTTAAGAAAAGAGGTGGAACTTTCAAAAAAAGAGCAAGAGGGGTTAGAGTTATTTGTAAACTCAGGTTGTGCTTCTTGTCACAATGGCATTAATATAGGTGGTAACTCTTATCAAAAGTTTGGTACTGTGGTTAATTATGATAGCAATAAATCTCTATCATGGAAAGATAGATATGATTATACAAAAAATCCAGAAGACAAAAATGTATATAGGGTACCAAGTTTAAGAAATGTAGCAAAAACAGCTCCATATTTTCACGCTGGAGATATGTATAGCTTAAAAGATGCTATAAATATAATGGGTTTTTATAATTTAGCTGTAGTATTTAATGAAGAGCAAATAGAAAAGATTGAAGCATTTTTAAAAACACTTACAGGTGAACTACCTGAAACATGGGAACAAAAATAATGAAATCTCTAAATCTAAAGTTTTTTTTGATTATCTTATTGCTTATAAGTGTTTTTTATCTAGCAATAAATCTAAAAAAAGAGTTAGACTACTTTAATAAAAACTATAATTATTTAATTAGCAAAGCTTATAAAATAAAATATAATTGGAATGAACATTTAAGTAAAGTTAGGGATTCTATAATATTTTTACATTATAATAATGACAATATAATAAAAGAGATTAGAAATAATGAAGCTTTTTTATCTAATCTAGAAAAGAAAGAACAGTATCAAAAAACATTTAAAAGAGTTGATGATTATAAAGTAGAGTATGAAAAGAGTACTGAAACTATATATAAGTTTTTAAGAGTAAATGCAAAAGTAAAGAACTCTTTGATATATTTAGAGAATCAAATAAAAGATATAAATAAATATGAAAGAGAGTATGCAAAAAAATTAGCAAAGATAGTATCTGAATTTGTTGTTACAAAAAGCTCATTAAACTCAAAAATAGATATTACAAACAATCTTTATAGCTATTTTGATGAAAAAAGTACGAAAAAGATTGATGATTATCATTTGAACTTTTTACATATAGATTTACTTTATAAAAATATTCCAAAATTAGGAAATCTATTTGAACAATTAAGTAATTCTAAACTAAATAGTATAAATAGCGATATTTTTACCTTAATAAATCAAGAATCAAAAGTATTAAAAGAGAAAATAGAGTTTAAGTTTTATTTAGTATTGATGGCTTATATTGTATCAATTCTTATTATTATTTATTATGTTGATAAGTCAAGAAGAGATACAAGAAATATTCTAAAACTAAAAAATGAAAAACAGAAAAGTTTACTTTATGATGACTTGACTGGACTTTTAAATAGGGCTTCATACTCAATTGATTCAGTAGATGATGGTAAGGCTGTTATTTTAATTGATATAATTGATTTTAGTAAAATTAACTCTATGATAGGTTACGAAGGTGGTGATTTTTTATTAAAAGATATTGCTACTGTTTTATCAAAAAGATTTAAAAAAGTTTACAGAGTGGGCGTTGATCATTTTGTAATACTGTTTAAGCATAGTGACACTAAGAAATTAGAAAGTATTGCAAGAGAGCTAATAGTAAAATTTGATGAAAATAGATTTGTATATAGATCAATTGAAATTCCTGTAAGTATAAATATAGGTATTTCAAATAAAAAATCTTATTTAAAAAATGCTGAAGTTGCCATATCAAAATCCCAAGGAAGCTTTCAAAGAGTTACAGTATATAAAGACTCTATGAATGAAAATGAAAAGATTTTGGAAAACTTCAATATGCTATCAAAAGTTAAGATTGCTTTAGAAAATGATCATATTCGACCATTTTTTCAACCAATTGTTGATTTGAAAACTAGAGAAATAATAAGATATGAGGCATTAGTTAGGCTTATTGATGAGGAGAAAATAATAAGTCCATTTTTCTTTTTGGATATTACAAAAAAGTCAAAACTTTATCCTTCAATTACAAAAATAGTTGTAAAAAAAGCTTTAGAGTTTATAAGAAGAGAAAGAATAAGTGTTTCTGTAAACTTATCTTATCAAGACATTACAGATTATAATACAATGAATTATTTATCAAAAATTATAAATGAAAATAAAGAGTTAGCAAAGTATGTGACTTTTGAAATATTAGAGAGTGATGAAATCTCTAATTATGAGTATATTTATAATTTTATTGAAAAGTTTAAAGAGTTTGGTTGTAAAGTGGCTATTGATGACTTTGGTAGTGGATACTCTAACTTTACACAACTATTCAATATGAATCCAGATATTGTAAAAATAGATGGAAGTTTAATTAGAGATATTGATACAAGTGAAAACTCAAAAAACATAGTAAAAGCCATTGTTGATTTAACCTCAAAAAGTGATATAAAAACTGTTGCAGAGTTTGTTGATAATGAAAAGGTTCATACTATCATAAAAGAGTTAGGTGTGGATTATGGACAAGGTTTCTTATATGATAAACCACTTGACTTATTGTAAAAAATCTAAATAGTATCATATTATGATACCTTTTATACACAAATAGATTATGAAAAGTAGAAATTAAGCTTACAGTAAGTTATACTGTGTAACAATAATAATAACTTAATTAGCCAAACTTATTGTGAAATAGGGACGGAAAGCCACGGGTCTTGTGTGAAGATAGCCGGGTTGCATTTATATTTAACTTGCAACTACACTACTTCATTATTATTTTATTATT
>JASMTK010000054.1:0-8247 GCA_041694355.1 Arcobacteraceae bacterium | reverse complement strand
GACATAAATACTAGAGTGGGATGGTACTCAAAAAATAACAACTCCAGTGATGATGCAGCTTGGACAGGTAAAGGTCTTCCTTTTCCTCTTATTCAAGGTATAGATGTATGTGGTGTTATTGTGGAAGTGGGAAGTGATGTTGATAAGAAAAGAGTAGGGCAAAGAGTTATATTAGAGCCTTGTTTAAAGTATGTGAATTCACAACTTATGAATCCACCACATTTTTTGGGAAGTGAGTGTAATGGAGGTTTTGCACAGTATACTGTTGTGTCAACTGAACATGCGTATGAGATAAAAAGTGACTATAGTGATATAGAGCTTGCATCATTCCCTTGTTCTTACTCAACTGCTCTTAACTTACTTACTAAAGCAAATGTTTCAAAAGATGATGTTGTACTAATAACAGGTTCATCAGGTGGAGTAGGAAGTGCAGCTATTCAATTAGCAAAGGCTAGAGATGCTAAAGTAGTAGCACTTACAAGTCCATCTAAAAGTGATGAGATTAAAAAATTAGGTGCAACAGAAGTTATCTTTAGAGATAAAACTATCTTAGAACAAATTGATAAAAATAGTGTTGATGTTATAATAGATTTAGTTGGTGGTGAGGGCTTTAATGACTTATTAGAGGTTTTAAAACCAAATGGAAAATATGCAACTTCTGGAGCTATAGGTGGACCAATTGTTGATCTTGATTTAAGAACACTTTATTTAAAAGATTTGACTTTGATTGGAGGAACAGTTTTAGAAGAGGGTGTTTTTAAAAATCTTATTAGAATTATAGAAGAAAAAAAGATTAAACCTTTAGTTTCTAAAACTTATAGTTTGAAAAATATTGTTGAAGCGCAAAAAGAGTTTTTAACTAAAAAACACATAGGTAAAATTGTTTTAAAGGTTGATGAGTAGAGTAAGTAAAGAAAAAAATTTCTTTACTTACTTATATCTACACTGCTTTTCTTTCAAGTATTTTTTTAACTGCTTTATGTTTTAGTAAGTTCTCAAACTCTTCTTCATTTTCAATTTCATAGATATACTCTTCATTTAAATCAATTGCTTTTTGTAAGTCTGCTATAGCGTGGTCTTCTTGTCCAAGTACAGCAAATACTTTTGATCTTTGATAGAATGCATTTGGATAATCCCTATCAATACCTAAAGCTTGGTTTGTAAGACTTAATGCCCAGTTTGCCTCACCTATATCTAATACTGCATCTGATTTATATGTTAAAGCTTCTACTTCATCAGGTCTTATCTTTAAAATCTCATCATATATTTCAATTTTACCACTTGGAGTTGTCTCTTGTGAAGCTCTTAGCCAAAGTGAGTGAATAGCATTTGTTCTTTCAATGGCTGCTTCATTTTGTTTAACTTGCTTTGTTCTTTTTTCTAAGTCTTTTTCAAAAGTTGACATTCTCTCTTCATACTCTTGTATGGTTTTAGAGGTTTTTTCATCAATCATATTTTTAACTTTTTCATTAATATCTTTTATTGAACTCCATCCAATTATTACTAAGATTGAACTGGCTGCTGCAATGATATAGAACATATTATTAATTGTTGAGGTTGCATAGTTAACTACATTATTAGATATTTCTACTTCTTTTTTTGCAAGTGTTTTATGTAATTCAATCTTTAAATCACGATTCTCTTCTCTTAACTGCTTAAGTTCATTTAAGATATAATTTTCTACAAAGGGAGTATATAGGGGTTTTTCCAAAGAGTTTATTTTTTTATTTACATCTTTTTGTTCCTCTTTTGTTAGTGGATTTGCAAATACAAATGATGAACAAATAAATAAAAAAACAAGTAAAAAACGCATAGTATCTTCCTTAATAATAAAATTTTGTGTATTTTACACTTTTTAATTGAAATACTACCATAAAAATTCAAATAAAAATTAGAAAACAAGTTGTATAATTGCAAAAAAATTAAAAATATCAATAAAGGACTGTTTTGGCACTATTAAATAATGATAAAGATATATTACCTTTAAGTAGTATTGCAGAACTATTAACTGCAAAAGTTAGAACTTTAAAAATGTATGAAGATAAAGGTTTACTTCCAAGAAAAAATGAGAGTAAAAAGTTATATTCAATCAATGATGTAAAGATGATAGCTTTTGTACATTATTTGGCTAGTGTTAAGAAAATCAATGCAAATGGTATAAAATATATTACTGAAATGTTAGAAAAAAATATGGATGAAAAAAATAAAGCTGATTTCCTTGATTTTGTTGAGAACAAAATGGAAAAACTATCAGGTATTGATGTAAAAGACGTAGATGTAATATGAAATTAATATAAAGGTAATATACCTTTATATTTTAGAAAATTGGAACTAATTTATGACCTTGTGTTTGCCATCCAATCAATGAAATAAAACCATCTGCTACAATATCCATCTCTTTTGGGATACTGTTGTTATCCACATTAAAAACTTTTGTTGCAACTGCACATACTTCCATTTTAACACCTAAGTTTGATAGATTTTTTATTGATTTTTGGATTGAGTTTAGATGTTCTTCATTCATCATTTCAAATGCTTCATCTTGTTTTGTACTTAAAAACTTTACAGTTTTACCTATGAAAACTAATACCATATTCGGTTTTACACCCTGAGAAACTAAACCTTTGTGAGTTCCCTCTATAATTCTTAAGTAAAATGCAGTTTTTTTAACATTTGTAAAATCAATTAAAAAAACACTCTTTGTATTTTTAACTCCATTTAAAGCTGCACTATCGTCTATCTTTTTTGTACTTTGGGCATTTAGTGTAACTACTAATCCTAATGTAAAATAGATTAGAAATAGACTCTTTTTTAAGATACTCATAAAAATCCTTTTTTTTCTTTATTATAAATTTTAATTAATTAATAACTATAATAAAATATTATGATAATTGTTTGATATTATATTATGTTTAGTTTTGAAACTTTTTTAATTTAATTAAAAAACCATATTAGGTATAACCAACAGAAAATAGGATTTTATATGAGTGATAGACTTCACGAGATAATAGCAATTATTGGAGTTTTGCATGAGGAGTTGATAGATAGTGGAAAAATTTATGATGCAAATACAGTAATAGAATATTTAGAGGATTATGAAAAAGATGTTAAGGAGCACTATTTAAACTTATTATTACAATATTATTTCCAAAGCAATGATTTAGAAAACTTTAAAATCATACTTTTAAAGGGTGCAAAATTTGATATGCGTTTTGATGATGTTGCTATGGCTTTTTGTAATATAGATTCAAATAAAGAGAATGTTATTGAGTTTATGGAAGATAGTGTTGTTTATATAAAAGATGAAGTTGGTGATACTCTTAAAAAAATGTATGATTATTATATGGCAAATAAAGAGATACAGTACTGTTTAGAACAAAGTGTAGAAATAATAAAAAGAAACAGATTTATTTGTGCTTATTGTTATAAAAACTTTAGTAAAGAAGAGTGTGAATTTTTTACAAATGATGATTTATTGCAGAGTTTAAAGCGAGATTTACCTCACTTATTAAAATAAAAGTCAATTCTAGACTTTTATTTTATTATAGTACCATTATCAAGTTTTATTTGATTTCTTCCATTCTCTTTTGATTCATATAAAAGCATATCAGATTTTTGAATAGTATTTTCATAAGAACTATGATTACTTCTTACTGCTACACCAGCTGAGAATGTAATCTTTAATTTATGCTTTTTATAGATAAAATTATTTGAAGTTACAATCTGTTTTATTCTTTTTAAGTATTGTAATAGTTCTCTATTTAGATTAAAGTTTATAATTGCTACAAACTCTTCACCACCATATCTTGCTACAATATCTTCATCTCTAGTACTTTTATCTAAGATTTTTGAAAAAGTTTTTAATACAACATCTCCACAATCATGTCCATAAGTATCATTTAATTTTTTAAAGTGGTCTAAATCGAAGAATACAATTGCATACTGAGAGTTGTTTCTAGAGTAGTTACTCTCTATTCTTTTCACCTCTTCATCATAAGCTCTTCTTGTAAGTAATCCAGTTAGATGATCTTTCATACTCTCTTGTTTTGATTTTTGTAGCTCTTTTTCTAAGGTTTGAACTTTTTCTTCTAATTCTTGAACTTTTGTTTTTCCAGTTTTTAGTTTAGTGCTTACTGTATTCATTTTATCTTCAATAGATGTAGCAGCACTTATTAGCTGTTTTTGAATTTCACCTAACTCTTTTACATCAGCTTTTGAAAAGTCTATAGCTTCGATTTTTTCTTTGATATTAACTACATTTTGAGAGCCAGTGCCACTACTATTTATGGCATCATTTAGATACTCACCCATAAGTGAGACAACTTTTGAAATGTCTGATGTCTTTTGTGCGACAAGTCTTTTATCCCTATCAAATCTTTTAAAGATAAAATCTTCAATCTTGTTTTGTACACTTTTTTCAAAAAGTAACTCTGGCTGAGCATCAATCTTGATAAAAAGCTCTTCTATATCATCATCAACCTCAATTGATATTGATGGAAGAACTGATTGTTTTAAAAGTGAGGCTAATGGAGCAACGTTTTCTCTAGATACTCTTCTTAGTAAAATAGGAACTATCTTTTCAATAGTATCGTAACTATTAAGCTTTACTTCACTTTGCTCTCTTTCTGTTAGTTCACTTACAACTGTATTAAAGTTCATATCAAATCCTAGCTTTTTTTATGTTTGGTTTTATGATAAAAGTTTTTTAGTGATTTCGTTTATTCTTTTTCCATCAGCAACACCTGCAAACTTTTTTGTTGCTTGACCCATTACTTTACCTATATCTTTCATTGTTTCAGCTTTCACCTCATCAATAATCTCTTTTAATCCCTCTTCAAGTTCTTTATCACTTAATTGCTTTGGTAAGTACTCTTTAAAGACATCAATCTGTTCTTGTTCTTTTTGAACCAAGTCATCTCTTGAAGCATCTTTGTACTGTGCAACTGCTTCCTCTCTTTGCTTTATACCTTTTTGAATAAGTTTTAAAACCTCATCATCAGTTAACTCTTTTCTTTCATCAACTTCAATTTGCTTAATCATTGTGTTAATTGCTCTAATAGAGTCTCTTTTAACTACATTTTTTTCTCTCATAGCTGTTTTAACATCATCTTTTAATTGCTGTTTTAAACTCATTTTTATCCTTTTTAGTATTATTTGGTTATTTTAGTGTTTTATTCATTAAAACTTTCAACTAACTCTTCAAGTTCTAAGAATCTTTCAACTTTTTGTTCATATATTGCCTCAATATCCTCTAATTCTTTTGATACTGCAACAATTCCTTTTTGTTCATAGCATTCAGGATTTCCAAGACACTCATTTATCTCTTCAATTTGTTTCTCAAGCTTTTCAATCTCTTCTGGTAATGCGTCATAGTCCCTTTGATCTTTATATGAAAGTTTCTTTTGCTTTTTCTCTTTAGGTTTAACTTTTTGTATTGTCTCTTTTGAGGACTCTTCACTTAATAAAGTAAGTTCTCTTAACTCTTTTTCAAGTTCTAAATACTCAGTATAAGGTTGAAAACTCTCTTCAACTATAGCATTCCCTTTGAATACAAAAAGTTTCTTGGCAATCTTATCTACAAAGTATCTATCGTGCGATACAAATATCAACGCCCCTTGAAAGTTTTGTAAATACTCTTCTAAAATATTAATAGTAGGTATATCTAAATCATTTGTTGGCTCATCAAGTATTAAACAGTCGACTTTTTTTGTAAATAGCAGTGCTAATGCAACTCTATTTTTCTCTCCACCACTTAAAACACCTATTTTTTTATCAAGGTATTCCCTTGGAAATAAAAAGTTTTTAAGATACCCATATACATGCATATTTCTACCATCATTTAGTATAACTCTATCTCCACCATTTGGACAAAAAGTTTCTATAAGGTTTTTATCATCATCTAGCATCTCTCTTTGTTGATCAAAATAGCCAATATTAAAATCACCTTTTTTAAACTTACCTGCATCTGCTTCTAACTTTTCCATAAATATTTTTAATAAAGTTGATTTACCACTTCCATTTGGACCTACAATAGCTATGGTATCCTTTTGCAAAATTCTTGTAGAAAAATCTCTAATAAGTTCTTTATCTCCTAATGATTTACAAATATCTTTTAACTCATAAAGCATCTTTTTCTTGTTTTGCTGCTTCTCTTCGCTATTGAATGATTTTTGTTCTCTTTGTAGTTCAAGAGACATTTTTTTAATAATAGATGGATTTGATTTTGCCTGCTTTTTCAAATCAAGATATTGAGCTTTTCTTCTTTCATTTCTTTTTCTTCTAGCAGTAACTCCTCTTTGCATCCAGTGGGCTTCTCTTTTTACTAATCTTACTAGGTTTTCATGTTCTTTTTGTAAGTTATCTAGCATCTTCTCTTTTTGCTCTAAATAAGATGAATACCCACCATTAAATCTTTTTAAATCACCATTTTCTATTTCTACTATTGAAGTTGCTATATTGTCTATGAAATATCTATCGTGAGAGATAAATAGTAGTGTAAATTGGTGATTTAAAAGTAGACTTTCTAAAAACTCAACCATATAAACGTCTAAGTGGTTTGTTGGCTCATCCAAAAGTAAAACATCAGGTTTTTTAAGTAATAGTCCAGCTAAGCTAACTCTTCTTTGCTCCCCACCACTTAATAAAGTAACATCTTTATATTCATACTCCTTGAGTCTAAACTCTTTTAGAACTCTTTCAATCATATTTTCTAAGTCCCAAGCGTTGTGAAACTCAATATATGTGGCTAATTCACTTTGTCTATTTAGTAACTCTTGATTGTCATACTGAGTTGCTAACTTTAAAGCTATCTCTTCATACTCTTTCTTTGCTTGTTTTATCTCAACTAACTGCTCTTCAATAGCTTGTTTTACTGTAATTCCTGATTTGAACTTAGGTTGTTGAGCTAGCATTTCAATTTTTACTGATTTATCTATAGACATTTCACCACTATCAGGCTCAACTTGCTTCATAATTACTTTGAAAAGAGTAGACTTACCTTGTCCATTTTGACCTATCACTGCTACTCTTTGACCTTGTGTTAGAGTGAAATTTACATCTTTTAAAATTGTTTTTACATCATACTGTTTAGATATGTTTTGTAAGTCTATTAGTGCCATCATTTTCCTAATATTAAAAGTTAATATTTTTAATTATATTGATTTAATATTTTATCACAAATATAGTTACATAGTGCTTTTAGGTATTTTGCGTGTATTTTCTAAGATCTTATTCTAAAATTTCTAAGAAGCAAAATAATTATCGATAGTAGTTTCAATCTTAATCTTCTAATAAACTAAGGTTACTTTCATCAATTTGATAAGAAAAAAGGTTCTCTTTACTATACTGTTTTAAAACCTCATGTTCATGGAAAAACTTTAATAGTTCAGAATCAATCTCATAATCTTTTGCCATAAAAGATAGTATCTTAAATACCTCAGATAGTTTTTTTGCTTTTTTATATGGTCTATCATTTGAAGTTAAGGCTTCAAAAATATCAGCTAGTATCATTATTCTATCTTCTAAAGTCAAGTCCTTATCACTTAAACCTCTTGGATATCCTTTACCATTTAGTTTTTCGTGATGGTTTGCTGCTATATTTAACACATCTTTATATTTTTTAGGGAAGGGTAGTTTTGATAACATCTCTAAGGATAAGTTTGCATGATTATTCATGATATCTTTTTCCTCTTTTGTAAGAGTACCTTTTCTAATAGATAAGTTATAAACTTCATCATCATTTAGTAAAGGAGTTGCTTGTCCATCTTTTATATAAGTGTATTGGCTTATTTTCTCTATTCTTTCTATATCCTCATCACTCATAAACTCTCCGCCAATATTCGACTTTTCTAAAAACTTTTTGTCTTTATGTAAGTTCTCTAGTTTAGAGTCATACTCTTCTTTTGAAATAAGATTTTTTAGATAGTTTATTTCTAAATCTCTGTATAAGATTTCAAATCTCTCTTTTACAAGTTGGATTCTATCCATATTAGCTTGCAGTTTTGTAGCTTTTTCAATTATTGATTCAGGCATTGAAATTTTACCTATATCATGCATCCAAGCAGCAATTCTAATTTGGTTAAAGTCATTTTTAGAGTATTTTATATCTTTATATATTGTATTATCTTCATTGATTGCTTTTGCTAGAAGTAGGGCAATTTTTTCAACATTTGCAATATGATTCATAGTATGTGGAGATTTAGCATCAATTGCATGTCCTATTGTCACAATAAAGCTATTTAAAAACTC
>JASMTK010000053.1:0-10188 GCA_041694355.1 Arcobacteraceae bacterium | reverse complement strand
TTATGAAAAGTATAACCAAAAAGTAGTAGTACTAATAGATGAGTATGATAAACCAATTTTAGATAATATCACAAATACCCAAGTAGCAAAAGAGATAAGAGATGGACTTGTAAACTTTTATAGCGTTATAAAAGGCTCAGATGAGTTTTTAAGGTTTGCATTTCTAACAGGAGTTAGTAAGTTTACAAAAACTTCTATCTTTAGTGGATTGAATAATATTACAGATATATCTATGCATCCAGACTTTGGTGATATATGTGGTTACTCTCAAACTGATGTGGAAACTACATTTGAGCCATACTTAAAAGAAGTGGATATGGCTAAACTAAAGAAGTGGTATAATGGCTATAATTTCTTAGGTAGTGATATGTATAATCCCTTTGATATTCTTAAGTTCATACAGTTTAATTGTCAGTATGATAATTACTGGTTTGAAAGTGGAACACCAACATTTTTAATGGATCTTATAAGAGAAAAGAGCTACTTTTTACCAAACTTGTCAAACTTAAGGGTTGATTCAAAGCTTCTTAATAGCTTTGATATTGAAAACTTAGATTTAGAAGTAGTACTTTATCAAGCAGGGTATTTGACTATAGAAAAAGTAGAAACAAATATTTTTGAAGCTTTAGAGTACCATCTAAAAATACCAAATATGGAAGTAAAACAATCTTTAAATGATGTAATCATAAAAGAGGTGTATAAAAACAAAGAAAATGTTATACAAACAAAAACAAATATTTATAAAAGCTTATTAGATAATGACTTAGGCTCACTAAAAACCACACTAATATCACTGTTTGCATCAATACCATACAACAACTTCACAAAAAATGATATATCAGTTTATGAAGGTTTTTACTCAAGTGTACTTTATGTATATCTACAATCACTAGGATTAGATATTATAGGTGAAGATGTTACAAACAAAGGAAGAATAGACTTAACAATTAAAATACAAAATACCATATATATCTTAGAGTTTAAGGTTGATGGGAAAAAAGGTGAAGCATTAAAACAAATAAAAGATAAAAAATACCATGAGAAGTATTTAGATGAGAAAAAAGATATATATCTTGTAGGTATAGAGTTTGATAGTAAGCAGAAAAATATAACCAACCTACAGTGGGAGCAATATTAGATATTATTCCCTATTACAAATAGTTTTATATATACAGAAGTTACAAGCTGACTTCTGTTGTGTTTTTTCAAAATCTATAGGGGTTTTACTCTCTTCTTTGATACTTTCAAACTTTTCAACTAACAATTCAAGTTTCTTATCACAAGTTACCTCTTCTATTAATTTTGTGTTATATAAGTCATAGTAGTAAGTATCGATTTGTGATGTTTTATAAAGTTCACTAGTAGCTAAATAGTAAAACTCTAACTGAAAATCAATAGAGTTTTTATAGCTTCTAGTTGAGTCTACCTTTAAAGCACTAGAAGTCTTATAATCAATCACTTCATATCTATTTTTATAAGTATTAAAATCTAACCTATCAATTACACCTGATAATTTAAACCCATCCACTTCAACTTCAAACTTCTTCTCTAACTCTACTATCTTTATATCACTTAACCTAGTTTTTTCATACTCATAAAAATCATAAAGTTTTTTCTTCCATACCTCTAAATCTAATGCTAAAAAAGGATTTTCACTTCTATATTTAATAAAAAGTTCTTCTAATCTCTCATAGTTATTTATATCATTTTTATAATACTCTTCTAAGATACTATGTATAATACTTCCAAGTTCATAAGGCTTTGGTTTTAAAGATATATCATGTTCTTTTATCTTTAAAATATACTGTAAGTAAAACTTTCTTTTACACTCTAAATAAGTCTTTAGCGAACTAGCAGACCAAGTAAACTTCTGTAAATCAATACTCTCAATTATCTCTTTATCTAAATGGTTTAATTTATGATTATAGTATAGTATCTCTCTATAGCTTTCATCATAAACATTTGAATCAATTTTTTTAATATCAAAAAGCTCATTAGCAAACCTAGAGATTGTAGAACTATCTGATTTAAGATAAGAGATAAATAGATGCTTTGATGAGTCTATGAGTCTTTTATAGTAATACTTTTGCAGTAATTGCCTATCTGTAACAGTTGGCAAGTTTGTAAGCTCTTTTATTTTTGTGGATAAAAACTTATCTTTTACAGATATTTTAGGAATAAACTCTTCATTAAAATCACATATAATAACAGCATCAAAACTATTTGCTCTTGTCTCTAATAGTCCTAATACTGTTATTTTTCCAGAGTTTACATCATCAAGTGTTATTCCATCTAATCTTTGTATAAATATCTTTAGAAAATCCTTTACAAAAAGTTGATTTATAGAACTAAAAAGTAAATTCTCAAGTCTAAATACCATCTCATCATACTTCTCTAATAACTCTTGATTTGGTTCAATATCTCTGAAATAACCAACTAAGCTTTTAAAAATCTCTTTGGTACACAATGAGTTGTAACTTTTTTCAAATAACTCTTCAACTTCTAGCTTATTTATCTTATAAAACTCTAAAGCTTTTAAGTTTTTCAACTCTTTTTCATTTAGATAAGTATAAATGGTTTTAGCTACTTGATAAAGTTTACTGTTTTTTATACTTTTACCCATTGCAAAGTTAAAATACTTTTCATTATCAAAAAGTTCGATTTCTCTAGCAAATTTTTCATCAGGCAAGACAAGTGCTATTTTTGATGGTTCAATACCTTTTTTAATACACTCTTCAATTGATTTTTTAATATATGTAATTTGATTTGTTCTTGTACTAAAAGCTTTTATATCTACAGATTTATTCTCGCATAATGTATCTATTTTATTTATAACTTCATTTTTTGATAGATTTATTGTATATGTTTTATTCTCTTCAATATCTTCTTTTATGACCTCTTTAAATACTTCTAACGATTTTTGATTATACTCATTAGAAACAAACTTAATATCTAGATTTACAACTTTTGAAATCTTATTTATTATTTCAAACTCAACTTTTGTAAAGTACCCCTCAAAATTTATTTCAATACTAGAAAACTTTTCTAAAAAAGAGCTATTTATCTCATATAAATCTTTAAAGTTAACCTTATCTACAAAACTATTTTCATCTAATATATTCAAGTAATTAGTTTTGATTTTTTTTAGTATATGTAAATGTTCTGCATAATAATCATATGTATCAACACTATTTATCTTATCTATTTCTACATTTTCGCTACTAAGTTCTACAAAAAATCTATAAATATATTCATGCTGTTTTAAAAAGCTTGAAAAGGTATTTGAAATGCCAAGTTTTTTTATATCAACATTTTTTATTGCTTCATTTAAGAGTAAAAATCTTTGCTCTTCATCACAATATTTTCTATTTGGTACAATTGTAGATTTTTTAAAAAACTCATCGATAGTTAAAGTAAAAGGTAAAAGGGCATTTTGCCCTTTATGCTCCTCAAGAAAACTTCTTATAGCTCTTGAGGTAGGAAATACATATAGTTTTTGTTTATTTAGCATTTGTCTTAATATAAATATAACCGATATCTTTTCCTACTTGAAAACTCCCTGTTATATTCCAGTTGTTCTCTCTTGTTATATCTATATTTGTTTTATATGTATTGTTTTGTGTCTCAAAATCACTTCTTGTAAGTAGTATATCCTCTTTATTTGAGTTACTAAGAGTAAATTTTAAGTTTATTTTATCAATCATTACTTTTTTGTTTGTGTTTTTATTTAGAACATATACTTCTAAATTATTAGCCCCTAAGTTTAGACTATCTTTATGCTTTGATTTCTCTTTTAAAACTCTTTGAGAATATTTAATATCTTCAACAGATAGATTAAACTCTCTTTTATTCAAAAGAAAAACAAGCTTAAAGTTTTTTGAAAAAAGTTTATTTGAAAACATAATATCATTATAGTGTGCATCAACATCTTGATATTTCTTTAAAAAGCTTTCATCCTCATCTAGTGAAACTTTAGATGTACTAGTAATAGTCCAAATTATCATAGAGAATACAAATGAGAATATCCCTATGAAAAATAGTGGCCAATAATTTCTGTTTTTCATTTATTTTTTCCTATTTCTCATAACTGCATAAATATAAAGTAATAGTCCAATAACAACTAAAGTGTACATAAATACTCTCCAAATTGTTCCTGAAACCTTTCCTTGACTACCAATACTAGTTTCTAATTTTACTTTTTTTTCTTCTGCTAGTTTATCTGCTATTGCTGCATATCCATTTAGCATAGAAGCACTAACTTTTGCAAAAAGTGTATTTTTATCTTTTGAAGCCAAAAGTGGGACTACATATCCATCTAGAATATCATCTTTATTTATGATTTTGTTTAGAGATTTTGATGTGATTAGATTTACATGAGTATCTTCAATAAATGCAGTTAATAAAACATATGGTTTATTTAAAGCAGGAATTATTTCATTTTCATGTTGTTTAATAGCATTAAATTTTTTCTTCATTGGAAGACTTTCATCTAAATCCAAACCTTTGATTGTGTATAAATATATATTTACACCCATTTTACTTTTTACTTCTTGACCCATTTTTTCTATTTTTTCAATTGCTCGTTGATCAATTAAGCCATCATGATTTAAGATAAATTTGCTTGCAAAAAGATTTTGTGATAAGAAAAGTAGTAGCATCACTGCTACTACTTTTGTGAATTTTACTGTCTTCATTTAGCCGATGTATATTCTTGCTTGATCAATATATGCAAAATAAAAAGTTAAACCAGCTGAAGCTAAAAGTAATACACTTATAATTTTTTCCATAAGTTACCCCTTACTTATTACCACTACCAACTAGTTGATAGTTTTCGTATTGCTCTTCATTAGTGTTTTGTTTTCTATCTGAGAAAACAGAACCTGAAGTTAAACCATTTAAGTCTTGATTAACTTTATAATAGTTTGTAGCTTCTCTTTGTTGAACTAAAAGTGCATTAGTAACTAAAAATGCTAAAATTGAAAGTAATAAAACTACCGCAATTAACATACCAGTAATACCATTTAGTTTAAAAATACCTCTTTCATTTTCATTCATCTGTGTATTTCCTGCCATGATTACTCTCCTAAACTTCTAATATAAGCACCAAGTGCTTTTTCTTGAGTTTCGTTAAGTCTACCAGCAAAGCTTGGCATTACACCGATATTAGCTTTTTTACCATTCTTTAATACAGCTAGAACTAACGCATCATCATATTCTCTAATGTTTGGAGCTACATAAGGCATACCTTTTCCATCTGCACCATGACAAGATGCACAAGCATTTGCATACGCTTGTGGTTGCTCACCTGTAAATCCATTAGCTACGTACTCAGAAACCTCTTCAATCTCTTTTTCGTCAGTTAACATCATTGGTGGCATTCCAGCTGGATATGCAGTTTTTAAATTATTAGCACCATTTTTAATCACATACTTAACTTGATCTTTTGCAATTCTCTTAGTTAAGTTATGAGCTTTTCCATTTATACCCTCTGCATCAACACCATGACAAGGAGCACATTGTACTAAGTATAATGAACTTCCCATAGCTTCAAGTGTATCTTGTGAAGGGTTTTCAAATTTAGCCTCAAATTTCTCATTGTAGTCTAATGTCTCTTCATTCCATTGACCAATTTGAGAGAAGCTGTTTACTGGATAACCAATAGTTAAGTACCAGAACATCCATAAAATCGCACCAATAAACGCTAAAGCCCAACCAGTTGGTACTGGGTTTTTGTATTCACCAATTCCATCCCATGACTCATCAGCTAATTCACCACCAGCTTTATCATTTTTGATTTGGTTATAATATTTAAGTGTTACGAATACAGTAATTGTAATAATCGCTACTGCACCTAACATTGTCAATGTATTAATATTCGAAATATCGCTTTTTAAAGCATCACCTGCTGCAAAGTAAGTTCCTGCTAATAAAGCGATTATAAGAATAATTCCACCTACTACCATAGATTTCATCTTATTTCTCCTTATTATCTATATCTTCATCTTTTTTTCTTTCTTCTAGAGGAGTTGAAACATCTGAATCATCATGTACAAGTTTTGAGTATTTTTCAAAATCCCTCTCACCAGATTTATCTCTTTTATAAATAGAATAAGCATAAGAGTAAAATATAATAAATACTGCTAAGATCAAAAAGAACTTAGCATAACCTTGTACTGTTATCAGTGTTTCATAATCCATAAACGACCTCTATTTTAAAGAATTTAAATATGCAATTAATGCAACAATTTCAGGAATCTCACCTTGAGCAACTTTATCTTTAACAGCTTGGTTTTTCATATCAGCTGCAATCTCTTTTGCCTCTTTTTTAGCATTTGCAATTGCAGTTTCATAATCACCTAACTCAACATCAATTTTTCCATCACCATCAATATCTACATCATATGGAGTATTAAATACAGTTTTAACTGTATAAGCCTCTGCATACGCTGTATCTAAATCAGTAATATTTTCAAACTGGTGTTTATATGCTGGCATAATTGAACCAGGAACAACTGATTCAGGATCCCACATATGGTTTTCGTGCCAATCTGTTGTTCTGTAGTTACCAACTCTCATTAAATCTGGACCTGTTCTTTTTGATCCCCATAAGAATGGTCTATCATAAGCATACTCACCAGATAATGAGTACATACCATATCTATCAGTTTCTGATTTAAATGGTCTAATTAACTGAGAGTGACAAGCGTTACAAGAATCTTTAATATATACTTGTCTACCAGCTAACTCTAATACAGAATAAGGTTTAGTACCAACTGTTGGCCTAGACTGTTTTGCGAAATCTGGAATAACTTCAATAATCCCCGCAAATGCAATAAATACGAATACTAGTACCGCAAAGAAAAACGGTCTTTGTTCAAACCAATGAAACATAATTTTTCCCTCCTTCTTATGCAGCTACAGGTGTTGTATTAACAGGTTCTTTATCTAATACTCTACCACATTTTACAGTTTTGTAAATGTTGTATGCGAACATAAAGAATCCAATTAGGTATAATAACCCACCAACAGCTCTAATAGTATAGTATGGTTTTAATACTACAACAGTATCAATAAATGAGTAAACTAATGATCCATACTCATCATATGCTCTCCACATCATACCTTGTGTAATACCTGCAATCCACATTGAAGTGAAGTATAAAACAATACCAGTCGTTTGTAACCAGAATTGTGTATCCATTAATGATTTAGAATATAATTCTCTTTTGAACATTCTTGGAACCATATGGAATAATGCAGCCATAATCATAAATACAACCCATCCTAGTACACCATCGTGCACGTGACCTGGAATCCAGTCAGTAAAGTGCGCAATTGCATTTACAGATTTGATTGATTGAATTGGTCCTTCAATTGTTGATAACATATAGAATGTAGAAGCTAAAATCATAAACTTAATTAATGTATTAGTTTGTAACTGTTGCCACTCACCTTTCATAGTTAAAAGCATATTAATAGCAGAACCCCAAGAAGGTAAAATTAATACAACTGACATAACAGAACCCATAGTTTGCATCCAATCTGGAACAGTTGAATAAATCAAGTGGTGTCCACCTGCCCATAGGTATACAAATAATAGACCCCAGAATGCTAAGATTGATAATTTATAAGAGTAAACATTTTGTCCAGACTCTTTTGGTAAGAAATAATAAATCATAGCAATAATTGGTGTAGTAAATATGAATGCAACAGCATTGTGTCCATACCACCATTGAACTAAGGCATCATTTGTACCTGCATACATAGATACAGAGTGCATCCAAGAACCATATCCTGAAACCATTGCAGTTGGAACTTCCATGTTATTAAACAGATATAACATAGCAACAGCAACAAATGTAGCAATGTAGTACCAAATAGAGATATATAATGTTCTCTCTCTTCTAATACCCATTAATCCAAAAATAGAAATACCCCATAATACCCACCAAACAACAACTAAAATGTCTAATGGCCACTCTAATTCAGCATACTCTTTTGAAGTTGTAATACCCATAAATAGAGTTACAACAGCTAAAAGAATAGTGATGAAATATAAAATGAAGTGAAGCTTAGCAACACCCATTAAAAATGGAGATTCTTTTAATGAAACTTTTAAAACTCTTTGCGATACATAATACCATGTAGCAAAGATACCACTTAGAGCAAAACCAAACGCAACACCGTTAGTGTGTAAAGGTCTTAATCTACTGAAAGTACCATATTCACCAGCTAAATAGTTTAATTCTGGGAACGCTAATTGAAACGCTAGTACAACACCAATTGTCATACCAATGATACCAAACAAAATTGTTGCAAATGTAAAGGCTTTTGCAACTGAGTAATCATACTCAATTTTTGCACCGTTTTGCATCAATCTCCTCCTACTAATTTTATATACAAGTCACAAACCGTCACTTATGGCTAAATCTTAGCTAAACAGGACTAAATTTTTACTTAATTTTAGTGGTTTTTAAGTCCTTTTAGAGGAAATAAATAATCGTGAAATAAATTTTTTTGTGAGGTTTTTAAAGAAAATATGCTATTTTAAACCTATGTTTATTTAGCATATTTTTTATAAGCAAAGCTTATAATAAGATTAAATTACCAGTTTTTTAATGCTTGTGCAGTCTCTCTTTGCATTGTTTTTCTTTTTAAATCTTCCCTTTTATCATGAAGTTTTTTACCCTTAGCAGTGGCAATTTGAACCTTAATCATATTTCTTTTATTAAAATAAAGTTTTAATGCTACTATTGTAACTCCATCTTTTGAAACTTTTGAGTGTATTTTTTCAATCTCTTTTCTATTTAATAATAATTTTCTCGCACGTCTTTCATCAGGTCTAAAAGTAGTATGCGTTGTACTTAAATGTGAAATATGAGCATTTAATAAAAACACTTCATCTTTTATGATTCTTACAAAAGAGTCTTTTAGATTTACTCTACCCTCTCTTGCAGCTTTAACTTCACTTCCCTCAAGTACAATACCTGCCTCATATGTGTCAAGGATAAAATAGTCATGTCCTGCTTTTTTGTTTTTGAATACTAATTGTTTATTACTCTCTTTTTTACTCATAATCTACCTTAAAAAATGAACTTCCACTTCCACTAAAATACCAACCATCTTTTTCATACTCTTTTAATGTTGGATTATTATAAACTGCACTTTCATATAGATCATTGGCTTCGTATATATCCAACGTATCAACTATTTTTTTTGAATCAAGTTTCAATAATTCATTTGCTTTTTCTTGTGATAACTCTTTATAGAATCTATTTGAAAATGTTTGAAAAATCTCTTTAGTGTCACACTTAATTTTTGGTGTAAATGTTTTGATATTTAACCTTGGCTCTTTAAACTCTTTTACAATTTCACCTATTCCCGTAACATTTGCGCTACTATACTCATAGATAAAAAATGGAACATCTGCACCTATTTTAACTGCAATTTTACAAAGTTCATCTTTACTTAAATTTAAATTGCAGTACTCATTTACCATAAGCAAAAAAGTAGCAGCATTAGAACTACCTCCACCAAGACCCGCAAATTCAGGAATATTTTTTTCAACAACTACACTATAGTCTTGAAAAAAATCCTTTACACCTTTAAAATCTTTTACTAAATTGTATGCTTTATATACAGTATTTGACTCTAATTTACATCCAAAATCACCTATAATATTAAATGCTTTCCTATCCGTTTTGGTAAAAGTGATTCTATCATATAGATTATATACAAGAGCAAACCTAGAGACAATTTCATGGTAGTTTTCTCTTTTACCAATCATTTTTAGAAATATATTTACTTTTGCGTAAGATTTTCTTTCCACTATAACTCTACCTTATTTAACAAATATTTTACTTCTTCATTTTCTATTTCAATAATACTAAAAAATTTATCAAAAATAATTAGATATATTCCATCTTTTTTTGTTTGTAAATAATCAATTGAAATTTTTCTACCGTTTTCAACCCATGCTTTGTCACCTATATAATCATTCACCTCTAAATCTAAATAATCAAGAGGGTTTAAATCTTTTTCATTTTCATAAAAAAACTTACCCTCGTTTAATCTACAAAGATAAGATAAAGTACCTTTTTGATTAAGATTGTCTAAAAATATTTGAGCCAAACTTCTAATATATGAACCCTCACTAACAGTTGCTTCAAATGTTATAAAAGGATGATT
>JASMTK010000052.1:0-21561 GCA_041694355.1 Arcobacteraceae bacterium | reverse complement strand
ATTCATTTTTTATCCTATAATCCAAATAGTTCTCTTACACGTTTTGGATGTGGAGAGTCGCTTTTTTCTTCCTTTTCTTCTGGTTTGTTTAACTCTTTTATTTCTTTATCTAAGTCTTTTATTTTCTCTTCTCTTTTTATATCTTCAAGTTTTTCGTCAATCAAGTTCTCTTTTCGTCTAACTTCTAAGTCTTTTAAAACTCTGTTTTCAATTTGAGAAAGTTCTGTTATGTATTGTCTTACACCAGCTAAATCACTGCTTTTTGAAACTATATAAGGAGTTAAAATAACTACTAAACTTCTTTTAGAGTTTACATCTTTATTATTTCTAAAAAGTTGTCCTAAAAGTGGAATATCACCTAATAATGGAACCTTATCAATCCCTTCTTCAAGTTTATTTTGAATCAATCCACCTAAAACTACACTTTCGCCATTTTCCACTATTGCTGATGTTTTTATCTCTTTTTTTGTTGTAGTTGGCTGGTCTGTGTTTTCAGCAGATAAAACATCTTCTAAAAGTGTGTTTATCTCTAAAATAACTTTATTATCATTTGAAATTCTAGGTTTAACTGTTAATGTAAGTCCAATATCTTCTCTTGAGTAACTCTCATTTGTATTTCCACCATCTGTTGTAGTAGTTCCTGTTTTGATTGATCGTCTCTCACCCACATATATGCTACTTTCTTTATTGTTTATTGCTAAAATAGATGGTTCACTTAAAACTTCTGCTGCACCATTGCTCTTAAGTAGATTTACACTAACTCCAAGAGCTAAACCTGAATCTGTAAGTTTAATACCATCATTATTTACTTCACCATCTTTATTTGTAAGTCCAAAGTTAGAAGCAAGTTGACTAATATTTGGAACACTACCTGTTAATGCAGATGAAAATGCTAATAACCCTGAGTTTCCTTTTTCATATCCAGCTAAACCATATCTTATACCAACCTCTTGTGTCATGTCATCTTTGACCTCAATAATCTGAGCTTTCACATAAACCTGAGGTCTATCAATATCTAGTTTATCTATAAGTGTTTTAATACTTTCTACTTCACTTTTAGGTCCCATTATTACTATAGTATTAGTTTCATCATCAGATGCAACAAAAGGTTTTAGCTCTGGGTTTTTATACACTTTCTTACCCAGAATTGAATTTAAAAGTTTAATTATACTTTTTGCTTCTGTATTTTTAAGACTTATTACTTCAGTAACAGTTTTTGCTAAACTACCTTCAATATCTACTTTTTTTACATATTGTTTTAGTTCTTGAATATTAGCATTTCTACCAACCAATATTATAGAGTTTGTATCTTTGTTTGTGAAGATACTAACTTTCTCTTTCTCAATAGTTTGATCAAAAAGTGTTTTAGATACATTATTTAATTCAGTTGCTATTGTTTGAGCCTCTGTAAACTCTAATGGAATCATCACTAAATCTTTTTCATTATCTTTAGAGATATTATTTATTACTTTTTTTATTGTTTCTATATTGTCAACAAAATCTGTGATTATTAATGAGTTTGATTTCTTATCAGTTACTACTCTTGCAGATTTACCAATCAGATGAACAATCTTAGAAGCAACATAATCTACATTTAAATTTTTAAGTTCGAATACATTTGTTATCATTGTATAAGATTTTTTGGCTTTTTCTGAATAAACAGGTAAATTGTACTTTGAGGCCTCTCCCATTCTTACAATTCTTAAAATATCTCCATTTTCAACAAGTGTGTAACCCTTATCTGCTAAAACATATATTAGAATATCTAACATATCTTTCTCATATACAGGCTTATTTGTTATAAAATCAACATTTCCAATAATTTTTTGATTTAATAAAATATTTTTGTTTAATATTTTAGACGTTATTTCTATTAAATCTTGTATCTTAAGGTTTTTAAAGTTTATATTCATTGGTTGCTCTTGTGCATAAACCGAACTGTTAATCATAACAACAATTAAAAAACCTAATAAAAGTTTAGTCAATTTCATAATTTATCTCCATTTCTTTACCTTTTCTATCAACTGTTATTTGTAAGTTATCATATTTATCAATATTATTATAAATATTAAAAGCATCTGCATAACTTTTTAAAGTTGTATTGTTAACTTTTTTTATAATATCATTCTTTCTCAACCCTAACTTTGAAAAAGCTGAGTTTCTAGCTATTGATAAAATCTTAAAGCCTTTTATCTTTTTATTTGAGTCTACCACTTCCTTAATTGCAATTGATCTCCATATTGCATCAAAGTCTTTCATATATCTCTTTACATATTTTTTAGAAACACCTATTGGTTTAGAATAGTCTGTTTTTTGTGTTTTTGGACTTTTAGGTGAAATAGATTTTGTATTGATTTTATTATCTAAAGATATTTCATACTCTATATTATTTAATTCAAATATGGCTTTTTGAGGATAAAGCTCTTTTAATCTATAATCTAAATATTTATCCCCTATAGTTATAATCTTTGTTTTATTAGGATTTGATTTTGTTGATACAATAATCCACCCCTTTTTATTTTCATAAGCATATATTGCTTTTAATACTATTGAGTTGATTTTTCTTGTAACTTTTCTGACAACTCTTTTTGTCTTTTTCTCTTTTTTCTCTTCAAACACTTTATTTAAATTTATATGATAGAACTCATTAGACTCAGTATTTCTATCCACATATTCAACACTTTTCTTAGGTAAATAAATAAAGAGTATACTATTTATAAAAAAAATAATAGTAAATAATTTAAAATATTTAAAAAATAAATCAAATAAAGAATTAGTAACTGTATTCATACGTATAAACTCCTTTATTTGATTTTTTTTCGTATTTCATAAAACTCAATAATCTTTTTTGAGTTGAATTTAATACTTTTGTAGGATTTAACTGAAGATTAATCTTTCTTTGAATTAAGTTTATATTTCCATTTAAATTTCCTAATTGAGTTTTTCCTGTTATTGTTACTTTAATAGGATTTAATATACTATATTTAATATTTAAAATATCAATATTTGTAGGAATTAAACTTTGTAAGTTTTTATTAACTTTTAACTTCTCTAGCTTTAAATTATTGTAAACTAACCCTGTAGTTAATTCTAAGTTTTTAAAATATGCTCCATCTATACCTTTATAATTTATAATTCCATTATCAATATTAATTGAAAAAAGAGAAGAAGATACTTCTTCATCATAAATTATCAAGCTTTCTGCTTTTAAATATTCTTCAAGTTTATAATATAGATTTGCTTTAGGTAAAGTAGCCACCACTGTAAATATAAGTAATACTAGCCAAATTAGAGGTTTTAAAATTTTATATAATTTATTCATAGCTTAACTCAATTTCTAAATTTGTTTTTGTGATATTAAGTTGTTTAATATTGAAATTATTATTTAAAATATCATTTAATAGTTTTTGATGCGTACTTAGATTATTTCCACGAAGAGACACAATATAACTATCTTCTTTATTTGACACTTTTATATTAGCTTTTTTGTATCTTGGGTTATTTCTTACTTTTTCTAAAAAAGCCACTATATTCTCTTTTGTGGATTTTTTTACAAGGCTTTTATACTCTAAAGCTTTTTTAGAAAATTCTAAAAAATTAGTTTGTTCAGTTACTAGTTTTTCTCTCTTTTCTTTTAATTGTGTAAATGAAATAATAAGAACTACAACAAAAAAAAGTAAAATATAAATAGGGTTTATTTTATTCATAAGTAATATCCAAGATAAGTTTTTTTCCATAAAATCTATCATTTATGTTTTTATATTTACTTTTATAATAATTACTAATTTTTCTCAATGAACTTCCTGTAAACTCTACTTGTATTGTTTTATTATTTAAAGCCAACTTCTCAAGTTTTGCACTATTTGAAACCTTATAATATTTCAATAGTTCCATAAGTGTTTTTTTTACTTCTATTTGTTTTGAGTTTTCTGATTTTAAATCTTTTAAAATTGAATCCAATTGGAAACTTGTTTGAGGTAAATTAAAGTCTTTTTTCATAGCTTGTTTTTCTAATTGTATAGCATCATTTTGTAAATCTATCTCATAACCTTTATAGAAGTTCAATAATGAAATTATTAGTATCATAATACTAAAAGATATTATAGTTTTTTTATCTAATACTGTATTGTAAAATTTAAAATTAATTTTACTATTTGTAAGATTTAGCTTTTCTATTATATTTTCAACAATTATATCTTCTATATCATCTATTTTAAATGGAGCCATTAATAAGATATCATTTTTATAAACAAAGTTTTTATTATTGAAAATTAAATTTTTATCATTAAAGTTTAAAAATTCTGTTTGCGCGAATCGAAGTGAATTGACTTTTGATATATTAAAATTTGCTTTTTTAATAAAGTTTAAAATTTTATCATTTTCATAAGCAAATGATAAAAAAACATTTTCTTCAATCTTAATACAATAGTATTCATAATTGCCCTCTGGCAAGTATTCATCAAACATTGCAGGAAGAAGTTTTAGGGCTTCTTTTGTATTTTTAGCAGGTAAGTTAAACTTTCTAACCCAATAGAATTCAGGTGATAATATAATATCAACTTTACTATCATCACCTAAATTATGTTTATAATCTTTGTCACAAAAAACTATCTTAGTTTTTTCTCTAATTCCAAACTTCAAACTCTTTTACCTTTTTAAAACTATCATTAAAAATTATTCTTACTTTATATTCAATATTTTGATGAGAAAAAGTATAAAAACATTCAAAATAATCTTTCTTATGTATATCATCTATATAAGTAATATCATTTATAATTTCACTTATTCTATTATCATTTGAAATAGATAAATAGGTTGATAGTATATAATCTTGTTGCTTATAATTTGATATGTCAGATACTTTTATATCTCTTTCTTTTAAAAACCTTTTAAAATTAAAATTAGTTTTCTCTAAATTTGCTAATTGATATATTTTTTCATGGTAACCTAAATAATTTATAAACAATTTATTATTTTGTGTTGAAAAATCAATTGAACCTATAGGTAGATTCTCTTCTAAATACTCTTTATTATCTTTTAACAGCTTTAGTATCTGTTCGTTTGTTTTATCAATTAATAAAAATGCATTTGTCTCACTATTTGATTTAATTCTTTTATTTATTAAACCATCTATACTATTTAAATTATTCATTATAATAATTGATAATACTGAAATAATCGATAATGTAATAAGTAAAACAACTGATTTTTTCATAACTTAAGCAATACTCATTGAGAAAATAGGTAAAAGCATTGCTATTACAATAAATCCTATAATACTACCTACTAATAACATTAATACAGGTTCCATTAAAGACAATAAAATAGAGATTTTGTTTTTATTAGATTCATTATAAACAGTTGCTAAATTCTTTAATACACTATGTAATTGACTTGTTTGCTCACCAATAGCAATAGCTTGAATAAATGAAGTTTCAATCTTATATACTTTTGAAGTTTCTAGCATCTTTGAAAGAGATTCACCCTCAACTACCTTTTCAGTTGCTTCTATAAAAACTTTTTTTATTACACTATTTTTCAAAATATTACTTGATAGTTTAAAAGCCTGAACTGTTGGCACCCCTGAAGAGATTAATATAGAGTTCATATATGCAAACCTACTTAATTCACTATATAACGAAATTGTCTTAAAAAGAGGTATTCTCAACAAAAACCTATCAAATAAAAATTTAATTTTTTCATATGTTTTAAGTATATAAATAAAAGCAAAAATAACTACAAGAGATATAAACATAATCAAAGTAAAATATTTTTCCATAAAATCACCAGCTGATATTACAAAACTAGTAATTGCTGGTAATTCTTGGTCAAACTGTTGAAATATTGAGGTGATTTTTGGAACTACAAAACTTAGCATAAATCCAACAACAAAAATTGATACTACTAACATAAATGATGGATAAACTATTGCAGATACAGTTTGTTTTTTGATTTTTTCTTGATCTTTTAAAAAAGCAGATAACTCATCTAAAACAGAGTCTAAAAGCCCACTTGTTTCACTAACTTTTATTGATTGTTTATAAAATGTAGGTAACTCATAAACATTTTGTTCTTCAAGTGCACTATAAAAACCTTTTCCTTCTTGTAAATAAGAGTTAACTATATCTAAAAAAAGATATACTTTTTTATTGTTTTTATATCTATTTGCAATCAGTTTAATACTGTTTACCAAAGAAATTCCCGATTTTAAGTAAATACTTAAATCACGACTTATATCAGATAAAATTGTACTATTAATCTTTCTTTTTATTTTTAAATTTGAGAAAAAAGAAATATTAAAATTATCCTCTTCTAATGTTGTATATATTATATTTTGAGCTTTTAGCTTCTGCTTTGCCTCTTGCTTATCCTTTGCTTCAATTTGGGATTTTAATTTTTTACCATCTTTAGATACCCCACTATATTTAAAAAGCATCTTTTACCTCAATTATATTTTTTTCTTTCTCTTGTAAATATTTAGATAGATTATCATAGGTTTTAAAAGTCTCCTCTAAACTGTCAAGTACCACAAGATTATTATTTGTTTCGATTATATAGTTACTATGTTGTCCTTTATTATTTAAATAGAAAAATAAAGAGACCCTTTCGTACATATCATTAACCTTTAAATCATCAAAATAGACTCTTTTTCTATCCTTGTCATCATTATAAACTGTTCTTATCTTATTAAATGGATTTTTGATTTTTTCTGAATATTCATTATCCAAAAGGATCAGACATTCATTTTCTCTTTGTAAACAAATAAGTTTTAGATTATTTTCAAATTTTTGATTTTTTAAATAAGACTTCAAGTTTTCTAATTTAACTTTAGAAGATGTATTAAAAAAAGAGAAGTTGCTAAAAGCTAATAAGTAAATTACACTTACTAGAATTATTACGATAATTAACTCAGTAAGTGTAAAAGCTTTTTTGTTCAAGATTATTTACTACCACACTTGCTTAAGTATATGTCGTCTTCACCACCCTCTTTTTTATCAGAACCTAATGATATAATCTCAATATCTCCACTATTATTAGTATAGATATAGTTACTTCCCCAAGGATCTTTTGGTAGTTTACCATCTTCAAAATAATTCTCTTTTGCTAAAACATTTAAGCCCTCTGTAGTTGATGGGTATGAGCTATTATCTATCTTATACATTTTTAATGTTTGAGAAATACTTTTTAGCTGTACACAAGCTATGCTGTTCTTAGCATCTTCACCTTTACCAGTTAAATTTGGTAAAACAAATGCTGCAAGTAAACTTAATATTACAATAACAACCATCAGTTCAATTAATGAGAATGCTTTTTTAAAGTTCTTTTTATTTAATTTACTATTTGTTTTAGTCATCGACAACCTTTTAATTATAATAGATATTATTTTATCAAAAAAATCATTAAAGTATACTCACGGTAGTAAACATTAACTCTTTTTGCTTTGATTTTATATATACAAAATATGCTTTTGTTTTCTCTATTTTTGAAACTCTAAAATACTCTATATCATCAATCAACTTTGAGATATTTGTATTTTCTAAAAAGCTTATATTTGTATTTTTTTTATTAATTTGTTTTTTTGATTCAACTCTATAAAGTGAATTATTATTTGATACAAGATAAGTTACATACTTATTTGTTATGTCATAATAAACATTTGATGTTTCAAGTTGCAGTATATGATCCCCATCTTTTGTTTTTTTAAGATTGATACTTTTTGCATAAAGAAAATCTTTTGAAATAAACTCTTTGATGTTATCATATTTTGTTATATTTTCAACTTGTTTTTTAAAAACAGTCTCTGTCTTTTTTGTGTTATCTAATAATCTCATTAGAAAAATCAAAATTATAGATAATAATGCAACTGATATTAAGACCTCTGTTAAAGTAAATGCTTTTTTCATTTTTCCATACTAAACTTTGTAACTGTAAACTCTTTTATATTATCTTTACTTTCAATAGTTATCTTTGTAGGATTGAAAAAGAAAGAGGCGTCAGCTAGTTTTTTTGATTCTGTTTTTAATTTTTCAACATCAACTTCAAATTTTATTTCTTTAAACTTTTTATCCAGTTCATCTATATCCAAACCTTTTACTAAATCAGATAAATAGTATTTTGTATCTTTCATATTATTTAGTGCAACTATTGAAACTACAGAAGTTAAAGCTTGATTTTGATTATTGTTTTTTAGTGTTTCTACTGCTTTAAAACTTTGATTATTAGTTTTAATAAGTGCTCCAATTACTAATGTAATCAGAACAACACTCACTAAAACTTCTATCAAAGATAAAGCCTTTTTCATTTATTATAAAGCCCCAACTGTTTTAAGAGAAGCAGCTGATACTGCAATTTGATATAATACGCTTGTTAAATCTTTTGCATATTTGATATTACTAAATTGTGATAAATCAAATGGAACAACAATTACATCACCTTTTTCAACATCAACTGATGATAAACCAAATACTGAACTATATCCAACTTTTTTTGCTTCACCATTTGCTTTTATTACAAATATACCTTTTTTATTTGCACTCTCTTTCATACCACCAACTCTATCTATATAGTCTACTACATCCTCTCCATCTTTCCAAGTTAGTGCATTTTGAGTCATTACTTCACCTATTACCATAACACTATCTTCATAAGTAGGAATTGTAAGAGTATCTCCATCTTTTAAAACTATATCATAATCAGATTCTTTTAATTTCTCTAAATCTCTTTCTAAGTTAATTGCAACTCTACCTACTACTTCAATATTTTCTGCTTGAGCTTTTATTTTTTCCATATATCTTAAAAGCATTGTTTTATCTTCAGATTCACCTGCTTGTGAGCCTTTAGTAGAATAGTAAACAATTGAGTTTTCTAACTCTTTTAATTGCTTTTTAAGTGCATCTTTTTGTATCTCTTTTACATCTTCTCTTGTAAATAAAGCACCTTTTATAAATGCTTCTTTTGTATATCCACCTGCTCTTTTGATAACATTTGATATTTTCTCACCAGGCGTAATTATGTACTCACCAGGAAATAAAACTTCCCCTTTAAGTGTTACAGTGCTTCTTTCATTCCACCCATTTATCTCTTGAACTATAACCTCATCATACGCATTTAATGAAATATTTTTTTCTATCACTTCTCTTAAATTGTACTTATTTAACTCTGGTAATCTTCTACTATTTACAGTTTTATAAGAGATAAGTTCAAAAGAGTCTAATCTTGCACTATTCTTAAGTCCTTTTGCATAATTTATAAGATCTTTTATTCTCATACCATCGTTATATTGAAACACACCTGGTTCGTTTACTGCACCTTTTATAGTAACTGTAGGAAAATCATTAGTTTCAAAGTAATTACTAATTTTTATTTCATCATACTTTCTAAGTTTTACATTATATGCTTCATCTATAGAATAAAAATTAACTTTTTGATTCATATTTTCATCATATGAAATAACTCTTATACTTTTTGTATCAGACTCTTTTTTCAAACCTGTTGCATTTAATGCATCAATTAACTTCATACCATTGAAAAACTTCAGTTTCCCTTCTGTTTCAACCTCACCTTCAACTAAAACATATTTTATATTTTGTGTTAAATCTTTGTTGAAAATAAAAATCTTATCTTCACTTTTTAAATTAAGATCTTCATTTTTATCACCATTTAATATTTTTGATAAATTTCTTGAGTAAGTTTTATTTTCTAATGTATTTTCATCAATTCTTTTAACAACAACATAATTCATATCAGTTTGTGGCATAAAAATATTTTCTTTACCGTATGTATTAATTATTTTTTCAAATAGACTTTTTAATGTTTCACCCGTTTTTATTTCATAGGATTCATCTCTATATACATTACCTAGTAACGTAACTCTATTTTTATAAAAATTTGAACTTGGTAAAATAGATATTTCATCGCCATCTTTTAAAGCTATATCTTTTTCAATTTCAACATCTAAAAAAACTTTTTTTCCATTTTCATTTCTTTTTAATTTTACTGTCTTAATTGAGTCACTTAATAACCCACCTGAGTATGCAATAACCTTTTGTAGATTCTCATTATTTTTCAACTCATAAATAGCTGGATTTTTTACTCCATTTAAAACTTTTATGGATTTTTTTGCAATAGGTACAAAAACAACGTCACCACTTCTTAATACTAAATCACCCTTAGATTTACCATTTTTTAAAAGTGAATATAAATCAAAATTTGAAATAACTTTATCATTTCTTAGTACTTTTATATTTCTAAGACTACCAATCTGACTAACCCCTGATGCATATATCAACGCATCTTTTACTTTTGACAATGCCGGTAGATTGTATTGACCTGGATTTTTAGCTTCTCCTACAACAGTAATAGTAATTGTTTTTAGATCTACAATTGAGATAAAAGCTTCTGAATTTGGGTAGAAACTATTAAGCTTATTTATAAGGTATTTTTTAGCTTCTGAATATTCTTTATTTTCTAAGTTTAATTTACCAATTTTTGGAATGTTTATACTACCCTCTTTATCTACAGCTACTTCATAACTATTATTTTGTGAACCATAAATAGAAATCTTTAAAGTATCCCCTTTTGATAATATATAATTATCTGGAGGAGTTATGTAAGCTAGAGGTTCATTTGATGTTTGTGTAAAGAAGTTTAGACCATATTTTTCAATCTTTGAAGTTTCATCTTTTTTATTCTTTTTCTTACTTATTTTAGATATAACTTCATCTTTTGAGTTATAAAAAAAAGGGTTTATCTCTTCTTTTAATTCTTTTAACTCTTCAGTTAGTTCATTGTTTACTTTATTAGTTTTATTACTATCATTTTCATCTACTAATTTACTATCTTCTAACTCTTTAATATTATCATTCATCTCTTTTTTCGAGAGATTATTGGGTAATTTTAAATTCTCTTCTTTATCAAATTTATCTATTCCATTTTTTTTAATATACTCTTGTACCAATGGATTGTTTACATCAATATTTTGAGAAAATAAAAATGATGTTCCTAACAATAGTAAAAATAAACCTCTAAAAAACATTGCTCACCTTTAATTTTTTGAAAATGATATCAGATTTACCATAATTATTTGATAAATCATTTAAACATATCTGCTATCTCTTTAATAGCCTCTTCATTTTTAAGTCTGAACTTAATCTCTATTCTTCTTGATTTATTTTTGTTTTCAATACCATTTTTATCATATATTGGATCAAGATATGATCTTCCACTTGCTACTATTAAATCTCTTAGTAACTCTTTTTCTTCAAAATCAAGTTTTAACAAAAATGCCATAACTGAATATGCTCTTTTTTGTGATAATTCCATATTGTAAAGAAAAGAACCTTTTGAGTTTGTATGCCCCTCAACAATTATTTTATCTATATGTTTATTTATCTCTTTATTTTCTAAAATTGTATTTAAATAGTCATATAAAGCCACTTTTAGGTCTTCTTTTGAATTAGGTTTCAACTCATATTTTCCCTCATCAAACAGAATATTTGAAGATAATCTTATCGCACCACTTTGAGAGTCTATTTCAAACTTTTCTCCAAGCTTTTCTTTTAAAATAGAGATAACCTTTATCTTTATACCTGTTAGGTTTCTAATCTCTTCTTTTGTATTTTCAAGCTGCTTTATAGCTAACTTCTCTTTTTTAATACTATCTTTTAATTCATCTTTTAGTGTATAAAGCTCCTCTTTTATCTGTTTTATTTCATCATCTTTAGTATTAATTCTTGCAAATAGTTCTTTGATTGTCTGTTTTTTATCAATATTTTCTTTTCTTATCGCTTCTAGTTTTCTGTTTAGTTCTAACTCTATTTCATTTATAATCTTTTTGTTTTTATCTAACTCACTATTTTTATCTTCAAGCTGTTTTTTTCGTTGTAGCAACTTATTGTTTAAAGCTACTATTTGCTCTTTTAAACTTTCATTTTGAGTATTAATCTGTTTTAATTCTTTCTTTGTTTGCTCTATTTTGTTCTCTTTTTTATTTAACTCTTTTCTGCTTTTTTCTAACTCTTTTTTACTTTTTTCAAGTGCAATTTTCTCCTCTTTTAAACTCATCTCTAAAAGTTTAGATTCACTTTGTAAAAGACTATATTTTGCAATAATTGCACCTATTAAAAGAATAAATACAAAAAGTAAACCCGCCATTAAATCAGCATAAGATATCCAAAAACTTGAATTATTTTCATCTTTCTTCATCATAACTCTTTCTTTTTTCTTGATTAATTAAATCTTTTCCTAGTGTTTTTAAATCACTTGAAACTAATTGAAATGATGAAAGTACAGAGTAGATCTCATTTTTTATTGCTTTTGAGTTGTTTGTCTGTTCCTTATTTGTATCAATTATTGACTCTTGTAGTTTAGAGAAATCTTCAATAACCTCTTTTTGCTTATTTGTACTGTTTTCAAATAGTTCAGTTAATTTATCATAGTTTCCTAAAAGGTTATTTTGTATCTTTTCATGCTCCTTATTTATGTTTTCTAAGGTTTGCAGTTTCTCTTGAGCAATCTTGTCTAATGAGTTAATATAATTAGGAGTTATTACCTCCTGAATCTTTTCTAGTAATAGTTTGTTTTGGTTTTGACCATCAACTAAAGATACAAGTTTTATCTCTTCTGCATCCCAAATTTTTTCGTTATAAAACTCTTTTGCTTCATTTATATACTTCTCTATTTTTGTAAGACCTCTTTTTTCAAAGAATATCCACCAAATTGATAAAAAAATACCATATATAGAAGCATAAAATGCAGTTGCTATACCATTTAGTAAAACAGTTATCTCTTCTTCTAAAGCCTCTTTTGAACTCACAGAAAAGTCAGGCATCGAAATAGCAATAGCTATAAAAGTTCCTAAGATACCAAGAGTAGGGAAAATAGATGCTGCAACACTAGCAAAATTATCATTTCTTATTTCATAAACTTTTTGTTTAAAAAAACTGTCTATATTTCCGTATGATTTACTAATACCATTTATTGTTAATTGATTTTTATTTATATGATTTTCTATTTTATTATTTAATTCATCAAAACTATTATAAAAGTGACTAAAAGCATACCAAGAATTATGTCTAATAAAAAATAGAAAGATAAATAGAATAATAGAGATAATAACTAAAGAGTGGTTTTCTATTTTTAATGACATTAAGTTTAGATATTTCACTGCTAATAAAGAAAGGTAAAGTGCCAAAGGCAGCGAAAGTATCATAAAAAAACGTGGATAAGGACTGATTTTTTCTTTTGAGATATTTAACATTTGTAAACTCCAAGATATGTTTTCTTAGAGTTTACAATAATTTAATTAATAGATTAATTTTCTAAAACAAATCTACACTTGAAACTTGTTCTTCTTTGAATCGCACAAGCCTATCTCTACCTGTACTTTTTGCTTCGTATAGTGCTATATCTGCATTTTTAATTACTGAATTAAAGTTTGTAGAGTCATTTGGATACATAGATAGTCCCATACTAATTGTCTTTTTAAGTTTAGCACCTGCATATACATCTATTTCGTTTTCTCTAACTCTTGAACCTATTTTTTCAGCTACAGTTATTGCATCTTGTTCTGTATTTACTCCCACAAGTAGTACAATAAACTCTTCTCCACCATATCTGATAACTAAATCAGACTCTCTTACAGTATCTTCTAAAATTTCAGCTAACTCTTTTAAAACCTTATCACCAATATCATGTCCATACTCATCGTTTACTGCTTTAAAGTGATCCATATCAAGCATAAGAACACCTATGTTAAACTCTTCTCTTTTTGCTTGTGGCAATAACTTCTTAGTATGCTCTTCTAAGAATTTCCTATTATAAAGTCCAGTTAACCCATCTCTAAATGCAGAATCTTTTAATGCATTCATTAATAGTTTTACTTCAAGAGAAGGAGCAGCTTCATTTATATAACTTTTTATAAATGTTATTTGAGACTTTAACTCCTCTAAACTCTCTTTTGTATCAAATACAAAGTTTATGATTAAATTTATATTATTACTAATTGCTATATTTGTACAGTAGTAGTATTTATCTTCCCTTTCAAAATATGGACAAGTACTATGAAAGTCCATAGAAAATACATCACTTTTTGTTCTAGCTGCTCTACATAGGTGTGGTGTTTCTAAAAGAGTATTTTTACAGCAGAACATATCACCCTCTTCCACTACTGTTGTCATCTTTTGTTTTATCATATCAATTTCAACAAAAGTAAACTTGTCTAATTTGAACTTATTTTTAAATACCTCAGATAGTCTGTTGTAAATCTCCTCTCTTGAGTGATCAAGTTCAATCTCTTTTTTAAATTGATATAAATTTGATAAATTATCAATAATCTTACTTGATTTCTTTAATGGGTTTTTATGCTGTTCATTTATGTTATACCCAATAAATCCTTGTAGCTTTTTCTCAATATCAAAAGATGTATCTTTAAAGTTTACCATTAGTTTGTTGTACTCTTCAGTTAACTCTCTCATTTCAGGGGTTAAACCTCTTGGAGTATCAATTTTTTTAAATTTTCCTATAACTGCATCACTTATATTTTTACTAAATTTATCAAAAAGTAGCATATAAGGTCTTAATACTTTTCTTGATAAATATACAATTAAAAATATTGCTAAAACAACAACAAGCGTTATTATATAAATTGACTCAATACCTATTTGTTTTAAAGCACTTATATCTAACTGTAAAGAGACTGCTCCTAAGGTTTCACCTGGAGTTACGTTATGACACTTTAAACAGTCAATCTCATTTTGAGCCACTGCGTTATATGGGATTGTAACCCTAACTGAAGTAGTTGTAAAACTCTCATCTATTTTGTATTGCATTTTTCCTGTTAATAAAGCACTTTTATCTAAAGCATCTTTAGGAAGTTTTGTCTTATCAACTCTATTGAACTGTTTGTTTACAGCCTCACCTCTAACTAACCATATTTTATCAACATTTTTCATATTTGATACAGAATCAATAAAAGTATCCACTTGATGCATATTGTCATTTAGCATATGAGATGTTAAACCACTCTTTACAACCTCTGAAATTGCTTGAGCATTATGAATAGCAGACTTTATACCAACATGACGTAGATTATATAGACTTAAAACTGTAATTATAATAGCTAATAGTGTAACCATTATAATAAACTGCAACACAATATTTTTCCGCAAACCTAAACCTTAAAATAAATTTTATACATTTTACTATAGTATATCTTAAAAATAATGTTTTTTAAATAATACCAAAGTTTATAAAAACAATGTTTGGATTTTAGTATAAATATTATATAATTTTTGAACCTAAGGATATAAAAATGTCAGAAATAAAAAATAAATTAAAAGATTTAGTACAAACAGCAATGATTCCAGAAGTTGAATTATACATTGATGACTTAAATGAAGATTTACTTGCAGATAAAAATAAAGCTGAAAATATGCAAGCTTTAAAAGAGATGGAAGCTTTTTTAGAAGAGTTGAAAAGTATCTTAGCAGTTATTGATGATGACGCGATACCAACAGAAGAGTATGAAAGAATTTACAATAAAATAATGGAAAATATGAAAAAACATCAATAATAGCATTATTTAAACTTTTTTTAATTTTCTTAAGATATAATTCCACTCCCAAATAACAATGGTGGGGTTGGAGAGTGGTCAAATCCTGCGGATTGTAAATCCGCCGCCTATGGCTTCGAAGGTTCGAATCCTTCCCCCACCACCACCGTGCGAGTGTGGCGGAATAGGTAGACGCGTGGGACTTAAAATCCCATTCCATTTTTTGGAGTGTGAGTTCGATTCTCACCATTCGCACCATGAAACTTAAAAATAATACTAAATTATTGTTTTTAAGTTTTATTTACTTTTTTATATAGTGAGTTGACTGAGTTGGTCGAAAGTACCGGTTTTGAAAACCGGCGAGGTTAACGCCTCCGAGGGTTCGAATCCCTCACTCACTGCCACTTTACTAAAACTTTTACAATTATTAAATAACTTCTTTATAATTATTCTATTATAATACTAAAATGAAATTGAAAAAATTAGAAAAACTATCTTTAGATGCCAAACAAATAGAGAATCGAATACTATTTTACCCTGTCTTAATTGCAGTTGTAGTTAGTAGTTTACTTATAATAATCACATATAACTTTATTGAAAACTATAAAGATAATGAAAAAGCAAAACTTGAATTAACCCTATTAGAAAGACAAAAAGAGTTTACAAAAAATGAATTAAATAGAGTTATAGACGAAATAAACTATTTACAAACACAAACAAATATAAAATTAAAAAGTTCATTAGTAAGAAAAATTGAAGAGGCTGAATTTATCATAAAAAATATTATTGCCAATAATCCTAAAAAATCAAAAAAAGAGTTAAAACAAATTGCAAAAAATGCCCTTGCTCCTATAAGATTCTTTAACTATAGGGGATACTATTTAGTATACGATAAAGACTCAAAGAGATCTGTTATACACCCTGTCAAAAGCTTTGTAAATAAAGATATGTCAAATTTCAAAGATAAAAAAGGTCAAGTAATAGTTGATCTTTTTGAGGAGGCAATAAAGTATGATAAAGAGGGATATGTAAACACTTATTTTGTAAAGCCAAACTCATCAAATAAAGAGTTTAAGAAAATAATATATGTAAAATATATACCATCATTAAACTGGGTTATTGGTACAGGTGACTATATAAAAGATGTTGAAGAGGAACTAAAACAAGAGATATTAAGAAGTATTGAAAGAAAAAGATATGGTATGTATGGTTACTTTTGGATTCATAACTCAAACCATACACTTCTATCTCACCCTTTTAGACAAAAATCAATAGGTAAAGATGATACTTTATTGAAAGACTCAAACAATACAAACATAATACAAGAGTTTGTAAAAAAAGCAAAAGCAAATCCCCAAGGTTCTTTCGTAGAGTATATGTGGCAAAAACCTGATGAGACAACTCAAAGTAGAAAGATAAGTTATGTAAAATATCTACCTGAATGGGATTGGGTAATTGGTACAGGAGTTTATATTGATAATATCTCTGAAGAGATAAGAAAAAAGACTAAACAGTTAGATAAGAATATCAAAGAGCTTTACAAAAAGCTTTTTATTGTACTATTTTTTGTCTACATATTAGCAGTATTACTTGCACTTAAACTATCAGAAAGAATAAAAAAACAGTTTAATACTTACACTTTTGCTCTAAATGATTTTGCAAAGACACTACAAAAACAAAAACAAGAGTTTGAGACAATCTTTGAAAACTCAAGTGACTCTATTATTCTTACTGATTTTGATTTGAATATAATTAAATTCAATAAAGCTTTTATTGAATTAACAAACTTTTCAAAAGAGGATTTAAAAGATAAAAACATCAATGACCTAATTGCAAAGGAGAGCAAAAGGTTTAAAAAAGATGAACTTTTAAATATCAATAATATTGAAAAAAGAGTAGTAACAAAAAATAAAGAGTATAAAATATTAAATATTAGTATAGGCCTAATGTCAGATAAAAAGATGCTAATAATTACTTGTAAGGATGTAACAAAGAAAAAACTTATGGAGTCCCAAGAGAAACTTGCTTCAATGGGTGAAATGATAGGAAATATAGCCCATCAATGGAGACAACCTTTAAGTATAATTTCAACAAATGCAAGTGGTATAAAGATGAAAAATGAATTTAATCTTTTATGTAATGAAGATATAAACAGTTCTATGGACTCTATTGTAAAGCAAACTCAGTTTCTATCTCAAACAATTGATGATTTTAGAAGTTTTATTAAAAGTGACGATAACTCTAAAATCAATACATCTATACTAAATGTAATCAAAAAAAGTTTTGAACTTACAAAATCAAGTTTAGCAAACAACTATATAGAAGTTATTTATGATTTGGATGAAGATTGTGAAATTCTTGCTTATGAAAACCAACTTATTCAAGGTTTAATTAATATCATAAACAATGCAAAAGATGCATTAGTAGAGAATGTAAAAAAAGATGAAAATAAATTTATATTTGTAAGTACAAAAAAGAGTAAAAATAAATACACAATCACAATAAAAGATACTGCAAATGGTATTCCTAAAGATGTTATAGATAAGATATTTGAGCCTTACTTTACAACTAAACATAAAGATGTGGGTACAGGAATTGGATTGTCTCTAACAAATACCATATTTACAAAACATCACAAAGCTATAATTGATGTTTTCAATGCTCAAACAACTTATAAGGGGAATAAGTATTTTGGTGCTTGTTTTAAGATAGAATTTATATATTGATGATTATTTAGTTTTCTAAATTTTACACTACAACTTATGTATCTAACTTATACTCTTTAAAGTCAATTTTACTCATCAAAGAGTTAATCTGTCGAACTTGCTCATCTAACTCTTTAGTTAACTCTTTTATAGTTTTATTTTTCAAACTTAAATCATCAGATAACTCTTTTAAGTCACCAACAACTTCATCTCTCTCTTCTCTTGCTCTTTTCTCATCTGCTACAACTTTTTTAATCTTGATATTAGCTTTTTCACTTGTCTCTTTTAGTTTTGTTTCAATTTCAGATAACTCTTTTTCATAAAATTTAATTTGATTTTGAAACTTTCTTGCTCTTTCATCTTCTGTTTTTAAGTCTATATCAATAGTTCTATAAAAAGATAGTCTTGAGATAAGTTCATCGATTTTTTCTCTTGCTTCAATATTTATGCGCCTATTCTCTTTTAAGTTTTTTGCTACTTTCTTTTTAAACTCTCTTTGTTCTAACTCATCATCAGTAGCTAAAAAACAAACCCACATTAGTTCATTTACTTCATTTGTTTTTCTAGATAAGACTGGTACAACTGTTAGATAAACATAAAATTCACTTTTATTGTTTGATTTAAATCTTAATTTATTTTCATAGATTTTGCCCTGCTTTACATCTTTGAACATCTCTTCAAAAACTAAGCTATTTGTGGCCTCATCTTTTAGTATCTCATAGTTTTGATTAAGTAAATCCTCTTTTTTATAACCTGAAATTTCTTCAAAATAATCATTTACAAAAGTTATAGTACCCTCAGTATTTGTCTTAATCACAAGTGCGACTTGATTTATAACCTCAATAATATCCTCTAAATCTTTCTTATTTTGTTCTCTTAACTCTTCGTGGTATTTATTTTGACAAACAGTCTCAACACTAAAGACAAGATTTTTCACATTAACTGGTTTTTGTAAACAATCAGTAGCTTGATACTCTATAGCCTTTAGAAGCATTGGACTTGTTATCTCATTTGTTGTTATTATTACAGGAACTTTTATGTCAACTCTTCTTATATCTTTTAAAAGCTCTAATCCCTCTTTATCATCTAATGTTTCATCTATTATTATAATATTTATATTTGGGTTTGATTTTTTATCTTCAAGAAACTTTCTATATGCCTCTTTTGCAGTTTTAAATGATATTACATTTCCAAACTGCTTAGCTAACATATTTGTTAAGTACGTATTCTCTTCTTCATTACTTTCCACATATAAAATATCTAGTTTCTTTAAAAATTCATAATTAAACATTAAGAGGTACCTTTCTCTTCTAACTGTTCTGTTCTATGCCTTAAAACATCTTCTAAATCTTTGATTTTTACTGCTTTTTCATCAATCTCAGCTTTTATACGATGAATATATGCTTCTCGTACTTTTATCTCTTCTCTTACTTTATCTATTTTTTTACTAGCTTTATGTGCTGTGTCAATCATATCTGAAGTCATTATAGAGATTTTGTTTATTTTGTCATTAACTCCAAAAGTCAACTGCTCAAATCGTCTTTTACCTGCTTTTAGTCTATCTTCTAAAGTTTGTAATTTTTCATATAAATGCTTATTTTGAACTCTCTTTTCATAAAGTTTACTCTCTATTTTTTCATAACCTCTATAAAGTTCAAGCTTTTGATTTAATTCATTTATTTTCTGTTGTGCTACTTGATATACTTTCTTAGTCTCTTGTAAATTATATAAAACTTTTTTCTTGTAGTCTCTTTTTCTATTCTCTTCTTTTGTAGTTATAAAATTTACACTTATAAACTTACTTAATTTCCCGTCCTCTTTATCTAAAACAGGTAAGATAGTTGTATTTGCATAAAAAACCGAACTATCTTTTGTAAGATATTTCATTTTACCATGCCACTGTTCTTTATTGTTTATTGTTTTCCATTGTTCATTTAAGACTTTTTTAGGTAGTTCATGGTGATAAATTGCATTATATTGATGTCCGATTATCTCTTCATCCTTACACTTTAAAACCTCTTTTAGAAACTCGTTTGTGTAGACAATAGTACCCTCTAAATCAAACATAAATACAATCGCCACTTTATTTATTATCTTTAAATAGTCAGTAACCTCATTTTGTTCATTAACTATTTCATCTTCTCTTCGCTTTACTTTACAAACCTCTTCTATTTTTAAAAGTACTTGATTAATATCTAAAGGTTTTATAAAAAATGCAGTAACATCTTGTCTTAAAGAGGTTAACAACATCTCTTTAGTAGCTTGTGGTTTTTCTGTAAAAAAGATAAAGGGTAGATTTTTACTCTCTTTTCTAACTTTTGTTAAAAACTCAAGTGAGTCTGTTTTGTCAATCAAAGCCTCACTTATAATAATATCTAAAGTTATTTCTTCTTTTAGAAACTCTTCTGCTTCTAAAAGTGATGATGCTACATATACTTCTTGAAACTTCTCTTTTAATAAAGGAGATATCTCTTCTCTTAAAGTATCATCATCTTCAATATATAGTATGGTTAATTTAGCTAAAAAATTCTCATCTAACATAATGTTTATATCTACTACCTCTTAATGTTATAAATAATACTATAAATAATCTGAGTTTAGCTTTTAAATAACTAAAATAATTTAATCAATTTAAAAATTTACATAGATTTTATTATATTTTTAAAACTCTTAGTAACAAAAATTATAACATTTTATAAATTAGTAAATGTTAATAATACTCTTGCAACTAGATGAACCTCATTTTTCTTATAAATCAAATGGCTATATTTTGGATTAATCGAAATGAAACTATCATCACTTTTAATATACTTTTTTATCCACATTTTATTGTCATAGTAGACTATATATATTTTTTCATCTATTAAAGTTTTATTTGATAAATCTGCAATAACAACCGCCTTATGGTTTATCACAGGTTCCATTGAGTGTCCATCCACTTGTAATGCAAATAAAGAAGCTAATTTATACTCTTCTTTAATTAAAAAAGAAGAGAAGTTTAAACTTTTTGTTTTATTATCTTCAAAAACATCTGTATACTCTAAATCTATAGTATTCATATCTCTCCATTAAATCTAAAGTTGTAATTATATGATTAAACCATACTTATCATATATATCAAATTAAATCATGATACTTTTTTAATACTCTGTTTGGTTAAAATTCTTTTAATAAAGGGGCTATTATGGAATTTTCAAAAGAAGAAAACTTACTTATTGCAAAAGCAAAAAAAGCAAAAACACAAAAAGAGATTGTTTTATTAAGTCTTAGTCGTTATTCAAATGTTAGAAGATGTATCGCAAAAAA
>JASMTK010000051.1:0-10383 GCA_041694355.1 Arcobacteraceae bacterium | reverse complement strand
TTATTGCTGTTGCAAATAAACTTCTTAAAACTATATTTGTTATGTTAAAGAACAAAACCAAATTTGATGTAAATTTAGCTTTAGGTGTTTCTAAATGAAACTTTAAAATCTTTGTTTTTTAGTTAGGTTTCTTTATAGTTGACTCCTTTAGTAGTTCTTAATATCAAAATAGACTTTTATATTTTGATATAATATATCTTTTAATTCTTTTAAGTTTAAATCTAATATATCATAATATATTTTTTCATAAATCTTCTCAAACTTATAAACAACATTTTCATCAAAATGTATACCAATATCATTTTTAATAATCCCAAAACTTTTTTGAATATCAAAAGCTTCTTTATAAGGTCTTTTTGAAGTTAAGGCGTCAAATACATCTGCAACCGCGAAAATTTTGGCTTCAATTGGAATAGCATCACCTTTTAAACCATTTGGATAACCACTACCATCTACTTTTTCATGATGATTTTGTATCACTTTTTCAGCATCTTCTAACCAAATGTCATCTTTTACAATCTCAACTCCATGAAGCACATGTGTTTTCATAACTTCAAACTCCTCTTTTGTTAATTTACCAGGTTTTAAAAGTATAGTATCACTAATAGCTATTTTACCTATATCGTGTAAAAAAGCACCTTTGATTAAAGCTTGAACCTGTTCTTTAGATAAATTGTGTGCTTCGGCTATTTTTATACTGTAATAAGTAACTCTATAGTTATGTTCATTTGTATCGCTGTCCCTTTTGGCAATAGCATTTCCCAAAGAGACTATAGAGACGATATTACTTTGTAAAAGTTCATCTGCTTTATCCATCAGTTCATTATATTGGGTAAAGATAATAGGAAAAACAGAGATAAAAACAAAAATCACACTAAAAAAAACAATAGTTATTGTATGAAAAATATCTTTTTGTATCAAATTTACCGTTTGTGTATCTAATTGTTTCACAATATTTAAATAGTATGTTTTATTATTTATAGATAGTTTTTTATGAAAACTTTTATAGTCTCAATAAAACTTTCATACTTTTTATTTTTAACTGTTAATTCAATATCTTGAAAAATTTTAGAATATTTATTGATATCTTTTGTTATAAGGTTATCTATACTATTGGATATTTGTTTTGAATGATAAATTGTTATTGTTATAGACCAGAGTATTATAATAGTAAAAAAAACAACTACCATCCTAGCTAAGAATAAATATAAAGAATTTGATTTTATGATTTTATATATATAAATTGATTTTCTTATGAGCATTTATAATTTTCCACCTTTATAAATAGAATAAGCCAAAATCAGTCCCATAACTACAGCCGTACTAAACCCTGCAATGCCAAATAGCGGAATATCATAGATTAAAGGCGGTGTTTTTGCTAGTAAAAGTAAAGATGAACCTATAAGTGTAGAAGCAATTATAATAGATACAGTTAGGCGATTAAAGGACTTTTCAATAGATTCTTCCATTTTCTGCAACCCTACATGTTCAAGTTCGACTTTAAACTTTCCTTCTTTCATAAGCTTAAATATTGTTTTTAGATCTTTTGGTGTATAGTCTAAAAATTCGATCATCTCTTGTGGAAGCTCTTTGATTTTAGCTAATAGATTTTTTATAGAAAACTGGTTTTTATAAAATTTGAGAACTATAGGTTTTATATTTTCAACTGCATTAAACTCAGGATCAAGCATCCGTCCAACACCCTCAATCGTTGATAAAGATTTAAAAAAAAGATAATAACTATTTTGAAAAGATATTTTGTGTTTAGCTATTACAATCGTAACATCATGAAACAACTCTTTTATATTTATATCTTTTAGATCACTGTACATATACCCATTGATAATAACACTCATATCTCTTACAAAATCATTTCTATTTATATCCGTAGGATGATTTGTCATCTCTAAGATAGACAAGGATACTTTTTCACTCTCTTTAGCTGAAATATTACTAATCAGATCTATAAGAACTTTTTGTTCCTCTTTTGTAATAGTCCCCATCATCCCAAAATCTATAAATGAAATTTCATGATCTTCTGTTACAAATATATTCCCAGGATGTGGGTCTGCATGAAAAAACCTATTTTCAAAAATTTGTTCACATAAAAGAGCAAAACCATTTTTTGCCACATCTTTTGTATCTATTTTTTGTTGTTGAAGCTGCTCTATTTTTGAGACTTTTATCCCTTTGATAAACTCCATAGTGATGATTTTACTGCTAGAATACTCTTTATAGACTTTAGGTACTTTGATCCTTTCATCATTTTGAAAAAAGGAATTGAACCTGCTTATATTCATCGCTTCAAGTTTAAAGTTCAGTTCACTTTTTATACTGCTTTCAAACTCTTTTATAATAGAATAAACAGAATGAATCCCATACTCTTTAAAATACTCATCAAAGAAAAAAGCCAACTGTTTTAAGATCTCCAGATCATCTTTGATCATCTCTTTAATATGAGGTTTTAAAACTTTTACCACCACCTCTTCACCGTTTAAAAGTTTTCCCTTGTAAACCTGTCCTATTGAAGCGGTAGCTAAAAGTTCCAAAGGCTCGGCAAAAATCTCTTCAAGTTCTTTACCGAACTCTTTTTTAAAGATAGGGCTTATATCTTTTATATCTACAGGTGTAACATTATCTTGAAGTTTCTCAAACTCTTTAGCAAGATCTAAAGAAATTAGATCGGGTCTTGTAGATAACATCTGAGCTAGTTTTATATAAGTTGATCCTAGTTCCTCAACGGTATATCTTAACCTTTGGTTTTTATTTAAAGAGTGATTCTCTTTTTTATTAAAAACAGGGATTTGAAATTCTCCCCGTTCTTCTATTTTTTTTAAAATATCATCAAAACCGTTTTTAGACAAGATACTAAGAATCTGTGTAAATCTTTTTGTGTTTTTCGCGGCTTGAGATATTTTAATCATTTTCATTTCCTATTTTTTTTTATCCTCTAAAGCCTCTTTGGCACCTTTTATAGCACCTTCAATGGCATTTTTCATCACTTCAAATGATAATTCACCCACCTCTTTTACATTATCAATAGCCTCTGACATATCTTTTTTCAGCTCTTGAGATAAAGCATTATGAATTTCTAGCATCTTTTGGCTATTTACATTATAATGTTTTTGTAAGCTTTCCTTAACTCCGTCTATTACTGCTTCGCTACTTACTTTGATATTTTCTTTTGTATCCTCACCCATCTCTTTTAAAGTAGCCGTAACCGTAGTCATCACATCATCAGCTAAATCCACAGACATATCTTTATTAAATTCTAATTCTTGAACAATTTTAGAACTAGCTTCTTTAACTATTGCACTAATATTACTTAGTGTTAATTCATCGGTCTCTTTTGCTATTTCTAAATCTTTTTTTAACTTATCTAATATTTTTTCTGACATTTTTTTATCCTTATAATTTCATAATAGTATTAATCGTAAATCGACACCTTAAACAACTAAGTTTTATGTAATTAATCTATAACCTCCTTTTTATTAAGTCAATGCAACTAAAAGTATATCGGTAATATACTCTGCAATATAATCAAGTGATTTATCCTTGTTTTGTTTTAGTTCCAACTCACTGCCAATAGGTAAAGAACTCATTTGCATAGAATAAAAAGTTTGTATTGTTCCATGAATAAGAGAAAATATTACATAAATATCTATATCTTTATATTTTCTTTTTAAATTTAATTTATTGGTAATTTTTGATAGATATTCTAAATCATTTTTTATATAAGGAACTAAACTTTCATCAATATTAATTCCATAATTAGCTAATTCTCTTAATATTAAAGAAACAATATATGGATTTTCTTTTATTGTCGTAACTAAAGCTTTTATATAATCTACTAAAAGTTCTTCTCCTGATTTATCTTCAAAATCCAAACTTTCTTCAAAACCCAAATACAGTTTTTTTATCTCAACCCTTATTACTTCTTTATAAAGACTTTTTTTATCTTTGAAGTGATGATAAAGCGTAGCTTTATTAAGTTTTGTTATTTCAGATAAGTCATTCATACTTACTGCATCAAAACCCCTTGTTGCAAACTCTTTTGCTGCAACAAGAAGTATCTTTTCTTTTGATAACATTGTATCTCTCCACAAAATTAAGTATTAAACAACTTTTTATTATTTATTAAACTTTTGTTTTAGTCTCACTACAAGATAAAAAAACAAAGGAATAAATAACACTCCTATAATCATGGCCGCAGTCATACCTGCTACAACCGTAGTCCCTAAAATATGTCTGCTAGCACTTCCTGCACCACTACTAAGCGCTAGTGGAAGAGTTCCTGCGATAAAAGCTAAAGAGGTCATCACAATAGGTCTAAACCTTAACCTTGCAGCTTCTATGGTCGCATCGAACAGACTCATACCATCCCTTAGTTTATCCATTGCAAACTCTACGACTAGAATCGCATTTTTGGCACTAAGTCCCACCAGAGTTACCAGTCCAACCTGAAAGTAGATATCCGCTTCTAAGCCTCTTAATAATACTGCAAGTGCCGCACCAAAGATAGCAAAAGGGATAGAGATAATTACGGCAAAAGGGATACTCCAGCTTTCATATAATGCTGCGATGATCAAAAAGATAAATATAATTGCGTATATAGTTGTGCTGTTTCCTTCATTTGCCAGTTTTTTCTCTTGATAGGTAGTTCCTGCCCAAGCTATGGTATATCCATCTTTAGGAAGTATGCTTGCAGCTATCTCTTCAATTGCATCTGTTGCATCACTTGAAGCATACCCTAAAGCAGGATTTCCTGTGATCTTTGCAGCAGTAAACATATTAAATCTTTGAATTACACTGGCATCAACTATTCTAGTAATATTCACTAATTCACTTAAGGGTACAAGAGCACCTGTATCAGTTCTTACAAAGGTATTTTTCATCTGTTCTTTACTTGCTCTATATTTTGATTCAGATCGTATATTTACATGGAAGGTTCTACTATAAAGATTAAAATCATTAATATATCCTTTTCCAAAAGTACTTTGCAGAGTTTCAAATACACTTGATACTTTTATCTCCATAGATTTTGCTTTTTCTCTATCTACAGTTAATAAATACTGTGGTACATTAGTATTTAAAGTACTTCTTACTGTTGTAAGTCTAGGATCCTCTGAGGCTTTAGCAACTATCTCTTGTATATACTTATTAAGGGTATGGATATCCCCTCCTGTTCTATCTTGTACCCATAGCTCAAATCCTCCTGTTGTACTCATACCCATAATTGGAGGAGGATTTACAGGGATTACAAAAGCATCTTTATTTGTCATCATAAATTGCCCCATAAGTTGTCCAGATAATGCTAGTGAACTTTGTTCTGCTAAAGGTCTCTCATCCCAAGGTTTTAATTTTGCGAACATAATTGCAGCATCTGTCTTATAGGCAAAAGTTGCTATATCGATACCTGTAACTGCTCCAACTGAGATAATATTTGGATTTTGTAAGAGTTGTTTTTCTATATCATCAGTAATTGTTTTAGATTCACCTAATGAGGTTCCCGGCATCATATAGGTAAGAACCAATAATACCCCCTTATCTTCTGCTGGCACTAAACCTGTAGGTATTTTTTCAAGTGCTGCATATGTTGAATAGAGGATTCCTCCAAATAAAATTAATGAAAAAACCCAAGCTTTTATAGTCCCTCTTGCAACTCCTAAAAAGATAGTTGTGGACCAGTCAAAAAACTGATTAAATTTTCTAATAGGCCAAATTGGTTCAGGTTCATGCTCTTTTAAAAAGATTGCACAAAGTGCAGGTGTTAAAGTAAGAGCAACTATACCTGAGATCACAACAGCTATAACGATAGTGATAGAAAACTGTTTATACATAACTCCTGAAAACCCACCTGTAAGAGCAGCAGGGATAAATACAGCTGATAATACAAGTACAATAGCTATAAGAGGTGTGGTTAACTCTTTCATAGCTTCCGTAGTTGCTTCTTTTACACTTATTTTTTTTGTCCGTAAAATTCTTTCAACATTTTCTATTACAATAATCGCATCATCCACTACAAGACCGATTGCCAAGATCATACCAAAAAGAGTTAAAAGATTTATACTAAAACCGGCTGCATACAGTCCCGCAAAAGTTCCTATAATAGAAACAGGAATCGCTAACACAGGGATTATCGTAGCTCTAAGATTTCCTAAAAATAGATAGATTAAAACAACAACTAAAACTACAGCTTCTAAAAGAGTTTTTATAACCTCTTTAATAGATTGGTCTACAAACAGTGTAGCATCATAAGGGACACTATACTCTAAATCTTCAGGAAATTTTTTTGATAACTCTTTTAAAGTGTCATCGACAGCTTTTGAAACCTCTAATGCATTCCCTCCTGGAGATAAAAATATAGCAAAAGGCATCATCGGCTGAGAATTAAACTGCGCTGAAGTATCTTGGGAATCAGAACCCAATCTAATTTGTGCTACATCTTTAAGCCTAAGGGTTGATCCATCACTATTTGATCTTACAATGATATTTTCAAACTCTTTAACACTTTTCAACCTTCCTTCTGTAGTTATAGAATAGGTAAAAGGGGTAACCTCTTGTATAGGTTCTGCACCAACTGAACCTGTTGCATATTGATTATTTTGGCTTCTTATAAGTGCTGTAATATCATTTGCATGAAGATTATAAAAAGATAACTTATCAGGGTCAATCCAAATTCTAATAGCATAATCTTTTGCTCCAAAGATCATAACATCACCTACACCTTTGATCCTTTTCAAATCATCTACTACATTAACACTAAGGTAGTTTGAGATAAAAGTAGTATCATGGACATTATTTTTTGAGGTAAAAGCAAATACTTTTAAAATATCAGGAGATCTCTCTTTTACATCGATCCCCTGTCTTTGAACCTCTTGGGGCAATTTACTCATTGCTAACTGTACTCTATTATTTACATCTACTTTAGCTTGAGCAACATCAGTACCTACTTTAAAAGTTATACTTAAAGACAACACACCACTAGGAGATGCTGTAGAGGTCATATAGGTCATATTATCTACACCGTTTATCGCTTGCTCTAATGTAGGTGATACGGTAGCAGCTAAAGTTTTTGCATCAGCCCCTGGATACACTGCTTGCACATTTATCTGTGGAGGTGTAACGGCAGGATATTCCTGTATGGGAAGGGATTTTATAGATACCAAACCTGCAAGAATAATAAGAATAGATACTACTGTTGCAAAGATGGGTCTATTTATAAAAAATCGTGAAAACATCTCTTATCCTTATTGGTTTATTATCTTGTCTACTACTAGAGGTTGTCCTGGTTTTACTCTAAAGAAGTTATTTACTATAACTCTGTCACCACTTTGTACAGGACCCCCTGCAACAACAAACTTATCTCCACTCTCTTTTCCTATGATTACTGGTTTTACCCCAGCAACTCCGTTTTGTTCAACAAAAACAATTGTTCCTTGTGGATTTTGTAATAAAGCCTTTTGAGGAATAGTCAAAACATTTTTTTGAACAATACCTTGTAAAGAAACCCTTATAAAATTCCCCGGCATTAAAAAATTATCACTATTATCAACTATTGCTCTCATTTTTACTGTAGAGGTATTTTGCTGTGTATTTACATCTATAAAATCCACATACCCTTTTACAGGTATTGTTTTATTTTCCATTTGAAGAGTTACTTCTATTTTATTATCTTCAGGAATTGTCCAAAGCCCGCTTTTAATATTTTTATAATCACTTAAAGGCATAGAAAAGTCTATATACACTTTGTCATTTTGAGTAATAGTTATAAGTGCTGTGGGTGGATTTTGGGTCACAAGATCTCCAACATCTACAAGTTTTAGTCCCGTAGTTCCTGAAATAGGAGCTTTTACATTTGTATATTCTAAATCAATCTTAGCTTGAGAAAGTTCCGCTTTAGCCAAAGAGATAGAAGAAAGAGCTTTTTCATAAGCAAATAAGGCTACATCTCTTTTTTCATCAGACACAGCTTTTGTTTTGTGGAGTTTTTTAATCCGATCCCAATCTCTTTTTGCATTTTGAAAAGTTGCTTCATTCATTTTTAATGCAGCCTCAGCAGCTTCTACTCTTGCTTTATAGATATCATCTTCTATTTTAAATAAAAGATCTCCTTGTTTTATCTTTTCCCCTTCCGTAAAATGTTTTTCTTCTAATACTCCTAAAACCCTTGAGTAAACCTTTACATTTTGAAAAGATTTAATCTGCGCAGGATATTCTAGGTTTATAGGAAGATCAACAGGATTTGGAACCACATAAATATCAGCCTTTGGAGGAGGCATTTTTTTTGCAGCTGGATTCTCTGCACCTGAAAGAACAGCTGGACTTAAAAATAAAGCCGCTGTTAAAACTATTATTGAACTTTTTAATTTTATCATTTTATATACTCCTGTAAGTTTTTACCACTGTGATAAATAATATTTGCTTTTTTAATCTCTAAATCATATTTTGCAGACTCTAAAGAACTTATAGCATTATATTTTTCACTTAAGGCTTCTAGGTAAGCTACATTATCAACTAAACCATTTTTATATTTCTTTTCAATCATTTCATAGGTACTCATTGCCGCTTTTAATCCAGACTCAGCTGAGCTAATTTTTAATTTAGCAATGTTGTATGATTTAAATGCTAATTTTAAATCAACTTCAGATTTGTTTTTTTCGTATTCATAACGAGATTTTTGAGCTTGATATTTTTTATATACACTTTCATATGAGTTTTTAGTTGCTCCAAAATCATAAAGCTTCCAAGTAAGATTAACTTTAAAAATATTTTGATCTTCAAGTCCATTATCATAGGCTGGATTATCATAAGATTGATCATAATCACTATAGGTATTATCCAAACTAATAGTTGGATAATTTGCACTTTGTGTTACTCGTGCTTGTTGTTGAATAGTTTGCATATCATATTCTAAAGCTTTAATATCATTTCTTATCTCTTGAGTATTATTTGTAAAATCTTTAATAGTAGAACCAGAACTTATAGTGACTTTTTTAGATGTTATATATTCTAGGTTGTGTAGTATTGTTTGGATATTTAACTCTATCTCATGTAGTATCACATTAGCAATTTGGACTCTTGAGATGATTTTATCAACTTCATCTTTTGTTGTTGTACCTGCTTCTAGAAATCTTTCTAGTCTTAGTCTTTGTGCTTCTAAAGTCTCTATCTCTTTTAATTTAGCTTCTTTTTGTGAGATTAAAGATTGATAATTGAAATAATAATTAATAACATCTAAAGCTATACGGTTTTTTAAAGATTTTAAATTCTCATCTCCACTTTTTATAGATGACTCATATAACTTATATTTAGCATCTTTTGCCCCACCGTCATAAAGTGTATAATTGATATTTGCATAGCTTGTAATTGAACTATCTGCTACTGCTGCTGTTTCTTCGTTTGTATTACTATAAGTTGCTCCAACAGTAAGTTTTGGTAAATAGCTGCTTTTAACACTTTCATACTCTTTTTGTATAGATTCAATACTTTTTTGTGAAGAATCAATTAATCTATTTTTTGTTGCATCTTGAATCAATTCATTTAATGATTGAGAATATAATGAAAAGGGTAATAAAAACCCTAAATAAACTTTTTTCATATGTTTTACTCCTTTATATTCATATGTTTTTTTCATTTTGTTTAACCTCAATAAGATCAAACAAGGTATTTATAAACTGTGTTAAATACTCTTTAACATCTACACTTTGAGTCCATTTTATTAATAAAAATCCTTTTTCAACCGCCAATAATCCATTAATTAAATTGTTAGCTTCATCAATAAGTTCATTATTATTTATCCCTTCTTCAATGATTTTTGTAATGCAGTTTTTAAAAAACATTGCACACTCATTATTAAAATTACACATTTTATTAGAGTTTTTTTGAACTAAATAGATACCTAAATATTCTTTATAGATATTTTGATATTTATCAAACTCATCACTCAACAGATGATTAAAAGCCAAAAAAATCTTCTCCCTGCTTGTATTTTGCAAATTCAATTTTAAAAGAAGCTTTTCTTGATATCTCTCAATAAAAATTGTAATTATTTCAAAAACAATGTCTTCTTTATTTTCAAAATAATCATAGATACTCCCTTTAGCAACTTTTGCCGTCTTTGCAATTTGAGCAATTGTAAGATTTTTAATACCTCTAGCCAGTAATAAATCACTACAATTTAAAGCTATGTCTCTTCTTTTTTTAACTTTATCAACAATAATAGCCAAGTGACATCTCCTTACAATTATAAATGAATGATTATCATTCATTTAAAACTATCTTTCTAGAAAGATAACATCCTTTTCCTTAATTATATCTTTCTAGAAAGATATAATTAATTAATACTTAATGTGATATAATTTTTTTATGGAAAAAATTTAC
>JASMTK010000050.1:0-30039 GCA_041694355.1 Arcobacteraceae bacterium | reverse complement strand
TGATGGAATTATTAGCTAAAATTTGCCATAATACAGTTTAATTATAATACAAACAAGGATTTAATAGCAATGACAAATGCAGAAACAATTTCAAAACTTAATAATGCTTTAAACACACTAATTAACGCTTATGAAGAGTTACAAGATGAGAACAAAAACTTACAAAACAGAATTAATGAGTTAGAGGATGAAGTATTAGATTTAGAATCTGCTAAAGAAGATCTTGAATTAAATAAAAAAGAGTTAGAGCAACAACTATCTGACTTATCTGAAAATACAAAACAAGATAAATCAAATATTTCTTCTATGTTAGGTAAAATTGAGTCACTTTTAAATAATAGTAGTGAAGAAGAGGGTTTAAAAGAGGTTGAACATAAACCAAGTAATCACCATAAAGAATCAAATAATAGCACCTCTTCTGATTCTAGTGAAAATAGTAAAGAAACCCATCATAATAACAATAGTAATGACTCTAATGATTTAGAAGATATAAAATTAGATGACAATAAAGATGAAAACAATGCATTAAATTCTTTTGAAAACTTAAGTATAAAAGTTGAAGAGAAAAAAGATGAAGAGTCAAACGACAATAAAATTGATTTAAATAGAATGGCATCTTTATTAAATGGATTTAATAACTAGATAATTAAGATGACTTTTTTATTAAATAAGAGTTCACTATACAATACATTTGGAGTTGATAACTTCAATAACCTAGAAGATGCTGTAAATAATATGGCACCTTCAATGGTTGAGTACTACTTAAATGATTTAAGAGAGTTTAGTGAAGATACATATTTAAATAAATCTCAAATTGAAAGTAGCCTTTTTATAGGGGATTATAGCTTATACATAGATTATAGTGATAATATCTATTTAGAGTTAGACAATGATGCGCTACAACCCTATGAAACGGGCACTTTCTGGTAGCAACAGTTTTAGAAAATATCTGTTGCTTTTTTTAACTTCTCTTTATCGAAGTGAGTATAAATTCTAGAGGTATTTATATCCGCATGCCCTAGTGCTTCTTGAACTAGAATTAAATCATGATGTTTTTGATATAACATAGTTGCAAAACTATGTCTTAACATATGTGCACCATTTTTCTCTTTTCTTATACCAGCACTTATAAGAATATTTTCCACTATACGACTAACATATGCTTGAGTTAGCCTTTTACCTGATTTATTACAAACTAGATATTCATCGTCACAACATCTAATATCAAGCCAATTATTCAAATCATTCTCAATAATTTTTGACTTAATCATTACAACTCTTGGTTTATTACCTTTTCCTTTTATCTGCAGTAGATATACATCATCTTCTTTAAATATATCTTTTAATTTTAAATTTAACATTTCAGAGACTCTTATCCCTGTGTATATAATCATCTTTAGAATGACTCTATTACGATAAGCTGTTCCTTCTGTAAACTCAAAAGTATCAATTGCTTTTAAAAACCTATCTATTTCATCTTTATTCATAAAAGAGGGCAGTTTTGTACCAGAAGTACCACTTAATCCTCCCCAATTTTTCAACTCTATCTTAAATAAATATGAAGTTCCGTCTATATTTTCATTTTGCTTATCTATATAAGAAAAAAGTCCAAGTAGGGCAATTCGATGGTTTTTTTTAGATGCATCAGATAAACCACTTGTAGTACTAGCTAAGAAATCACTAAGAAGTTCTTCATCTATCTCTTTCATTGAGGCTAAGCCTAAATTTGTCAAGAAACTGTATAACTTTTTTAGTGGATTATAGTAAGTATTTACACCTGAAAGACCAATGTTTCTTGCATCTTTTACTAAGATGCTAAGTTCATCTATACTTTTTGTACCTTTTACTAAAGATTGAATAATAAAAGCAAGCTTATCTTTATCATTTACTTGTCTATTTGATAAGGTAGTTAGTTTATATCTAATAAATCTTTCAATCCAAAATAACAATGTTTTATTAAAATCATCTGTAAAGTCTATTTCGTATCGCATTTATATAAAGCCTTTGATATTTTAGTTCATTGCATTATATCGAAATGAAAATTAAATTAGTATTGAAAACTATAATTTTCAAACTTTTTTATATACTCACTTTAGAGCACCTGCTTACTAGGTGCTCTTTTAATCTCTTATCTTCTTTTACCTTTAGAAAATTCTACAATATACTGTGCAATATCTTCTAAATCAACAATATCTTTAACAGCTCCAATCTCAATTGCTTTCATTGGCATTCCAAATACTACACAAGTCTCTTTACTTTGTGCAACTGTATAAGCTCCATTGTTAAACATATCTTTCATAGCAATCATACCATCATCACCCATTCCAGTCATCATAACACCCATAGCTGAACCACCAACTGTATTATTGACTGATCTAAAAAGTACATCTACACTTGGTTTGTGTTGACTCACTTTATGAGTATCCAATAGTTTTGTTTTATACTCACTTCCAATCTTTTCTATTGTCAAGTGCATATTACCAGGTGCTAAATATGCATGTCCTCTTTGTAAAATCTCATCACCTTGAGCTTGTTTAACATTTACTTCAGAGTTATCATTTAATCTGTGAGCAAATGAGTTTGAAAATCCATAAGGAATATGTTGAGTGATAACTATTGGAGGTAAGTTTCCAGGTAAATTTCTAAATACTTTTAATAAAGATTCGACACCACCTGTAGATGAACCAATTGCTATTACTTTACTACCTGGCATAATTGCAGGCTTTGAAGGTATTACTTCATCAGGATGTATCTTTTTTGTAATATTAGATTTTGAGGCAGAAACCTTTGGCTTTTTTAGTGGTTTTGGCTTTTTTAAAGTATATCTTTTCAAAAGGAATGTTAGATTAAGTAATGTATCTTTAATCCTATCATGAAAAGACTTCATAGACTCCCCTGCTTCAGGTTTCGGAACAAACCCAACAGCACCATCATCGAAAATATCATTCCCTCTTACACTTTCACCTGAAACTACAACTGCTGGCATAGGGTGTAATCGCATAAGATTTCTTAAAAAAGTAACACCATCCATTTTTGGCATATTAATATCAATTGTTACTAAATCAGGTTCATACTGCTTGATTTTCTCTCTTGCATCATACGCATCAACAGCACTATCAATAACTTCAAACTCATCAATTGAGTTTATCATATCTTTAATCATTCTTCTCATAGAAGCCGAATCATCAATAACTAAAACAGTATATACCACTTTATAACCCTAATTCTAATTTTAAAATAAATCAATTTCCATTTGTGGTTCTTCTTTTTCACCATCAAATAGATCAACACCACCAACGTACTCTTTGATAACTGGTGCTTTTGTAATTTCTTTTTGTAAGCTTTTCTCTTCAGTAGCAATTTTGCTATCTGTTTCAGATTTTTGAGTAACCTTAATAAAAGTTTGAAACTCATCAGCAAGTAGTATTAATCTACCATGCTCTCCTCTTGTATGTTCACTTATCAGTTTAAAGCCCTCTGATTTACAAAAGTCTTTTGCAAATTCAACATTTCTATGACCTATTGAATTTAATGCATTTCCAAGCTGCATAATATCTGCACCACCTGAAATCTTTGCAACAATATCATTTTTAGAACATCCTAGCTTATACATTTCATTTAGCATGGCCTCAACTGAGTAAAGACCATACTTCATATCATCGTTTGTATTGTTTGTAGTTGGAAGAAGAAAATGATTCATTCCTTTTATTTTCTTAACTTTATCATAGAACATAATAGCTACACAAGATCCCAAAAGAGTCTTAAATGCAATTTGTTCAAGATCACTACCTACTGCAAACTCACCACCAATAACAGTATGAGTTAGTAATCCTTTTGTTCTTTGAGTAAATCTAACAGCTGAAGTTTTCTCGATGCTCCCATCTTTATGCCCTATTACAATCAATTTAACTCCTTCTGTTTCACAAAGATGTTTTGACCTACTCTTGATACATAATCTATTAAATCATGTGGGTTTTCAGAGTGCCCTAAATATAGTGTTCCACCTATTTTAAGATGACTAAAAAGCTTTTTTAATATCTTATTTTGATCTTCTGCTGAAAAATAAATCAAAACATTTCTACAAAATATAACATCAAATTTATTTTTTTCAAATGGATAAGATGGATCATTTAAATTCATAGTTTTAAAAGTAATCATCTTTTTTAATTCATCTTTTACTTTTATAAGAACCTCTTCACCTGCAAGATTTTTTTGAACTCTTCTTTTGAAATATTTTTGTGGCTTAATCCAATCAGGAAACTCTTTTGAAGATTTAGAGAACCTATAAATACCATTTGCAGCATATTGTAAAACATTTGTATCAATATCAGTTGCTATAATTGAAGCATCTATATATTTTCCTAATTCCTCTTTTGCTTCTAAAACTGTCATTGCCATAGAGTATGGTTCTTCTCCTGTAGATGAAGCTGAACAGTACATATCAATTTTTCTATTTTCACTTGCAATTTGAGGTAAAACTCTATTTTTTAAATCTATAAAATGAAAATCTTCTCTAAAAAAATGTGTCTTATTTGTAGTGAAAGAGTTGATAAAGTCAGTAACATGATTAGAGCCACTCTCAACCATATCAAGAAGATCCATAATATCACCCTGATATTTTGAATCTCTTTTTAATTTATCAATTCTATTTGATATCATTATATCTTTATTATCTGCAAGGGTTATCCCTGTCAGAGAGTAAAGTATCTTTTTGATTCTATTATGAACATCCTGTGTTGTATATTTTTTCATTTAGCAAACTACTTAACCATTCAATTATGATGCAACCTGCTTAGCAACACTCATAGTTTTTTCTCTTTTAATTTGAGCATTGATAATACCAACAACATCTAAAATTAAACCAATACTACCATCACCTCTTACAGTTGCTGCTCCAATTCCCTCTACACTTCTGAAGTTTTTATCTAACGGTTTAACAACAACTTGATGTTGATTTAAGAATTCATCAATAGATAATGCTACTTTTGTATTACTTGATTTAACAACAATAAGCATACCATCTTCAAGGTTTTCAAAGCTTTTTTCAATACCAAATAAATCATGTAGCCTTACAACTGGTATGAACTCTTCTCTTAACATTAATAAGTCTTGTGTTCCATCACCAATTTTCTTAATCATATCAGAACTTGGTTGTAATGATTCAACAATTGAACTAAGTGGTAAAATATATTTCTTATGACCAACTGCAATATCAAGTCCATCAAGAATTGCTAGAGTAAGTGGCAACATAATAGTAATTATTGTACCCTCACCTGGAGTTGTATCAAGTTCAATAGCTCCACCAAGCTTTTGGATATTTGTTCTAACAACATCCATTCCAACACCTCTACCTGAAATGTCAGTAATCTCTTTTGCTGTAGAAACACCAGCTCCAAATACAAGCATAGCTTTTTCTTTATCACTCATAGTTTTCATTTGATTATCATCAATTTGACCATTATCAAGAGCTTTTTGAGCAACTCTTTGTCCATCGATTCCTCTACCATCATCCTCAATTGTAATAATCATTTGTCCATTAGCTTGTTCAGCTGAAATAGTAATAGAACCAACATCACTTTTTCCAGACTCTTCTCTTTCTTGAGGAGTTTCTAATCCATGATCCAATGAATTTCTAATAATATGCATTAATGGGTCTGTTAATCCCTCAATCATTGCTTTATCAATTTCAACACCATCACCATAATGTTTAAATTCAACTTTCTTACCAAGTTTTCTTGAGATATCTCTTACAACTTTTGGGAATTTAGAGTAGATTGATTCCATTGGAACCATTCTGATACTCATAATTGAGTCTTGCATATCTCTAATATGTCTTTCTAGTAATTCAAGTCTTTCTAATACTGCATTTCTCGTTTTTGCAGCTTCAATTGTAGATGCAAATTGTGTTAACATTGCATTAGTAATTACTAAATCACCAACATTGTTCATAAGTAAATCAATTTTATCAAGGTTTACTCTAATATTACTAGTTGCAGATGATTTTTTTGCTGGTTTTCTTTCACTAGAAGCTGCTTTTTTATCCCTTGAAGGAGTAGCTTTTTTGATCTCTTTTTTAGGCTCTTCTTTTGCTTTTTCTTCTTTTTTAGGCTCTGCTTTTGTTTCTTTTACTTCTGCTTTTGGCTCTTCATTTTTTACATCATTAGTTTCCATAACAGAATCAGGGCTTATAGATGGCATATCATCAAAGAAACCGAAATCTTCTTTTTCATCATCAAAAGTAGTTACATCTTTTGTATTTTTATCGATGTCATTTAATTCATCATCAAAGAAACCATAATTTTTAGGGTTTTCTTCTTTATCATCATCCTCAAAAATTCCATATGCGTGGCTAGTTTTTTGATCATTTAAATCATCATCAAAGAAACCAATACTATCATTATCAATTTCTACATCATCTAATGATTTTTCTGTTGCAGATGAGTTAGTAGATTCTACTTCTTGTGTAGGTGTATCTTCATTTGAGTTATCGTTATTAGAAGGTTCTTCACTTTGTGTAGGGTTTTCTCCATTTATGTAAGCTTTAATTTCATCTAATAATCTAGAAGTCATATCATCATAAGTCTCTTGTGATAAATCTTCTGCAACTTCTAAATCTAAGATTTCTCTCATAACATCTAAACCATCAATTAAAGTTGTAGCCATATCTGGTTCAAACTCTATTTCGTGATTTCTTAATTTATCCATCATATTTTCAACGTGATGTGTAAATGCTGCAAACATTGTCAATTCTACTGAAGCACCACTACCTTTTAAAGTATGTACATCTCTAAACAATTGACCCATTTGATCATCAGTTAATGCTCCATTACTTTCTGCGTCTAATAAAACATTATCAGCTGATTCAAATAGTTCTTCAGCCTCTTCTAGGAACATTTCCCTATATTTAGAAATATCAAATGACATGATAACCCCTTTTTATATTATCTACTTATATTATCTACTTAAAACTATATTAACTGCTTTTAACAGTTGATCTGGAACAAAAGGTTTTACAATCCATCCTGTAGCACCTGCTGCTTTACCTTTTGTTTTCATTTCATCACTTCTTTCAGTTGTTAATACTAAAATAGGCTTTTTTGAATATTGTGGTAATTTTCTTAGCTCTTCAATTAATGTTAAACCATCCATATTAGGCATATTTACATCTGTTATTACTAAATCAAAATTATCTGCTTTAGCCTTTGCTAAACCATCAACTCCATCAATAGCTTCTGTAACATCAGTGTATCCACCTTCATTTAATGCATAATTTAGCATATCTCTTAGCATAGTAGAATCATCTACAATTAAAAGCTTAGCCATTTAAAACCCCTTAGATTTATTAAAAAAATTATTTTAACTATACTAACGTAAGATTTATTAATATTTGTTTATAATTTTATCTTTACTTATATATAGTAGTGTTATTTGTGTAATAATTTACAATATGAAATTAATTTGTAATAATTCTATCATAAATTATATAAGAGTTTAACAAAGTTTGTTACTTTTTATTATTATTTGAAGAATATAAGTAAAAAGGTATAACCTTTTTTACTTAAAATTATAAAGAAGCTGAAGAAAGTTCTATTCTATCTCTTTTTACGTTTAATACTTTTATATCTATAGTATCACCAACATTTAATACATCTGATACATTATTAACTCTTTGTTTTGAAATTTTTGAGATATGAAGTAATCCCTCTCCACCTTTTGGAAGAGATACAAATGCACCAAAGTCTACAATTCTTTCAACTTTTCCTTGTAGTACATCCTCTGGCTTATAAAGGTTTTCAAAGTTCACACTTTTTGATTCTTTTTTTGATGTTGCGTTATTTGAAATAGATTTAATATGTTCACAAGCATCAAGAACGTTTTGTTTAGACTCTCCACTTACTTTTACATTTCCTGAGTCTCTATCTAAATCAATAGCAACTGAGAATTTCTCAATAATCTCTTTGATTGTTGAACCTGCTTTTCCAATTACAACCATAACTTTACTTGGGTCAATTGCAAACTGTTCTACTAAAGGTAAAGCCTCACTTGGAACAATCTCAGCAGCAGCCTCTTCCATAAGACCTAAAATATGCTCTCTCCCCTCTTTTGCTTGAAGTAATGCCTCTTTTAACACTGATAACTCAATACCACCAAGCTTAATATCCATTTGAAGTGCTGTAATACCCTCTTTTGTTCCCGCAACTTTAAAATCCATATCTCCATCATGGTCTTCTAATCCCATAATATCTGTAAGAACTGAATATTTATCCTCTTCAACAACCATTCCCATTGCTACACCTGCAACTAAATTTGATATAGGAACACCTGCTGCTTTTAATGCTAATGAACCACCACATACAGTTGCCATTGATGAAGAACCATTTGACTCTAAAATTTCTGAAACTAACCTTACTGTCTCTAAGTAGTCTTTATCTATTGTAGCTTCAAGTGCTTTTTTAGCTAAGTTTCCATGACCTAATTCTCGTCTTCCCACACCAAACATTGGTTTTGCTTCACCAACTGAAAAACCAGGGAAATTATAATGAACCATAAAGTTTTCCACTGAAGTTGACTTTTCAGTTAAAACCTCATACATTTGACCATCTTTAGGGCTTGCTAAAGTTCCTACAACTAAAGCTTGTGTTTCACCTCTTGTGAATAAACAAGATGAATGAGCAGCAGGTAATAAGTTTGTATCAATAGAGATTGGTCTAACATCTTTTAACCCTCTACCATCAGCTCTTACTTTCTCATCTACTATCATTTTTCTAACTAGTTCTCTCTTAACAGCTGTAACTGCTTCATATATAACATCTTGTTCTAATTCATTTTCTTTACAGTAATTATCTTCTAAAATAAGTTTTGTTACATCTTTTAATTGAGTTGCTCTTTCACTTTTTGCTAATTTTTTAATAGCCTCTTTAATATCTGAAGAGTAATTATCTCTAACATAATTTATAATCTCTTCTTCAATAGTAAATTGCACTAACTCTACATCTTGTTTCTCTTTAGTTACACTTTCAAAACCTTCTTCATATGTAAGGTTAGCATCTTTTAAAGCTTTTTGTGCAACCTCTATAGCTTGAACTAATTCATCTTCTGTTAATTCATTTGCATTATGAACTTTTGTAAATGCTTCTATATCAACTTCAACTAACTCAGAGCTTGAAATAGATTTCATTTCAATCATTAATAATTCATCTTTAGAACCAGCAACATATAAATCTAAAGTTGATTCTTCTAACTGCTCTGAAGATGGATTAACTATATATTCACCCTCAACTTTACCAATTCTTACACCACAAACTGATTTTTTGATTGGTAAATTAGATGTATATAATGCAGCATTTGCAGCATTTAATGCAAGTGCTTGTAAATCAACATCTTTATCTGCACTTAAAACCATAACTGTGATTGTTGTAGGATAGATATAACCTTTTGGGAAAAGTGGTCTTAAACTTCTATCAATTATTCTTGAAGTTAATGTTTCAAAATCACTAGGTTTTGCTTCTCTTTTAATAAATCCACCTGGAAGTTTCGCAGCAGCATATGTTTTTTCTACATATTGTACAGTAAGTGGAGTAAAGTCCTCATCTGCTGGATTATCAAACTCACTTACTACAGTTGCTAATACAACTGCATTTCCTAATTTAGCTAATACTGAACCATTAGCTTGTTTTGCTACTTTATTAAATTCAAAAATTTCCTCTTTCCCATTTAATTCAAATTCACATACTGTTGACATAATTTTTTCTATCCTTTTTTAATTTTTTCTATATCTTCAAAACATAACTCTTCTAAAGAATCATAATAAAAATCAATTGTTATAAAATGATCTAACTTTTTAATATAATATAAATCATCAGCAATTGATTCAATTGTTTGAACACTTGTGCTTGGCAATATTGGTGTTGCTACTGAAATAGATTTTGCACCTAAGTTTATTGCAGTTTTTATACAAGCCATCATAGTAAGTCCTGTATTAATGCCCTCATCAACTATTAATACATTTTTATACTCTAAAGATGGATTTTTAGTTCCATGTCTAAATCTACTAACATTTGTTAATAACTTATCTTCATAAATCTGTTTAGATTTAGCATATATGTAATCTAAACTTATATCAAAAGTCTTAACCAACTCTTCATGGATTACAACCTCTTCATGCTCAGTAACAATTGCTATTTCACACTCTTCATTTTGTGGTGCTACTATTTTTTCACTAAACATTATATCAAGTTTTGCATTTAATGTATCTGCAACAATTTTAGCAATTTCAAATCCGCCATAAGAACTTGATAAAACAATCCAGTTTTCAAGCTTCATTTCATCTATTGGTAAAACATCTAGTAGCCTATAAGCAGCAACTTCTCTATTTTTGAAATATACACTATTTTCAGGGTTCATTATCTACCTTCAAATTCATATTTCTGTTTAACTCCACCTAATGGTTTAAGTTTAAGTTGTACATATAAAATATTTTGTTTATATCCATCTTCATTTGTTGTAGTTGAAGGTACAACCTCTTTTTCATAGTTTAAACTAAGTGCCCAACATCTGTCATTTATTGAGTATCCAACACCTTGTTTATTTCTAACACTCTCTTTTATATTATAATTTTCATAGTAAGAGATAGTTTCCCTATTTGACAATTTATAAGAAGCTCTTAAATTATAAGACTCTAAGTCCTCTAATCCAGAGTTTTCTGTATCTTTAGATTTATAATATCCAACTGAAAACTTTATATCTTCATAATTATAAGAGAAACCTATATTGTTTTCAATAAAATGTTTATCTTCCACATTATAAACATTTTTGTTTGTTATTGTTCCATATTCATAATTATATTTTAAAAAGTTTTCCAAATTTTGAAATTTTGCGTTTCCATCATTATAAATAATTGACTGAGTTAATCTATGTTTAATTATTTGTTCTAAACTTTCATCTTCATATAATGACTGATTTAAAGATAACTCTACTCTTTCTTTGTTTACAGTCGTAGGAAATGAGGCTAATTTTTCACCTTTTGTACTGTCTTTATCAACTGTAATATTATATAGATCACCATCTTCTCTTATATTTTCTGGCTTACTATATTTCATATTAAAGTTTAGTGTATGTAAATAGTTATCGTATGGTTTAACTAAATCTGTACCCAAAGAGATTGAAGTCTCATTTTGAATTAAAGTACCATCATCTAAACTAAACTCTGCATTGCTATACTCATATTGATTTAATACTATATTATTCTCTAAATTTACATATAAATAGTCATTGAAAAAATATTTGTTATAACTTACAGGTACTGTAAGTTTGTAAATATTTGCATTTATTCCCTCAGGTCTCTCATAGTTTGAGTAACCAATATTTGCATTATATACTAAGTTATCTAGTAGTGACAACTCTTTTGTATAAGAGTGTAACTGTAGGTTTGGTAACTCTTGAAGTGTAGAATCATTTGAGTCTAATTTAGTATCTATATAATATCTTGAATAAACCCCTCCATAATATTTAGGAGTATTATAAAAGTAGTTAATTTTTGATTCAATCTTTTTCTCAGTAGAGACTTTATTATCTTCATCTTCTAGGGTTTTGTATTCAATATCATTTAACCAGTTAAGTGAAGCATATAAACCATCTTGTGAGTTCTCATCTGAAAAGAGTTTTGTTCTTGTATAATCTAAATTCCATCCATAGTGTTTTTCATTTTTTAAATCAAACTCTTTTCTAAAGTCATCTTTCTCTTCAAAATAACCTGTTTTAAAATTTAATCTTGAATAAGGTGAGTCTGCTAATCTATAATATGCATATAATCCAGCACCTCTTTGTGTTCTAATCTGAGGAATTAACTCTAAATCATAACTCTTTTTAGGTGCAAAATATATAGGTTGAGAGTAGTAGAAACCATCGTTATTAGAAAAACCTATGGTTGGAGTTAGAAGTCCAGTTCTTCTTGTATTATCTGTAGGAAACCCTAAATAAGGAGTATAAAAAACTGGAATATCACCTAAATATAATCTTGAATTATAAGTATGAAGCCACTTATCTTCTGTATCATAATTAGCTGATGATACTTTAATACTCCAAGCAGGATCAATACAATCACAAGAAGAGACAATAGAACTTCCTAAATCAACATCATTATTTCTTTTTTTAGATTTATTTGAATTTACCCATAAATTAGAAGTTTTATCCATAAGTAAAACAGGGTTTTGATCATAGTTTTCATTTTCTATATCTAAGTATGCATAATTACTTTGTGTTTGAATATTGTTGTCTTTTAGAACAAATACATTATCAAAAAGTTCAAAACTATTCTTCTTTTTGTTATACACAATTTTATTGGCTGAAATATAGTAACTTTTAGAGAAAACTACAACATCACCTGTAGCTGTTACTATATTTCCTTCAGTTTTAATATCTTTTGCTAAAAACTGAAACTTCTCTTTTTTTTCTATCTCATTTGCTAAAGAGATAGATGATAATAATGTTAAAGGTAAAACTATTCTTCTAAGCATTTACTACCAACGTTTTACCAGTAAAATCATGGAAACTTCTTCTTCCATCCGTAAAGAAAGCAACTAAAAAACCAATATATAAAAACCATTCTGAAATAACTCTACCTATTGCTCTTAATAGTGATGTTACTAATCCTACTCTATCTAAAGTATTAAAATCAACAACTCTAATTTTTGTAATAATTTTGCCAACTGTTGCACCATAGTACCAAACAAAAAAAGTATGATATAAAACTTTTAATGTAATTAAAGGCACTACAATTTCAACTTTCATTAAGTAAACCATTCCATCTACATTATTACCCATTCCAGTTATTTTATCCCAAAATATTGCAATAATTATAAAAGTAACCAACAAATCATCAATTACAAAAGCCATAGCCCTTGAAGTAAATGTAGCTAATTGGAAATTATCAGAATTTGTATTATCCATTTACTCTCTCTATTTTAATGCTTGATAAGCAATATCAGTTCTACATTTTTTCCCAGCAAAATGAACTTGACCACACAAGTCATACGCTCTATCTCTAGCCTCTTTAATTGTTGAACCAAATCCAACACAAACTAAAACTCTACCACCTGTAGCCATTAGTTTACCATCTTCATCTTTTACACCTGCAAAAGAGATATGAGAATTTGCTTTTAACTCTTCAGAGACAATATCATCTACAATAATTTCAGCAAGTTTTGATGAAGAATAAGGATAGTTTTCACTTGCAATCACAACACCTACTCCATACTCATCTTTTATCTTTATATCTAATTTATCAAGCTGTTTTGTAGCACCTTTATAAAATAGATCAGATACAGGAGTTTCAAGTAAAGGCATTAAAATTTCACACTCTGGATCCCCAAACCTAACATTATATTCTAAAATAATTGGTTCACCATTTACTACCATAACACCAATAAAAAGTACACCCTCAAAAGGAGCACCCTCTTGCTTCATACCAGCAAGTGTTGGTTTTATTACTCTCTCTTCTACTTTTTTATAAATATCATCATTTACTAAAGGAGTTGGAGCGTATGCACCCATACCACCAGTATTAGGTCCAGTATCACCATCCCCTACTCTTTTATGATCTTGAGCTGCTGGTAAAACTTTATAGTTTTCACCGTCACAAATAGCAAAGATAGATAACTCATATCCATCTAAATACTCTTCAACTACAATAGAAGTTCCCGCATCACCAAAAGAAGAACCACTTAACATATCAGATGCAGCTTCCTTTGCTTCTTCTTTTGTTTGAGCAATTATTACACCTTTACCTGCACATAATCCATCTGCTTTTACAACTATAGGTTCATTCATATTATCAATAAAATCATGAGCCTCTTTTTCATTAGTTGTTTCAATAAACGCTGCTGTTGGTATGTTATACTTTTTAAGAATATTTTTCATATATACTTTTGAACCCTCAAGTTGAGCTGCTGCTTTACTTGGTCCAAATATTGTTAAATCATTTTCCTTAAATATATCAACAACACCATCTACTAATGGAGCTTCTGGTCCAACAATTGTTAAATCAATAGAATTATCTTTTGCCCATTTAGCTAACTCATTATAATCACTAATATTTATATTTTCACCTAACTTTGAAGTAGCACCATTTCCTGGCATAAAAAATAGATTATGAGCTTTTTCTTTATATATTGCTAATCCAATAGAGTATTCTCTACCCCCACTTCCTAAAATCAATATATTCACGATAATTCCCTTATGTTAAAAATTAAATAATCCAAGTAGCCGTTAACCATCAAAATGGCCCTATAAGCCAACGTTTTAGCGTAAGAGGTACACTTTAGGAGCAAAAACGCAATGAATTGCTGCACACCATGCATCTACAATTACACAAGTAAAAATAGTATCGGACCCTCAACAATGGAAATCCCGTACTACTTAGATATATCAAAATTTTATCAAAATTTATTAAATATCAGTTTAAAGTTAAAGCTTTGATGCAAGTTTTATACACTCTTCTACTGATGTTTTATCGCTTACAAAGTATTCTATGTATTTTGGCAAGTATTTAGCTGTTGTTTCGCCTATTACTACAGCTTTGTAAGACTCTTGCCATTCATATTTTTTTAAAAAACATTCAACACTTGATGGTGAAGTAAAAATTATAATTGCATTATCTTCAATACTTATCTTTTTATCACTACAAACTGTTTCATAAGTAATAACTGATTCAATATCAATAGAGTTTTCTTTTAAGATATTAGCCAAAAAAGAGACAGTTCTTTTAGCTCTAATATATAAGGCTTTTTTACCTTTTAACCTTTCAGTTAATTCATATGCAAAAGCATTTCCATGGCCATTTTTACCAACGAATTTAAGTTTTCCACCAAGTTTACTAACAACATCAGCTGTTTTTGGTGCAATTACATAAGAATCCTTATTTCTCCATTTATTAGTAATATTATCTAAAGAATATACTGCATTTTTTGAAGTAAATATAAGTGCATCATAGTAATCCAAGTTTAAATTATCAATCTCTAAATAGTTTATTTTAAAAACTTCTAGATTCTCAATATTGTTAAACTTTAAATTATTTGTCAGATAAATCTTCTTCATCAACTAACTTATCTTTCTTTCCTCTTGCAATAACATGAATAGGTGTACCCTCAAAGTTAAAATTACTTCTTAGTGTATTTACAATATATCTTTTATAAGAAAAATGTAATAATCTAGGTTTATTCATAATAAGTGCGACTTTTGCAGGTTTTGTAGCAAACTGAGTAGCAAAATAGATTCTTAAATAAGCACCATTTGGACTTGGAAGAGCGTGTCTTATAACAGCTTGTTCTATTACTTCATTTAATCTTGAAGTTGGTATTCTTCTCATATAGTTTTCATATATTTCTAAAATCTTATCTTTTAATCTTCCTATAGATCTTCCAGTTTTTGCAGAGATTGCTATAATAGGAGCATACTCTAAAAATCTAAATCTACCTCTAATCTTTTCTTGTAGCTTTTCAAAAGTATCCATATTTTCATCCCACTTATTAAGTACGATAATTACACCTAATCCATACTGATCAACTAAACCTGCAATCTTTTCATCTAAATCAGTAAATTTCTCTGTTGCATCTAATATCACTAAAGCAATATTTGCTTTTTCTAACATTGCTTTTGTTCTCATCAAGGCATATTTTTCAATACCATCAATTTTACCTCTTCGTCTAACCCCAGCTGTATCAACAAAAGTAATCTTCTTATCTTTATACTCAAACGACTCGTCAACTGGATCAATTGTAGTTCCTGCAACCTCAGAAACAACTGATCTATCTTTTCCAATTAATGCGTTTAATGTGGAAGACTTACCTACATTTACTCTACCAATAATAGCAACATTTATATTACTATCATCCTCTTGTTCTTCTTTTTCATCTATAATATCAAGGTTTCCTGATTCATCAAGTTTTTCTAATGCTATTTGTTCTTCTTTTGATAGTTCAGGCTCTTTAATTTCAGGAAGTTTGTCATATATCCATTGGAATAGATCTTTTGTACCTCTATTATGAGATACCGATATTCCAAATAAATTATCATCAGATATACCAAATTCAAAGAACTCCCATAGCCTCTCTTTCTCTTTATCATTATCTATCTTATTTACAATTAAAGCTAAATCTTTTCCTAATCTTTGAAGCTCATAAAATAGTTCTTTATCTTTATCATCTGGCAATCTTTTACCATCTACCATAAAAAGTATTATATCAGCCTCTTTTGCTGTTTCTATAGCATTTGCCTTTACTTGTGAAAAAATAATATCTTTTGTCTCTTCAATTCCACCAGTATCTAACATCATTGCTGGCTTATCAAAAATATCAATCTCTTGTTTCTTTACATCTCTTGTAGTTCCTGCCATATCAGAAACAATTGCAATTCTTTGCTTTGCAATTCTATTAAACAATGATGATTTACCAACATTAGGTTGCCCTATCAATGCTATTTTTTTTAATTCATTTTCCATAAATTCATTTATCCTGTTTTTTATAAAATAAAAAAGGCATTAGCAAAAGCTAATACCTTTTAAAGAAGTTAACATATTATAGATTAATATAACCCAAATTTACCTTCAGTAGACTTTTTATAAAGTACTCTCATATTGTCATCTTTGTCAATAAATACTTTAAATTTTGCGTCAGAAGATTTTAACTCTTCTAATGCTTCTTCAATATCAACTGGTTTGTATGAAGTTAATTTAGCAGGCTCAATCTCATCTTCAAATCTAGCTAACTCATTTGCTATTTCATCTTCAATCTCTTGTGATACCACTTCTGTAAGCTTTGTAGCTTTATGAGCAGTAATTTTATCATGGTGTCTTCTTAAAGCTTTAGATACTCTATCTACTGCAATATCAATTGCTGAATATAAATCTTTATCTTTTTGTTTTACAACAATTGTATCTAAATGAGCTACATTTAAAGTAAATTCAAATGTAAATACTTTTTTACCTTTTCTATCTTCTTGCTCAATAATAGCATTAACTGAAATAATATCTAAGTTATATTTTTTAAATATTTCTATAGAACTATTAATGTATTCTTTAATTGGTTCAGTTAGGTCTAGATGTCTTCCTACAATACTTGTATTCATAACAAACTCCTTAATAATAATTTATTTATTCTAACATAAAAAAATTAAATATACCATACAGAAAAACGTTTAAAACAATGATTTTAAGGGGATAGACTAGATTTAGTTAGTATTTTATATTTTTTTCTCAAAATTCGAAGAATTTTTTTTAAATTCTTCGATATTTAAACTAGTATTTCTCTATTTCCTTTTGCATTTGCTTTAGATAATACACCAGTTTGTTCAAGTTGTTCTACTATTGTAGCTGCTCTGTTATAACCAATTCTTAGTTTTCTTTGAATATATGATATTGAAGTTTTCTTATCATTTAATACCACATCTTTTGCATCTTGATATAACTCATCTAATTCAACACCATCTGAATCTGAAGAATTACTACTTGATGAACTAGCAGAATTTTTATCTTTAATAAAATTCATATCATATTCAACTTCTCTTTGTGCTTTCAAAAACTCAACAACATCTTCAATCTCTTCTTCTTTTGACCAAGGTGCATGAATTCTAACTAAACCTGACATACCAGGAGGTGTAAATAACATATCACCTCTACCAAGTAATGACTCAGCCCCTAATGAGTCCAAGATGATTTTAGAATCAACTTTTTGTCCAACCTTATAAGAGAGTCTACTAGGTAAATTAGCCTTAATTAATCCTGTAACAACATCAACTGATGGTCTTTGTGTAGCAACAATAAGATGAATCCCCGCAGCTCTTGCCATTTGTGCAAGTCTTGCAATTGAATACTCAACATCTTTCCCACTAGTCATCATCAAATCAGCTAACTCATCAATAACTACAACAATATATGGAAGCTTATCTATTCCATCCTTTACTGCTTTTTCATTATAGTTTTCAATATTTTTAGTTCTTGTTTTTGACATAAGAGTATATCTTCTCTCCATCTCACTAACCATATTTGCTAATGCATTAATAGCATCTCCTGCTTTGGTAATAACAGGAGTTAATAAATGAGGAATATCATTGTACATAGAAAACTCTAACATCTTTGGATCAATCATAACTAACTTTAAGTTATCTGGTGAATTCTTATAAAGTAAAGATAAAATCATAGAGTTAATACCAACAGATTTACCAGAACCTGTTGTACCTGCAATAAGTAAATGAGGTAGCTTTTTCAAATCTGTTACAAATGGTTTTCCAACAATATCTTTTCCTAAAATCATTGTTAAAGGTGATTTTGAATTTTGGAAAATGTCACTATCTAACATCTCTCTTAAGAAAATTATTTGACTATCTTCATTTGGAACCTCAATACCAACAACATCTTTTCCAGGAATTGGTGCTTGAATTCTTATAGTTTGAGCTTTTAAAGCCATTGCTAAATCATCTTGTAAATTCAAAATCTTACTAACTTTTACATTTGGTGCTGGTTTAAACTCAAATGTTGTTACTACAGGTCCTGTGTATGTTCTTACCACATCACCCTCAATTTTAAACATCGATAATTTATCCAGCAGATCAGATATTTTTTGATCAATTATACCCTCAGATACTTTTGCTTTATTCTCTTTTGGAGGTTTCTGGAAAAATTTTGTAGGTGGAAGTTTAAAGTCCTTTGGTTTTTCCATTTTTCCAAGTTCTATATCTTCTAATAATTTTCTATTCTCTTCTAATTCATCAACAATTACACTATTTGATTCTGGTTGAACATCTATTAACTCTTCAGTTTCACTATTTTGATTTTTGACTTCATCTTTTGTGCTTTTTGAAGCTTCAACTTTTTCTTCCTGAACCACATCAACTTTTATCTCATCATCTAATGAAACTGTTTCTTCCTTTATATCCTCTACTTGCTCTTTACTTTTTTCATTAGCTAACTCTTCTACTTTTCTTAATAAATCTTCATTATTCTCAATATTATCAATTCTAATTTCAGCAGTATCACCATTCTCTTCAATTTGAACATTAGGTTCTTTCTTCTGTTTTGTCTCTTTTTTTCTTACTTTAAGTCTATTAGTATTTTGTTTGCTTTTTGTTTTTGGTGCTTGAAGTAACTTCATACTTGGTAAACTCATATCACTATTTTCATATACAACTAAAAATGAAATAATATAACCAACTAATACAAATATAAACAACCCAGCTTCACCAATAAATGGACTTAATGAGTCAATTAATATATTACCAATCTCACCACTATATATACTTTTTTCAACTAATAACGCTTGTAAAGTTAAAGAAACTAACAAAATTAATAAAACTACACTAATATTGATTCCAAAATCTTTATAATTAAAATCTTTTTTAAAATTTAATGAATAAATTGTATAAATAAATAAAAATAGATAAATATATGCAAGAAATCCAAAATACTCTATAGAATTTTTAGCAAATGTATATCCAAATGTTCCTACTAACTCTTTACTACTTACAAATGTAGCAAATTCGAAATATACAATAATAAATAATACAATTAGTGAAATAATTTTCTTACTGATTTTTAAGCCTTTATTTTAATAGTTTTGAAATTTTACCTTGAAGCTTCAACCACCTTCTGTGATCCATAAGTGGAAAACCAGCCCAAGATTTTTTAGGTTCATCAATAGTTTTTGTTACGCCACCTCTTGCAGCAATAGTTGTAAATGCAGCAATTTCTAAATGACCAGCTGTAGCACTTTGACCACCCATGATAACATACTCATTTAGTGTTGTAGAACCTGATAAACCAACTTGACCTGTCAATATACATCCTGTTTTTAAAATACAATTATGTCCTATATGAACTAGATTGTCTATTCTAACTCCTGATTCTATAATTGTAGATTTGAATACCGCCCTATCAATAGAACAGTTTGACCCAATCTCCACATCATTACCTATTACTACATTTCCATTTTGATAAATCTTAATATATTTACCATCTTTTGTATTTGCAAATCCAAAACCATCACTTCCAATAACAGTTCCTGCATGAATAATAGTATCATTACCAATTTCGCAATCTCTATATATAGTTACATTTGGGTAAATAATAGTATTATTACCTATAACTACATTATCACCTATAAATGCTCCTGCCATAATTGAACAATTTGAACCTATACTTGTATTCATACCAATATAAGTATTATCCATAACTGTAGTGTTTTGTCCAATAACCGGTTTGTTTCCACTAGTTTCTAAAAGCTTTGGAGCAAATAGTTTACTTGATTTTGCTAAATTTAAATAAGGCTCATCACAAACCAAAGCTATTGTATCTGCTGGAACAGAATCTTTATATTCCTTTTTTACTAAAACAGCAGCAGCTTTTGTCTGCTTTAAATCCTTTAAATATTTCTTATTCTCTAAAAAAGTAAGTTCAGTTTGTGTTGAGTCTTTTAATGTATTTAAACCTGTAATTTCTATAGATGAATCACATTGAAGTTCTAAGCTTTTTGCGATTTCCTTTAAAGTCATAAGTTTCCTTTTTGATTATACTAGAAAGATAAGAGAAGTCTCTTATCTTTCCATTGCAACGATACCACTTCTAACTACTTCAAGTGGGTTAAATTTTTGCATAATCTTAATAAAGTTCATAATTCTTGAAGAAGAATCAGTTGCAGATACAATAATAGCTTCATCTGTAACATTTTGAATAGAACCATGATAAGCTCTTGCTATTACGTCAATATCAGATAAATCATTTTCAATAGAAAATTTCATAATAACTGTATCTTTTTCAATAACATTTTTGTGTTCATTTACTTTTAATACAGGGATTAATTTATTTAATTGTTTTACAATTTGATCTATCACTCTTTTATCACCTGTAGTTACAATAGTCATTCTTGAATATTCACTATTTTCTATAGGAGCTACTGTTAATGAATCGATATTATAACCTCTTGCTGAGAATAATCCCACAATTCTTGATAATACGTTATGTTCATTTAAAACAATTACAGAAATAACTCTTCTAGTAGTTTCTGTGTCATAATAATGGTTGAAATTATTCATTATTTTGCTCCTTCAATTAAAGTCATCTCATTTAATGCATGACCATTTGGTACCATTGGAAGTACCTCTTCATTTCTTGCAACTACAACATCAATCATTGTAGGTTTTTTTTGTTTTATTGCTTCTTTAAAAGCTTTATCAAACTCTTCTTTTGTTGAAACTCTAAACCCTATTCCACCAAATGCTTCAACTAGTTTTACAAAGTCAGGTTGCTTAGATAAATCAGTCTCTGATAATCTATTTTCATAGAACATAGTTTGCCACTGTCTTACCATTCCTAAATAGTTATTATTTAAGATGATATTAATTACAGGAATTTCACTTTCAACACATGTCATCAACTCTTGAATATTCATCAAGATTGAACCATCACCTGTAATATTAATAGCATACTTATCAGTTCCTTCTAAAGCCTTAGCTACACCCATTGCAGCAGGAAGACCAAACCCCATAGTACCTAAACCACCTGAGGTAATCCACTGTCTTGGATAAGAGAATGGATAAAACTGTGCTGTCCACATCTGGTGTTGTCCAACATCTGTAGATACAACAGCTTTATTACCTAAAATCTCCCCTACTCTTTTAATAGGCCATTGTGGTTTAATTACTTCATTTGAATCATTGAATCTTAAAGGCTCTTTTTCTCTATAATCATTTAATAATTCAACCCAATTAGTGTAATCATTGAAATCATTTGAATCCTTTACAGAATCAATCATCCCTTGAACAGTTCTTTTTAAATCCCCAACTATAGGATAATCAGGTCCTACTATTTTAGCAATACTTGTAGGATCAATATCCACATGAATAATCTTTGCTTTAGATGCAAACTCGTCAAGTCTTCCTGTTACTCTATCATCAAACCTTGCTCCTAATGAAATCAACAAGTCAGTTTCGTAAGCTGCCATATTTGCAGCAAACTCACCATGCATTCCAAGCATACCAAAGAATAATGGGTTTTCATCACCCATTACTCCTCTTGCCATAAGTGTTTCAACAGCTGGGATATTTGTAAGTTTTGCAAACTCTTTAATCTCATGAGCACAGTTTGAAAGTACAGCTCCACCACCTATGTATAATAGAGGTTTTTTAGCACTTCTTATTGCGTTCATAGCCTTTTTCAACTGCTTTTTATTGTAGTTTACTGTTGGCTTATATGTTGGTAAATGTACTTGTTCTGGATATATAAAATCTGCTGTTTGTGCAGTAATATCCTTTGGAATATCAATATGTACAGGACCTGGTCTTCCTGTACTTGCTATATGAAATGCCTCTGTAATTATTCTTGGTAAATCTTCAATTTTATTTACTAAATAATTATGTTTAGTACATGGTCTACTAATACCTACTGCGTCAATCTCTTGGAAACCATCTGTTCCAATGATTGTTGTTGGTACCTGTCCAGAGATAACAACTAATGGAATTGAATCCATATAAGCTGTTGCTAAACCTGTAACTGCATTTGTAAACCCTGGTCCTGATGTTACTATTGCAACACCAACTTTACCAGTTGCCCTTGCGTATCCTTCTGCTGCATGTATAGATGCTTGTTCATGTCTATTTAATATATGTTCAAAATAATTTTGTTTGTAAATTTCATCATAGACGTTCATGATAGCGCCTCCAGGGTAACCAAAGACAGTCTTTACCCCTTCTTTGTGTAATGATTCAATAACCATTTGTGCGCCAGTCATTTTCATAATAATTCTCCATTTTAAAATAAGACTGCATTATATTAAAAACAATATTAATTATCCTTTATATATTAAATTTAAGTTTTTCGTTTATGAACTTTTTATTTAAATGATAGTAAAATAAGTATAATTAAAAAAAGGAGTAGCATAATGGATGTAAATAGTATTAATAACAATATAACCAACCTTAACAATGCTCCCTCACTTCAAACAAATAAAGCTGCTTCTTCAAATAAGATTGAAAAAGTTGAAAATGATTCACTTAATCTCTCAGTTAATCAATATAATAATAAAAGAGATGAACTATCTTTAAATATTCAATCAATAAATGAGGGGTTAGCAATAAGTAAAATCTCTCAAAATGGAATTGATAAGCAACAAGATTTTTTAAAAGATATAAAAGACAACTTACAGAAGATGCAATCAGATGAGTACAACCTTAATCAAAAAGATCAATTAAAACAAGATATAACTAATGATTTAAGAAACTTCAATGAAGTAGCTTTTGAGACAAAGTATAAAAATCAACTATTACTTACTGATCAAAATGATGAGCAGTTTAATAAAATTGAGATTAGTACAAGTTCAGATAATTTTAGTATGTCAACTCCTAATACATCAGAGTTTGCAAATACTATTTTTAATGAATTAAACAATTCAAATATTAATAATCCTCAACAATTACAAAATGTTGTTGATGAAGTTGATAGAACATCTACTCAACTAGAGACTATAGCTGGAAGCTTTCAAGAGTTTGAAGAGTCTTTAAAAGAGAGTGCTAGAGAAAATATACAAACTCAGCAAGAGCTGTTTACTCAAAATAAAGCAAATCAAAATAAAGACTTTGGAAGAGACTCTACTGATTTTACAAAAACTAATGTTAATGCTAATGCAGGTTATTTAGCTGCTTCACAAGCAAATATAGTACAAGAACAAAGTGTAAGACTTCTTTCTTAGTCTTTACACTTTTTTATACACTCATTTATAGCAACACCCTCTCTTAATCCATCATCTAAAACTATAGATTCATTTTTATCCAATACTTCATAAATAGCTTGATAAATAAAAATTCCAACTTCAATAAACTCAACTCTTCCTTTACCAACAAGCTTAACTAAATCATCCTTTGATGAGTTTCTAAGAAGTGCTAAAGTGGAGTCTAAATCAGCAAGATTTACAATTGTTCCATTTACAATATTTTTATCATAAGAGAAAAAATCTTGTCCTAACTTTACTGCTGCTACAGTTGTTGGTGTTCCAGCAGTTGCAACAAATGTATACTCTTGTGTATCAATTTGAATATCACCAAGAAACTCTTTAATCTCTTTTTTTCTTCTATCTAAATCATCTTGTAAATCTTGATGATGAATATAGTTTTGAGTCATGGTAACAATACCAAAATCAAAACTTTTTGCTATGTACTCTTCATCTGTAGAGATTATAAGCTCTGTTGAACCACCACCTATATCTAAAAGTATAAATTTTGAAGAGTCAATTTTTTCTCTTTTAAGTGCATATTTCACAGCTAAAAGTGTAAGTCTAGCCTCTTCACTTCCATCGATTATATGAAACTTGACATCAGTTTTTTTTAGAATATTATTTAAAACTTCTTGACTATTTTTTGCTTTTCTCATAGCTGCTGTTGTAACTGCAACTGCTTTACTAGGTTCGTAATTAATTTCTTTTACTGTTTTTAATATTGCACTTATCACTCTATCTTGTGCTTCTTTTGAGATTTCACCTGTTTTTATCAAACCATCAGCTAAACCAACCACTTCGTTGTGTTCACTTAATATTATATGATTAACACAATCATATTTTAAGACTCTAAATGAATTTGATCCTAAATCAATACTTACTACTTCTTGCATATACAATCTTTACTTTTAAGGATGAGGAATTTTAATTTTTGAATTCAATAGGTATCCTATAACAATCATTGCTATAAGTACAACATTTTCATTAATAAAACCAGTTAAATAAATCAAATATGTAACCCACAGTAAAATAGCTCCCAAAGGTGTTGGGATACCTGTAAAGTACTTTTCTACTTCACCTTCTTGAGCAGATATATTAAACTGAATAAGTCTTCTTAATCCTGAAATAACATAAAAAACAAAAGCAAATATAACTAATGGTGTAAATAACATCAATTCTTTAGTATCAATTACAGCAAAATAGATATACATTGTAGGAACAATTACAAAAGATAAAAAGTCAGCATATGAATCTAACTGTATTCCAAACTCTGTAGACAAGTTATATTTTCTTGCTATTTTTCCATCAATTATATCAAATCCACCTGCTAACCAAGCGAATAAGGCTGCTGCAAAAAACTCATTATGAGTTAAAAAGTAAATTGCAAATATTCCTGCTGTTATATTAAAAAATGTAACAATATTTGCTAAGTTAAAATGATTGTTTCTATTAAACAAAAATGTCATTAATTCCCTTTGTAAATATGGTATTGATTTCTACCATTTTGTTTTGATTTATACAGACATTGGTCTGCTACTTTATACAGTGTATTTGCAGACTTATAAGTGTTTGGCTCATAAATAACAGCTCCAATAGAAATAGAAACCACATCTAAAATTTTACTATTTTTATGTTCAATTCCCAACTCTAAAACTTTTTTATTTACACTTTTAAGTCTACTATGTAGTGCCTCTTCATTTGTATCAAATAACACAACACCAAACTCTTCTCCACCAAGTCTAAATACAAATTCATACTTTTGACTAAAATAGTTTTTTAATAATAAAGCTACTTTTTTTAAGGTTTCATCCCCTAAATCATGACCATAAGTGTCATTATACTGCTTAAAAAAGTCAATATCTAATATAACAAATGCACATTGCCAATTATTTGCATTTGCAATAAAAGGCATATTATCAAAAATAGTATCAAAATATTTTCTATTGTAAAGTGTTGTCATAGCATCAGTAATAGACTCAATTTTATATTTTTTATTTAATATTCTTAACTGATTTTCTTTCTTAACTAATAAATAAACAATAAATATAATTAAAACAAATGCAACTACACTAATTAAAATTATATTATAGAATAAAAAATCTTTCATTTTCGTATATTTGTTTACAAATGACTTTCTTTGTTTATATGCCATTTGAGTTTCATACTCAATCAAATAATCAATTTGCTTCAATGCATTTTTAAATAAATGAAGCTTATTTTTTTCAAAACTCTCTTTTATAGATTTATCCACATTTGCAACTATCTCTTTTTCTTTATCATTTTTATAAGAGTGAAAATAGTAGTTCCACTCCTCTTTAATGTTTGCTTGCTCTTTTTTAAAGTCACAAACATATCTTATAGTTCTACAAGCAATAATCTCTCTATAATTATCTTGAATTTTTTCTAATTTAACAACTGGAATAAAGTTTCCAAAATAGATATTATCAATTTGTTTTTTTAATTTATCAATATGAGAATTAAATAAATAAGATGCAAGAAATATCGTAGTTACAACCACGATTATAAGAATAATTAATTTGAAAGTTGTGGACTTAAAAAAACTCTGCTTCATAATAATATTTTATCGAAAATTAATTTAAAAGTTATTAACTTTAAACTAAGAAAAACTCATTTACAAATTATTAACAAACTTTTGGTAAAATATAGTTAGAAATGTGAGGTGATTTATGGAAGTTTTAGATAGTAACCAATCTGCTTCATCAATATACCAACAAATAGCTGTAAAAAAATCACAACTTGCAGCTATAGATAAAAAAGAAGAACAAAAATCATTATTTGAAAAAAATGATTCTGTAAATCTTACAGGCAAAAACTATGATGAACAAGATTATCAAAGAGTTCTAGACAAATTTAAAAATCTTGATGCACAAACAAAAGCACATGAACAACTTCATGCTTCTTTAAGTGATACAAGAGGTGCTATTTCATATACATATCAAACTGGACCTGATGGTAAACTTTATGCAACAGGCGGACATGTAAGAATGGATACTTCAATTCCACAAGATGAAGAAGCAGCTTTAGCTAAACTTGAAAAGTTATCTAATGCAGCAAGTGCACCAAGTGGTTTAAGTAGTGCAGATGCAGCTATTTCAAGAACTGCAAACTTAAATAAAATGCTACTATTAAGCACTCAAGAAGGAGACTTAAATGCAAATCAATAATACAATGGGTAATAACCTACAAGGAATGGTTAAAGCAGAAATGCAAATAGGCAATATGGCTTCAAATATTGCAAATGTGGCTAATACAGTTGGTGATCCAGCAAATCAAGAAGTAACACAAGAATTGATTGATTCTATTGTTGGTCAAATTCCTGAAGTTGTTTCATATCAAGCAAATGCGCAAGGAATAGTAACGCAACAGCAGGTTACTGATTCACTTTTAGATATAAAGGCATAAAATATGAGTAAAATAAATGTAGTTTGTCCATCTTGTTTAAAAGTAAATGCAATTCCACAAAAAGAGAGTTACACAAAAGCAAATTGTGGCTCTTGTAAAAACTCTCTTTTAGAAACCCACCCTATAGATTTAGATGAGTCAAACTTTGATCATGTAGTTGTAAATTCAGATATACCTGTAATTGTTGACTTTTGGGCTCCTTGGTGTGGTCCTTGTAAAATGATGGCTCCAATTTTCAATGAAACGGCCCAAAAGTATCCATTAAAAGCCCTATTTGTAAAAGTTAATACCCAAGAACATCAAGCTTTAGGTAGTAAGTATGGAATACGATCTATCCCTACTTTAGTTGTATATAAAAATGCATTAGAGGTAAAAAGAGTAAGTGGAGCTTTAGTTCCTTTAAAGCTATCAAATTTAGTTAATGAAAATTTATAAAAACTAAGAGTTAGTTTTTATAAATTTGTTTAATTCTTTTAGTTGAGTTTCATTAAAAACTTTAATATCATTTTGCTCAAGAAGTTTTACTGTTAATCCTTGTCCTTGAGTTAACTTATCAGAAAATGTCCCATCATAAACTTCAATATTTCCACATGATGGTGATTTTGATTTTAAAAGTGCTACTTTTATATTTTCACTTTGACATAACTCTAAACTATTTTTAGCTCCCAAAAGGAAATTTACTGTAACATCTTCTTGATTTTTTGTTAGTACTTTAAATGGTTTTTCTGCACTAATAATCTCAGCAGGTTCTCTTGGTATAGAAAGTCCTCCTGAAACCTCTGGACATATAGAAAATATTTCATTGTCACACAAAATATCCATAAATAGCTCTTTTTGTGAAAATGTAAATGATGGTTCATAAGCTATTGATGAATTTCCTCCATCATATCTAACATCTTCACCTAATAAACATGCAGAGATTAGTATTTTCATATATTAATCTTCTTTTTCATCAAGTTCAATTCTATCTAAGTCCTCTTTTTTAAAAAATGTAGATAATTGAATATTTTTAAATGCTGATTTCATAGATACAAAAATCTGTGGGTTATCCTCTTCTAATTGTGCTAATAACTCTTTTGTCTTTGCTCTTGCATAAGGCATTTTCACATCAAATCTAAGTCCAGGACAAGCTTCATCACCTATTACTCTTAACTCATTTCTACTGGCAAATGCTCTTAACTGTCTCTCTCTTGTAAAAATTAAAGGTCTAATAACTTCTAAACCATTTTCAGCTTTATAAATTGGAGGCATTGATCTCATTGTTCCATTATAAAAAAAGTTCATAAAAAATGATTCCATTGCATCATCTAAATGATGTCCAAGTGCAACTTTATTATAGCCTTGTTCTAAAGCAGTTGAATATAAATAACCTCTTCTCATTCTTGAGAAAAATGAACAAAATGAAGAATTTTTTCTAATCTTTTCACCAGCAAGTTCAAAGATTTCAGTATCAACAATTTCGTGGTCAATTCCGTACTCTTTACAATGATTAGCTAAAAATTCAACTTGTTCACCCATACCATAAGTAATTGTTACAGCTTTAAACTCAAATTTAAATGGGGCTTTTTTTTGTAAATGTTTTAATGCATGAATTAAAGTAGTAGAATCTTTTCCACCAGAAAATCCCACTAGTACTCTATCACCCTCTTTTATTAGGCCATATTCAGCATTTGTTTTTCCAACTAATTTAGATATTTTTTTGCTTAATTCTATCAAAATATATATCCTATTTAAAATTTTTTGAAAGTATATCCAAAAAGTTCTCAATTTTTTGTATTTATGTTTATGAATTTCATATTAATTATATAATTTGTCTATTTTTTACTAACTTTTTAGATAAATATTATATAATTTCAAATTCACACTAAAATAACTAAATGGAACAAAAATGACACAAGAAGAAGAAAAAGAGTTTAGAGAAAAAGTTATTGAAACAATTATGCCAGTTGCAGTAAATATGACTGAAGATCAAATCAAAAATATAATTGATACAGTTGAGGAAGAAAATCCTCAGTTACCAAAAGGTTTTGGAAATATGCTATTTCAACAAATAATGGTTCATAAATATAATCAAAATCAAGTAAAAAATGAAGATATAAACAAAGAACTGTTTAATTAAAAATTATTTATCAAATTTTAAAAATGTGTCGTTATAATTTCGCCCCTAAAAAAATTTAAAGGCTTAAAAATAAGAATTACAATTTCAGTAAAAGAATTAAAAATATTACAAGAGCTTTGTAAAGACAATGGACAAGCAGAATTATATAAAAAACTTCATCAAGAAGAAGAAAAATATCAAAAAAGCTTAACTGAGAAAAAAAGCAAAGCTACAAAAAAAGCTACAAAAACTAGACAGGAAATAGCAAAAAAGAAGATTGAAGCATCTGTTAATATGATGAGAATGTTTAGTCAAAAAATAACTGTGTACTCAGTAGCTAAAGAGGCACAGGTTAGTTATAATACTGCTTTAAAATACAAAGACTTCATAGAAAAAAATGCAAAGTAATATACTTTGCATTAAGTTACTATAGCTATCTTTTTTGGTAATATTTCATTTACCTTATTAGCCTTTTTATAAAGAATAACTTAAATTGAAAGGAAATTTTTAAAAAGACAATAGTTTATTAACAATAAGTTTTTAAAGAACATTTCAAGTGATAAAATCACTTGCAAATGTTTGATTTTTGAAGCACTTTTAGATCTCAGTATCTAGAATTTGAGAAGTGTTTCCATGATCAAACATAATTTTGTTTGTTCAGCCAATTTGGTACGGTGATAGCTTTTATTTAGATGCTATCATAGTGATGATTTAAGTACTAACTTGTGATCTTTTACAATTTACTGTTTATGACTTAGCAAATACACG
>JASMTK010000049.1:0-2693 GCA_041694355.1 Arcobacteraceae bacterium | reverse complement strand
TTAGAAAATATAAAAAATACCCTATGATAGTTCCAACAGTATTTGTACAGTAAGGATTTAAAAATGGACTTTAAAAATATCGTAAAAGAGGTGTTAAATACAGAGGCACAAGAGTTAACAAAAGCTGCACAGAATATTGAGTTTGATATTGATAAAGCTGTTGATTTAATTGTGAACTCAAAAGGGAAACTAATAGTAACAGGTGTTGGTAAATCTGGACTTGTGGGTTCAAAAATAGCTGCTACTTTAGCAAGTACTGGTACAAGCTCATTCTTCTTGCATCCCACTGAAGCAATGCATGGTGATTTAGGGATGATTGGAAAAGATGATATTGTACTTGGTATCTCATACAGTGGAGAGAGTGAGGAGCTTGTACAGATTCTTCCTCACTTAAAAAGATTTGATATTCCTCTTATTTCTATGGCTAAGACAAAAAATTCAACACTTGGTAAATACTCAGATATTTTTATCAATATTAATGTTGATAAAGAGGCTTGTCCTTTAGATACTGCACCAACTTCATCTACAACACTAACAATGGCTATGGGTGATGCTTTAGCTGTATGTCTTATGAAGAAAAGAGATTTTCAAAAAGAGGATTTTGCATCATTTCACCCAGGTGGTAGCTTAGGAAAAAAGCTTTTTGTAAAAGTTGATGATTTACTAAGAAAGGAAAATTTACCTGTAGTTTCACGTGAAACAAAACTTAAAGATGCCATTGTAACTATGAGTGAGGGTAGGTTAGGAAACGTAATTATAATTGATAACAACAAGGTAATAGGCTTATTAAGTGACGGGGATTTAAGAAGAGCACTTATGAGTGATGATTTTTCAATGAATTGTAAGATTGAAGAGATTGCTACAATGAATCCTAAAACTTTAAAAAATAAAGACTTATTAGCAAGTGATGCTTTATCAATAATAGAAGACTATAAGATACAACTTCTAATAGTTACAAAAGATGACGACTCACTTGTAGGAGTTTTACATATTCATGATCTAATTGAAGCTGGGATAAAATGAGAAAAAACCACAATGAACCAACAAGATTAAATAAGTTTATATCACATAATAGTCAATACTCTAGAAGAGAAGCTGATAAACTTATAGAAGAGGGTAAGGTAAAAGTAGATGGCAAAGTTGTTTCAAATCTTGCCACTAAAGTTACAGATGATAGTAAAGTACAAATTGGAAAAAAGATTATCAAAGAGGATAAAGATAGGGTAATAACAGTAATAGTTTATAATAAACCTAAAGGGGAGATTGTATCAAAAAATGATCCTCAAGGAAGAAGAACTATTTTTGACTCTATATCTGGCAAATTTAAGCATTTTATGCCTATAGGAAGGTTAGACTTCGCCTCAGAGGGTTTATTGCTTCTGACGGACTCTGTGGACGTTATGAATGCATTAACAACTTCAGACCTAGAAAGAGTCTATAAACTAAAGCTTGATGGAGAAATAAGCCATAAAGTAGAAGATGCTATGCAAAATGGTTTAGAGCTTGAAGATGCATCAAAAGGTGCACATGAATTGTCAGATATAAAAGAGATGAATTTCAAACCTTTTTTAGGATATGATATCTTAAGAAATGACTCTAAATTTTCAAAAATTAAAGTAGCGATTACTGAAGGTAAAAATAGAGAACTTAGAAGATTTTTTGCTCACTTTGATTTAAATGTTTTAGATTTAAAAAGATTTGAGTTTGGTGGTATTTCACTAAACAATCTACCAACTGGAAAAACTAGATATTTAACTAGAGAAGAGTACAGAGACTTAAGATACTATTTAAACAAACAAAAAGATGACTGATTTATCAAATAAATTAAGACCTACAACATTAGAGAGTTTTGTAGGTCAGTCTCATATTATCTCACAGAATAAAGCACTCTACAAACTAATTAAGAAAAAAGATATTCCCCACTTATTTTTTTATGGAAAACCAGGAACTGGAAAAACAACATTAGCAAAAATTATTGCAAAAGAGATTGATACAGATTACTACTACTTTAATGCAACAACAATAAAAGTAGAGGAGTTAAGAAAGGTATTTGATAGATATAAAAATGCTTTAATTAAACCCTTAGTATTTATTGATGAAGTTCATAGGTTATCAAAAAACCAACAAGAAGTTCTGCTTCCTATTATGGAAAACTATGATGCAATAATAATAGGTGCTAGTACAGAAAATCCTTTTTTTACTTTAACTAATGCAATTAGATCAAGATCATTTCTATATGAATTTAAAGCTTTAGATAAGCAAGAAATGATTGATTTACTAAACAATGCTTTAGCTAACTTAGCAGGTATCTCTATTACAAAAGAAGCAAAAGAGTATTTAATTCTTTCAAGTTCTGGTGATGCAAGAGCAATGTTAACTCTTCTTGATTTCTCTTCCAAAATAACCTCAAAAATTAACTTGGATACATTAAAAGAGTTAAGAAGTAATGTAATAGGAGATGGAGTATCATCATCTGACTCACATTATGATTTAGCTAGTGCAATGATAAAATCTATTCGTGGTTCTGATGTTGATGCAGCGTTGTACTATCTAGCTAGATTAATAAATGGTGGAGAGAGTGTAGACTTTATCACAAGAAGATTAGTAATTTTTGCAAGTGAAGATATAGGAAATGCAAACCCAAATGCATTAAATATTGCATCAAACACAATGTATACAGCAAATAAAATAGG
>JASMTK010000048.1:0-29937 GCA_041694355.1 Arcobacteraceae bacterium | reverse complement strand
GTATTTAAAGCCTCACTTACAGTAGTAAAATGTCTCTCTTGGATATCCTGACTTGTAACAACTTCTACGTTTGAAGTAACATCTTTGATTGATTGCTCTGATTTTGTAGCACTTGTAACAGTGATAGTATCTAAAGTTTCGTTTGCAGTTAGATTTGTTGCTAGAAGTAAGCTTGCAACTAAGCTTGTAGTTAATTTTTTATTCATTTTTATTTTCCCTTAATTTTATACTTTTATAGATTATTTGTTGTGTATGTTTTGATTGGTTTTAATTGTTTACTTAACAGTAATTTAGTAATTTTTGGTATATCTTTAGTTATTAAAGCATTAATTGAACTGTAAAATGAGTGTATTTGTCTATCTACAGTAGCAGCTAAAATACCAAAAAATGTAAAGTATTTTCGTGATTTACTAAGCATACATTCCTCCTTTTTTATTTCTTTTGTAGTCAAAAAGTTCGGAATTATATAAAAAAAATGTTAAAAGATAGCTATTATAGCTTTATAGAAGTAAAAGCACCTTGTGTATCTGTGTAAAATTGATACCCCATATACATCATATAAATACCAAAACCTATTACTAGCATCGAGGCAATTTTGATAAAAACATCTCTTAAATCTGATTGTTTAAATAGCCCTATAAAAAAACCAAGGGAAAAAAGAGCAGGAATAGTACTAAGCCCAAATATAAGCATAACAACTGCACCCCATAAAGCACTTGCTGTACTAGCTGCAATTATCGCAAAGGCATATACAAAACCACAAGGTAAAAAACCATTTAATACACCTAGAAAATAAAAACTTGCAATAGTATCTGAACCTAAAAGCTTTTTGAATGTTTTTTGATAAAAAGTGGATTTTGAACAGGTATGTTCCAAAGTAGTAAGAAACTTAATTTTTCCAAGTAATGACAATCCTGTAAGTATCATCATAATACCAGTAAAAAATAGTAATAATGAGTTTGTAAAATTATTAAATGTAATAACACTTCCTATAAAGCCAATCACTGCACCAATAAAAACATAAGTAGTTACTCTACCTAATGAATAAAACAAATGAGCTATTGCTTGTGTTTTCTTAGACCAGTTTTCTCTTATCTTGGTACTTGAATATGCCATTACAATCCCGCCACACATTCCAACACAGTGTCCAAAAGAACCTAAAATTGCTATTGAGATTATAGTAAATATACTAATAGTTTCCATACATTAATTACTCCAAGAGTATTATAATCACTTAATTATAAATTTCTCTTTTAATTGGTAAAATAAAGACAAAAAAAAAGCTTCACATTTCTGTGAAGCTTGTATTATTCGAATTTATTTCAATAAGTTAAATAGGATACTAATTAAAATATGATTAGTAGTAGGAGGATTTAATATAAATATCCTATATGTTTAAAACTATATCAAATGGAATGTTAATTAATTGTTAATTCAAGATACTTTTTGTCCTATTTAAATAACTTTTTTCTAAAATATTGTAATTTTGTAACACTTTGAGCAAAATAAAACTACATTTTATCATCTAAATCATATAATATCATCAATATTTAGAATTTTATTTAGGAATATTTATGAAATTAATTATGTTTGATATGGATGGTACTTTAGTAAATAGTTCCAATGCAATTACTAATACTATAAATTATGTTAGAGAGAATATTGGATTTGAAAGATTAGAAAAAGATTTTATTTTAGAAAAAGTAAATGACCCAAAAATCAATGCAGCAGAATTCTTCTATGGAACAAAAGAGTTTACAGATGAACAAGTTGTGTTATTTGAAGAGTATTATAATGAGCATTGTTTATTAGATTTAGAAGTTTATGATGGAATTTCTAAACTAATTGAAGATTTAAAAAGTGATTTTACTTTAGCAGTTGCTACAAATGCAAGTTCACAATTTGCAAGAAAGATGTTAGATCATGTAGGTTTAGAGAAACACTTCTCATCAATCTTAGGTTTTGATAGTGTAAAAAATCCTAAACCACACCCTGAAATGGTACATAAGATTTTAAACAACCACAATGTTCTTAACCATAATGCTCAATTAATTGGAGATTCTCATAAAGATATTATGGCAGCAACAAAAGCCCAAGTAGATTCTGTTTTAGTAAACTGGGGTTTTTCAAACCATGAAAAAGATGCTATCCACACTGTAGAAGAGTTAGAACAAAAAATTATTGAGAAGTTTAAATAACTTCTCAGTTTTTTCATCTTGTTCCTTACTTTAGTTTTCACTCTTCCATATATTCATGCACTTTTTATAATCATCTCTAAATATAGACTCTAATTTATCTTTTTTTTCTTTGTACACATAAGAAAGAAGTCTATTTGTAATAGCTTTTAAATGTAGTTGTTTATAATTTGAAGCATGTATCAATGCCTCTTTATATATAGATTTAGCTTGATTATAATCTTTTTTTAATCGATAAGCTTCTGCTTCTAATAACAATGCTCTTACATAGAAGTTTTCAGGACAGTTTCTTGACCATTTATGAAATAAACTTTTTGCTTCATCAAGTTGTTTCATTATTTTATATTTTTCGAAAAAAGTCGCCTCTTTATAAGACATTGCTTTTATCATAGCCTCATAAAAAGTATGCTCTGTATTATGAAGCATTCCTAAAGAAGACTCTTTATACTCTTTACTTTCATATATCACTTCATTTGCTTCACTATACTCTTCATTGAAATACAATGCAATCATTTTATTAATAAAATAATAGTGAGCAAAATGCTTTGACTCAAAGCTTCTTATTTTAACCATATAGGAAAACTCATCAAACTTACTATCTGTAAAAGAACTATTAGATACAGTCTGCTTTTGTATACATTTCATAGCTTGTTTGATACTTACTATTGTTTCTAATTGCTCTTTTGCATTTATGCTTTTTAATATAACTTCAAATTGTTTTATTTTTTCATACACTTTATCAAAAGGAACACCTCTCATAAACATACTTTGTGTTATTCCAGCTGCCGAACATCCAATATGAAACCAATCACCTGTTTCTAAACCTATCTTATAAGCCTCTAACCACTGTTTTTCTGTATCTGAAGAGGGATTAATCCACGAGTTTGAAAAATATCCACATACAAAATCAACTTCAGATTTCAAGGTATCATCTTCAAACCTATTTAACATATCACGACAAAACCTTGAGTAGTCATATCCTAAAGTATGATTTCCTAATATTCCACCTTGGAAATTAACTCCAAAAACCATAAAACCTATAACTGACTCTTTTGTAAGACCATATTTTAAACAAATATTTACTATCTTTACAGAGATAGCCACACTAAGCTCAGGCCTTATTTGATATGCTACTTTTAATATTGCAGATAAAATCCTCACTGCTGTTATTATGTCTTCATCTTTTGCATTTTCCAACTCATATAAAAATGCTACATCATTTTTTGATTTAAGTCTTAACTTTAAAACTAAAAAGTCAAATATAAAATATAATTTATTGAAACTTTTTGGTAGGGTTATATCAAATAACTTTGCTGCTTCAATCCCCGTTTCATAAGCTGTTTTAAAATCTGAAATATCTGTATATAGTTTTATTATAAGTTCATAAACCTTTGCTTTTTGGATTTTTGTAGAAGCATTTTTCAAAGCTATATTATAATACTTTATTGCCTCACTTTTATTATGACAAAGATGCTCACACTCACCTCTTAATCTTAATATTGCATAATCACTATTTTCAATTTTTAACCTTGAAATTATCTCTTCGACATTTTTTATATAAATAAGTGCATTTTCAAAATCTCCACTTCTTTTTGCACTTCTACAGGCTTTTATATTAAGAGTTTTTATAAGTCTTAAAGTATCTTCATCCTCAAGAGTTCTAAAGATCTTATTCATATGGTTCATTGCAGTTATTAAATACCTAGAATCTAAACTGCCATCTTTATTAAAGTATGAAAAACCAACCTCTTTATGATAGTTTTGTAACTCCTCATCACTCAAAGTTGAGTAAACAAACTGCTGTATCTTATCATGAGAAAAGTGATAAGTGATTTGTTCAAAGTCACTATAGAAAACCTCTTTTAAAAACCACTCTTCTTTTGTTAATTTTTCTAAAGAGGATTCAAAGGTAGCTTCATCATTGTAAACTTTTTTCAAAAAGTCTTTAGAAAAAATACTTCCTATACAAGATGCAAGTTTAAGTAGTCTTTGTTCTTTATAGCTTAAAGCATCAATGTTCTTATTTAAAAATTCAAATAATCCAAAGTTTAGTGGTAGTTTATAAACTCTTTCTAAATCACAATTAAATACTTTTTCTCGCTCATTAAAGTAAATTATCTTATCTTTTTGAAGTTGTCTTAAGTACATTTTTGTAAAAAAAGCATTACCGTTAGTTTTGTGATAAACAATATCTGCAATTGTTTGAGTGTCCTTTAAATCAATGCTTTGTTTAATTAGCTGATATATATTTTCTTTATTTAACTCTTCAAGTTTTATCTCTTTTAGATTTGTATCGTATGATTTCAATCTACTAAGTAGCTTACCTAACTCTTGATTTGCTTCAAGTTCATTATCTCTATATGCAGTTATAATAACAGTATTATTCAGAGTCAAAATAGCATTTTCTATCCACTTTAGTGTTATAAAATCTGCCCATTGAATATCATCTATAAAGATACACAGAGGTTTATCATACTCTGTAAAAAGCTTCAAAAATTTAAAAAGAATAGAATCAAATTTTGCTTTCTCTACAAAATACCCTTTGTTTGAAATCTCTTGATCATTTACTAAATAGTTTAATTCTGGTATTTCATTTGTTAATAAAACTATATCTTGGCCTAGACTCTCTTTGATTCTATGTTTCCAAGGATTTAAATTATCTTTTTCTTTTATCAGAAGCTGTTTTGTGAGGTTTCTAATAGCATTGTAAAGTAACTCATAAGGGGTACTATGCTTGTATTTATCAATTTTCATATTCAACGTATATGATATATCATTTTTTTTAGTATTTAAAATATGTTCTACAAGGGTAGATTTACCAACTCCCGATGGAGCTGAGATAGATATCATTAGATTTGAATCAGTTTGAACAAAATCAATATAACTTGACATTTCATCAATTTCATTATTTCGTCCAATTATATTATCAAATACTTTTAAATCAATTTTTCTATTAACCATATATTACCCACAAATTCAGATTAGCTTATTCATTCTATATAATCTAAGCTTAATTTATATTAAAATAAATAATGTAGTTTATTAGGCTTTTGTGTTATGAAAAATTATTTTAATGTTATATTTTTAATATTTAAATTAAACCTATTCCCATCATCTAATACATCAATAGTAATAGGAATTTTATGTTTATCACAAAACTCTTTTACTATACTAAGTCCTAAACCAAATCCATTATTATCTTTACTTTCTTGAAAGTACTTATCAAATATCATAAAAAGATTTTTTGTATCAATCTTTTCACCTGTGTTAAAAAATGATAAAATACCGTTTTTATATGATATTTTAATATATGGTACATTATTTCTATTATATTTTATGGCATTTGAGATAAGGTTATCTATTGTTTTTTCAAAACCGTTCTTATCAGTTTTTATCTTTACTGAGGTTATATCTATCTCTATTTTAGTATCTTTTTTAATATCTTCAAACTTTTTCATTGAATTTCTGATGGTTTCATCTAAAAAAAATTCTGTTTTTTCTACTTTATCTATCTCTTTTTTTATATCATATTCCATATTTTCATAAAGGCTCAAAAGATTATTTGTTGCCTCTTGTATTCTATTTAATCTTTTTTTACTTTTTTCATCATTTATGTTTTTTTGTAACAATTGTGTGTTCATCTGTATTGTTGAAACAGGAATATTTAATTCATGAATAGTCTCTTTTATACTTTTTTGTAACTTTTCATCACTTTTAAAAAGTGGTTTTGCTATGGACTTTGCAAAATTTAAAAATATGATTAAACCTAAAAAAACTAATGGCAAGATAATAAATAAAAAGTTTTCCTGATTTAATCCAAATATAGAGATTAGTAAATAGTTAGTATAAAGTATGATAAGTATTGTAATACAAAAAACTATTGATATTGATATTAAAAAATCTTTTTTCTTAGAATTCAATTTTGTAACCTACACCTTTTATATTGACAATACTCTCTTTTCCAAGTAGCTTTTTTAAACTATTTATATAAACTCTAATAGAACCCTCACTATAACTCTCTTGTGTACTCCAAAGCTTAGCGATAATCATATCTTTTGTTACTATTGAGTTTTTATTTTCGATAAATAGTTCAAGAAGTTCTAAGACTTTTATAGGAAGGTTTAAATCTTCTTCATTTTCGTAAGCTCTTTTTGTATTTGGATCAAAAATAATATTATTTGTCAACTTTATTGTATCAAAACTTTTTTTATTTCTTTTTAGTAAAGCTTTTATTCTAAGTATAAGTTCATCAATATCAACAGGCTTTTTTAAATAATCATCACAACCTTTTAAAAAACCTTCATGTAAGGTATCTTTATCTTTATATGAGGTTAAAAATATAGATGGTGTCTCATCACCTGCTTGTCTTAACTGCTCTAAAAGTTCTAAGCCATTTATTTTTGGAACATTTATATCAAAAATATATAAATCATAAATATTTTTATAGTTTAGTTCTAAACACTCTTCACCATCATAAGCAATATCAACACTAAAACCTTCATCAGTTAAAACATCCTCTATTGTAGTTGAAAACAGTTCATCATCTTCTAATAATAATATTTTATACAACTTATTCCTTCATACAGTAAATAATACTCTATTATAATTACTTTTCGTTAATTTTTAGTTAAGTTGTATAATAATAACTTATATGTTATTTAAACTCTTTAAAGTTTTGTCTTAAAGCTTCATAAGCTACAATTGATACAGAATTTGCAATATTTAAACTTCTTGCATCATTTGTCATTGGAATTGTAATACATCCATCTTTGTGTTTATTCATAATAGATTCAGGAAGTCCTGCATCTTCCCTACCAAAATAGAAGTAATCCCCTACTTCAAACTCCTGTTCAAAGTAAACTTTATCAGTTTTTGTTGTAGCAAAAAAATGCCTGTCATTTAAAGGATTCTTTTCCCAGAACTCTTCTATGTTTTCATACTCAAAAACTTCTAAGTCATACCAATAATCAAGCCCTGCTCTTCTTACCTCTTTTTCTGTAATCTCTCCAAAACCATAAGGTTTTATAAGATGAAGCTTGCAATTAAGAGCAAATGCAAGTCTTCCTATTGTACCCACATTTCCTGGGATTCTTGGCTCGTGAAGTACTAAATTAAACATTATAGTATCACCGTTTTATTACCATGTACAAAAACTTTGTCATCTAATAACAACTGAAAAGCATTTGATAATACAACTTTTTCCACATTTCTTCCTGCATTTCTCATCTCTTGCCAAGAGTATGAGTGGTCAACTCTAACAACATCTTGAGCAATAATTGGCCCCTCATCTAAATCATCAGTAACATAATGGGCTGTAGCACCGATAATCTTAACACCTCTTTCATAAGCTTGTTTATAAGGGTTTGCTCCAATAAATGCAGGTAAAAATGAATGATGAATATTAAGAACCTTTCTTGGGAAAGTCTTTACAAACTTAGGTGTTAAGATTCTCATATATTTTGCCAATACTATTAACTCTGGCTCATACTTATTTATCTCTTCTATCATTAAGTCTTCGTGCTCTTCTCTACTTAAACCATCAGCACTTATACACTTAAATGAGATTCCAAACTTCTCTACTAACTGTCCTAAATCTGCATGGTTTGCTATAACTGCTTTTATATTTGCATTTAGTTCACCATCAAAATATCTGATTAATAAATCACCTAAGACATGTGATTCTTTTGTAGCTAAGATTACTACATCTTTTTTTGCTTTTTTATTCAACTTAATATGGGCATTTTGAGGTAATACTTCTTTTAACTCTTTTAGTAAGATATCTTTTGAGATATTTCCTGAGATTACTGTCCTCATAAAAAACTTGTTTGTTTCAGAGTCAACATACTCAGCATTTTGTTCTATATTTAGATTATTTGCAAAAAGAACTTTTGAGATATTATAAACTAATCCTTTTGCATCTTCTGTATCTATTAAAAGTATATATTCTTCCATATTTATCCTATATTATTCTCATTTAAAATTAAATGAGAATAATACCTTTTTATTGATTAATAGATTATTTAACTACACCATCAGTGCAAGTTTTTCTTTATAGCTTTCCACATCAAACTCTTTTACTCTTGATACACCTGTATCAACTGCTGCTTTAGCAACTGCTGCACTTACTTCAACCATAAGTCTTTTATCAAATGGCGTAGGAATGATGTAACAATTGTCCAAAATTGTCCAACTATGTCTAACTACCGTACCTCAAAGAGGTACGGTTTTTTATTTCCTAACCAATTTCCTAACCACAATTGTCTAACTATGACTAAGTTTGTCTACTATTGTCTAAATGAGTTGTAGGTATGTAAAAATCTTATTTCAATCTTTATTTAAACCAATAGTTTATATAAATTTAAGTTTTTATCTGTCAAAATAAACCAACAGTTTATAAAAAAGGATAAAAATGCCAATAGTTGTTAATAAAGAAGAAAAAGTATTAATGATATGTGAGAAAGCATATGATGAATTTGTTGAAAATGGAATAGAGAAAATATCTTTAAATCAGTTGATTTCAAATATTGGAATTTCTAAAGGTCAATTTTATCATTATTTTAAAACAAAAGAAGATTTAATATTTGAAGTAATGTCACATAAAACAATTGAGGGATTTGAATTTTGTGATAATATGTTAAAAAAATCAAAATCATTAGAAGAGAGTTTATTAACCTTATTTTCTTTTTATATAAGTGAAGAAAAATATTTTTCTGATTTAAGAAAACTACTATTTGATTGTTTACATATCTATACTCATTCTTCAAAAGATGAAATTAAAAACTATAATACTGAGTATTATAAATGGATAGATAAAAAACTGATAGAAATATTTCAATTTCACAATGTAGAAAATGTATCAGAAGTAATGGTTAAATCATTATCTGCTACAGCTGATGGAATGTATCTAAGATCATTAGCTGATAATAGTTTTTATTTACAATTGGAGTTAAAAAAATTTTTAATTAATTTTTCAATAGATATGGGAAAAGGAGAATAAGATGCATTGGTGGTTTTTATTTGGAGCAATTATTTTTGAAGTGATGGGGACATTATCTATAAAACAAACAGCTATAACCAATAATTACTATTGGGGTGTTGCAGTAGTAGTATTCTTTCTTATTTCATTTACATTAATTGGTTTTGCTGTTAAAAAAATTGAAATAGGAACTGCTTATGCTATATGGGCAGCATTTGGAACAGCAACTATTACTGTATTGGGATGGTTAATTTTCAAAGAAGCAATGACTATACAAAAAATATTAGCTATTGTATTAATCCTCATTGGCTCTGTTATGTTAAAGTTACAACATTCATAAAATGAAATTTTTTAGAGGAATTATCTTTAAAGTATTTATAATTCTAATAACAGTTTTAGTTATATTATATTTACCATATATTTTGATGATAATATTTGTATTAATTGCAATTTTTGAATATATGTTATTAAATTGGATTTATAAAGAATCTAAAAAACTATAATATATTTAAAAAGGTGTCTTCAAATGTCTAAGATTGTCTAATTGTGTCTATCTTAAGTCAACCAAAATATTTTTCCTAACCAATTTCCTAACCACAGTTGTCTAACCCCTTTTTGAATAAGAAATTTCACTATTTTCATCCCATAGATTAAGGGGTTTGAAGGTATAATTTCCAAAAAATTAGATGTCTAAGAATGTCTAAATTGATGATTTAAAAAAAGTCTAAAGGAGTATAGGATTGTCTAAGATAGTCTTACTTAGGGATATTAAGTCTAAAATAGGTTTAGAGATGATATAATCTCTTCCATAATTTAAGTCCCCAAACAGTGCTTTAAGATCATTTGTCAATGGTTTTTTTGCTAAATCTGCAATAGCTCTAGCTGCTGCCATTTTCATAGTCATATTTATTTTTCTAGTTTGTACATCTAATGCACCTCTAAAAATGAACGGGAACCCAAGTACGTTATTTACTTGATTTGGGAAGTCACTTCTTCCTGTACCAACTATTGCTTTAGGTTTTACCTCTTTAACCTCTTCAGGGAAAAGTTCAGGTGTAGGGTTTGCCAATGTAAATACAATAGGCTCTTCTGCCATAAGTGCAATATGCTCTTTTGTAAAAGTACCAGGTCTAGATAAACCTAAAACCATATCTGCATTTGTAAATGCCTGCTCAACAGTTAATGCCTCATCTACTATAAACTCTTTTTTGTATTTATTTAAGTCAGTTCTTCCTTTGTGAATTACACCTTTTGAATCACACATAATAAGATTTTTTACACCTAATTCTTTATACATTCTAGAACAAGAAATAGCTGAAGCACCAGCACCTACAACTACTACTTTCATATCTTCTGGTTTTTTATTCATCATTTCTGATGCATTTATAAGTCCAGCTGTTGTAATAATTGCTGTTCCGTGTTGATCATCGTGCATAACTGGAATATCCAACTCCTCAACAAGTCTTTTTTCTATTTCAAAACACTCAGGAGCTTTAATATCTTCAAGATTGATTCCACCAAATGTTGGTGAAATAGCTTTAACAGCTTCACAAAACTTATCTACATCTTTTTCATCAACTTCAATATCAAAAGAGTCAACTGATGCAAACTTTTTAAATAATACAGCTTTACCTTCCATAACTGGTTTTGATGCTAGTGCACCAATATCACCAAGACCTAGTACAGCTGTACCATTTGAAATAACAGCTACAAGATTTCTTTTTGATGTGTATGTAAATGCTTTTTGAGCATCATCTCTAATCTCTTCACAAGGATATGCTACCCCTGGAGAATATGCTAATGATAAATCTCTTTGTGACTCTAATCTAGTTGTTGTTGCTAATGCTACCTTTCCAGGGTTTGGAACTTTGTGGTAGTCTAATGCTTCACTTTTTGTTACTTTTGTACTCATCTCATTCCTTAAAATTTTCTACTTTCTCTAAATGTGGATAGAATAGTAACAGATAATTCCTTAAAATTGACAAATTTAGAAACTTATAGAATTACCAAGTTTTGTTTAAGCTTATTGTGTAAATTTTATGTATATATTGTGTATTTTTGATGTTATAATATTTTTTTAATTAATATATAATATTTTCTTATTTTTTAAAAATGTCGATTTTATGGTAACAATAAGCCTAACACAAAGATATAACTTAAAATTAACTTAACATTTGATATGTATTAATTATACTTAAGTTTTTAAAGAATAATAAGAAGTAGTTATAGCAGTATAAGTTTATGTTTTACTGCATTATAATCCCTGCAAACCTACCAGTTTTTGGGTTTTTTCTATAACTATAATAATCAGTTCCCATACATTTTGTACAAATTTTTGAAATTTTTATATTTTTTACTCCGTTTTGTTCTAAAATAGAACGATTTATACCTTGTAAATCAATATTGTTATTATAAATAAACTCATCTCCAAAGCTGTTTTTTACTATATGTAGTAACTCATCACTTACTTCGTAGCAACATTTTTGAATACTAGGTCCTAATACTGCTTCTATATCTAAAGGATTTGAACTAAACTCTTCTTTCATCTTATCTATTGCTACTTGTGTAATCTTTTTAAATGTTGAGTTTCTTCCTGCATGAAGTGCTGCAATAACACCTTTTATTTTGTCATATAAAAGTATTGGTATACAGTCTGCAACCATTACCATCAAAGGTAGATTTTTTTCATTTGTAATCAGTCCATCACAATTATCGATGAATTTTGGTGAATTATGTGTGACAATTTGGACGTTATTTCCATGGGCTTGGTTCATATATACTAAATCATTAGAGTTATAACCTAAGCTTTGTGCTAACTTCTGTCTGTTTTTGTCTACATTTTCCTTTATATCGTTTACATGATATGCAAGGTTACCGTCACTTTTTGTAGTAAATGTCGCAAGTATTTTGTCCATAAAAACTCTTTTTTATCTCTATTTTACTGAAAAAAGTTTATTTTGATATAATATTATTTTTAATTCAATAAGGATGTAGATGAATAGATTTGATGAAGCAGCAAAGACATGGGATAAAAAGAAATCAAGTATAGATAGTTCTAATGCTTGTGTTGATAATCTTCTAGAAAAAGTATCATTAGCAAAAAATAGTAATATTTTAGATTATGGCTGTGGTACTGGATTTATCGCTTTTGCTCTTAGTAATGATACAAATAATATAATTGGAATGGACTATTCTGATGGTATGGTTGAAAGATTTAATGAAAAAGCGAAAGAGTTAAACTACGATAATATAAAAGCAGTAAAACACGATATGAATACACAAGAGTTACCAAAGAATCAATTTGATTTAGTAATATCATCTATGACTATGCATCATATAAAAGATACAAATATGTTTGCAAAAAAGTGTTATGAGGCACTAAAGAAAGATGCAATAGTTTGTATAAATGATTTGGAAAAAGAGGATGGAAGTTTTCATAAAAAACACAACAACGATGGAGTAGAACACTTTGGTTTTGAAAAAGAAAAAGTATGTGAAATCTTTGAAAATCAAGGTTTTGAAATAATCTCTTGTGATACAGTTTTCAAACATGAAAGAAATGATAAAGAGTACCCACTATTTAATCTAATAGCAAAAAAATAAAGGAATTATATGCAAGAAAAATTTGTAATATTTGGAAATCCAGTAGCTCACTCAAAATCACCACAAATGCAAAATGCAGGTTTTGAAGCATTAAACTATGATGGAGTTTATGAAAAGCATCACTTAGAAGATGGAGCAACTGTAAAAACTACTTTTTTAGAAAACTCATATGAAGGAGCAAATATCACAGTTCCACATAAAGAGTTCGCATATAAAAATGCCGATGAAGTAAGAGGACTAGCAAACAAAATCCAAGCAGTAAACACATATATAAATGAAAATGGAAAGGTGATAGCCTATAACACAGATGCACCAGGCTTTCTAAAAGCAATAGAGTCTTTTGGTGAAGTAAAAAATGTACTACTTTTAGGAGCAGGAGGAACAGCTAAAGCAATCGCCCTAGCCTTACAGGAAAAAGGTATCAAAGTAACAGTATTAAACAGAAGTGCAGGAAAACTAGAGTTTTTTAAAGCTGAGGGTATCACTTCATACTCATGGGATGATTTCAAACCAGAAGAGTATGATCTAGTAGTAAACTCAACAAGTGCAGGATTAAAAGATGAATACCTACCATGTGATAAAGAAATCCTAGAACCAATCCTAAAAAAAGCTTCTTTTGCTTTTGACTGTGTGTATGGAAAAATCACACCATTTTTAGCACTAGCAAAAGAGAATGGATGTGAGATAAAAGACGGGGAGGATATGCTTCTTTTTCAAGGTGTTTTAGCCTTTGAATACTTCACTAAACAAAAAGTAGGTGAAGATGTAGTAGAAGCTATGAGAAAAGGGTTGAAAGGAGAGTAAAACTACTCTTCTTTTTCTAACTTCTTTATTCTTTCTAATATTTTTTTTCGTGTTTTTTCAGGAAGTGTTTGAAACTCTTCTTCACTCATTTTATGAACTGGTTTAATTTCTTCTCTCATATTTTTTAAAAAGTCTGATTCGATTTTGCTATAAGTAATATAACAGTATCCATTTTGAAAATCAAATTGATAAAAGTTATTTTTATTTATACCAGTTAAAAATGAAGCATCACATTTCCTTCAATTCCAACAAAACTGTAGTTTGATTTATCATCTTTGTCAATTTTTATAAACGATAACCTCTTTAACTTTTTCAACTGTTACAGGAACTTCTTCTTTAACGATTTTGATTTTATATTTTTCTTCTTGAAAAAATAAAAAATAAATATAAGAACAAATTATTATAAACAATAATACTATTATTGTTTGTGTTTTTTTATCACTTAGATCAATATTATCCATAAAAAACTTTACTTTTAGCACTATTTACATAACTGTTATATGAAGATAAGATACCCTCATATACTTTTGAGTATTTAGAGGATTGCTCTATTCCTACAGTTTTTGCTAATGACTCATGAGAACTTTTCAAAGTTGAAAATAGATATTTAAACTCTTCTGAGCTTATGTTATTAAAATAATTTTCTACATCTTTTGAATCTACACTTCCATAGTCAACTTGTCCATTTTTATCTAAGTTTATACTATAACTTGCTTTTAACTCATTTCCTGAAAGATAGCTATTTGTACTTAATTTTACATCTAATATAAAATCTAATCCATCTAAATATGACATTTTAGAAAGATTATCAAATACAGCATTTTGCATATTTATATCATTGTATTTAGATGAATTGTCTAAAGCAAGGGAATAAGACTTTCCTTTTTCTTCTCCATAAACTTCCTTAAGTTTATTAGCTATTTCTGTTTTTTCTTCTTTAGACATGTTCTTATATGCTTTAATATCTAATAAATCTTTTTTTTGACTAGTATTATTTTCTTCATTATTTGATACAGAACTAAGAAGTGTAGAAAAATCTTCATTTTTATTTTGACTCTTAGAAACAGAGTTTGTTTGATTTACATAACCTGTGTAAGTTTTACTTGTTTCTGATACATTCATTTTATTTTCCTTTTAAGATATCAATAATTCTAATTAACATAAACTTATGTTATTATTAGTTAATAATAAATTAAATACTTTTGACAGATAATTACTATTAAACTCTAAATAAATTTATTACAAACTTCTTTTAAATAAAAATTTAGCTACACTATCTATTATATTTTATAAAAAAGAGGAAATTTGAAAAAAACATTTAAACTTGAAGATGGGAAAAGACACCCAGATAGAATTATTGAAGCAATTAAACACGAAGTTAGAAAATATATCAAAAGAGAAAAAAGAAAAAAACTACCTGAGGGAGTGGACTTTTGGAAATTTGAGTGTAAAAGTGCTTTAAATGATGAAGAACCAAAAAAATTAGATTTTTTAGATATTACAAAAGCAATAGATGAAGCTTCTACACAAAAAGCCTCAACGCTTTATTTAGAAATCATAGCTACAAAAGGCTATAAACAAAAAGAAGAGAATATACAAGAATAAATGAGTGCATTAACCCTATCTATAATTGGAACTTTATCAGTTATATTAAACGCTATTGGTATGTCTCACACCAACCCTGCAAAATCAAAGTTTTTTGTAGGGTTAGCAGTAACTTTTATAATTCCCGATTTATATTATAGTGGTGGTATCCACGGTGCATTACAATCAATAGTAATAGCGATACTATTTTTTCTAGGTAGTCTAGAACTAAACAAAATAGAAAAAGTAGTAAAACTATTTTTGCCTGTATTTACTTTGTACTTACTATTTAAACTACAAGAACCTATAGGAGCATTACTAGTAATAGCAGGAGTTACAACCACTTTAGCAACTATTGCTAAAAGCAATTATGAGGTAAAAAGACTGCTTTTTATTTCTCTGTCTTGTTGGGGAACTTATGCTCTTTTTTATCAAGCTTGGTTTACAGTTGCATTTGATACCTTAGGAATCTTAGGGATTATCTACTCACTTTATAAAGACAAAAAAGCTAAAGCTTAGATTCTTTACTTACTTTCATTAACTTTATAGCAACTATTTTGTAATATACTATCAAAATTATAATTGAGCAAAGGATTATAAACTTGAAGAAAAAAAGTCATATTAAAAAGATTTCAGATTATGCTATGGTAGGTGGACTTGGTGCTATTTTAGTTACAGGTTTAGTTGGATGTACAGATGGTACAAACAACAACCAACAGCAACAAGGTCAAAGTGATGCATTCTCAAATGCTACTCAAAAACAAAATGCATTTGTAGTTATTGAGGAGCTTCAAAATGGTGGATATGTTATTGCAGATGAGTTCCCTGCTTCAAAAACAACAATTGTTTTAAGAAAACCAGATGGAACTGAAAGAATTTTAACAGATGAAGAGATTCAGAAGTTAGTAAAACAAGAAGAAGCAAAAATAGACAACGGAACATCAGCTCTTACAAACCCAGAGATGTCAAACGGTGGTATGGGACTTGGTGGGGTTTTACTTTCATCAATCGCAGGTGCTATGATTGGTTCTTGGTTAGGTAATAAACTATTTAATAACCAAAACTATCAAAACCAAAGAAAAGCACAGTATAAATCACCACAAACTTACAGTAGATCTCAAAGCTCTTTTAAAAATACAGCAAGCTCAAGTAGTAAAACAAGTTCAAGTAAAAAAAGTGGATTTTTTGGTAGTAGTTCATCCACTGCAAAAAAATCATCTAGTTCATTCTTTGGTAGTAAATCTTCTAGTAGAAGATCATTTGGTGGATAGAAAATGAATTTAAGAAAACTAAAGCCTTTAACAAACGACTATTTAGAATCAATAGGTTTCGTTTGGCATACAGATGAAGATGATACTTCATATATTTCAGATGAAGTTGTAGAGATCACAGAAGATGAAGCACAAGCTTACTATGAAGCGACAAATGAGCTTTATGATATGTTTTGTGAAGCCGGTGATTATGTTGTAGAAAATGACTTATTTCATGAACTTAATATTCCATTTAATTTAGTTGAAGTCATAAAAGAGTCTTGGGAGAATGATGTTCATTGGCATCTTTATTCAAGATTTGATTTAGCTGGTGGTATTGATGATAAACCTATTAAACTTATTGAATTCAATGCAGACACACCAACTTCACTTTTTGAAACTGCAATTATTCAATGGGCACTTTTAAAAGCAAATAACTTAGATGAAGCAACTCAATTTAATAATTTATATGAAGCATTAGAGGACAACTTCAAAAGAATTATTACTCTTGATACAGATGTTGAAAAATTTGAAGAGTATTATAAAGATTTAGGTTGGAAAATACTATTTTCATCTATTAGCACTTCAGCAGAAGACGAAAATACTACAAAACTATTACAGCATATAGCCAGTGAAGCAGGCTTTAATACTGACTTTGAGTATATAGAAAATGTAGAGTTTAGTGATGATGGAATCTTTGCACATGATAAAAGTTATGAATTTTGGTTTAAGCTTATCCCTTGGGAAGATATTGCTATTGATGAGAGTGAACTAGCACTTATATTAACAGAAATAATCAAAAATAGAAATGGAATTATTTTCAATCCAGCATATACTTTGATGTTTCAATCAAAAGGTTTTATGAAAATTCTATGGGATTTATACCCAGAGCATCCACTTTTACTTGAAACATCTTTTGAACCTTTAGAGGGTAAAAAACAAGTTGAAAAAAGATGTTTTGGTAGAGAGGGAGCAAATACTAAAATCATAAATGAAAATGGAACTATTGAAGAAGAAACAGAAGGTAACTACGAAGGATTTAAAGCAGTTTATCAAGAGTATGTGGAATTACCAAAAGATGAAGCTGGCAACTCATATCAAGCAGGAGTATTCTATGCTTACGAAGCTTCTGGATTAGGATTTAGAAAGGGTTCTAAAATCCTTGATAATATGTCAAAGTTTGTTGGACATATTATAAATAACTAAGGCAAAGCCTTAGTTATAAGCTAACCCCTACAAAAAATAAGTAAATTACGCTATCATATAATACTTTTAAAATAATTTTTAAATGGGAGTTTTTATGAATAGTGTTTTAGCCTTAGAAGAACTAATAAAAGAAGAAGAGCAAAGAGTAAGTATACTTCAAAAACAAATCTCTCAACACGAATCAGGTGAAAATAGACTTTCCCGCTTAGCATTTGCTTCAACTGAAAACTCCTTAGATGAGACACAAGAAAAACTTACTAAACACAAAGAGATGTATAGTGAACTTATAAAACAAGATCAAGACGAACTTGAAGAAAAAGAGAGACTTGAACAAGCAATAAAAAGAAAAAAATATTTCGAAAATCAAAATAGTAGAATACAAAATAACAGTGAAAGAGCTGATGATCAAAAATTAGAAGCTATGATGATTTTAGATGAGTTACCAAATGAAATAAATTTTGAGGATGAAGAGCTTTTTGATATTGCAGAAAAGTCATTAGAATTAAACCTAAGAGATCATAAAGAGTTAAAAGACGAATTAAGTAAAATACGTAGAGAGTTTGAAAGTAATCTAAAAAAGTGTAAAGATGAAAAATTAGGTGAAATCGAACTACTTAACTTTAGAATACCTATTCTTGTTTTACATTTTAGTGTATTGTATAAAAATATAGAGAATAACTTCGTAAAAAAAGAGAATAATAAGAAAAAAGAAGAGAAAAAGTTCAATGGTTTTCCAAGATACCAAGATTGGTGGATTCAAGAACTTTGGAGTAGTCATCAAGCCTACTTTGCTTTATATAAATTCAAATCAATCATTATGAACCTATGTAAAACTGGTGAACAAAGAAGATCTTGGACAAAGATTTTTGATAATTGGGTTTTTGTAAAGAAAACTTTAACAGATAAAGGTGAATTAGCATATAACTATCACTTTGCTTTAGATGCATTACTTCATAAATATGCGAAGCTAGATGAAGAGCTAGAGAGTAAAAACCTAGAATCAATAGAAAACATCATCAAAAAAATTACTATAAAAGAGGACTTTACTAAGACAGCTAGAAATCACTCTATTATAACTGACTATCTAAAATTTAAGAAAAAAAGATTAGATGAGATAAAAGATTAAAAGGAGGTTTCCCTCCTTTTATTACCACTCACCATAAAACTCCAATTCACCATACGCATCAAAAACATTTCTTGAATTTAACATATCATATAAAGCTTTATCTTTAAACTCCTCTAGTTTAACCTCTTTTGTGATATCTGTAGCACCTACTCCATTTTCTATAGCTTCTAAAACTCTTTCTTTCAATAAAGTAAAGTATCTCTTTGTCTCGTTTATTGCAGTTTTTGAAGTATCAAACCCATGTCCAGGAACTAATGTATCCCATTGCTTAGATTCAATCATCTCTAAAGCTTTTAAACTACCAATAACAGAACCATCTCTGTTTGATGTAACTCTTCCATTCATTACTAAATCACCACTAAATAAAACCCCATCTGTTGATAAGTAAACAAAAAGATCATCAGAAGTATGAGCTTTCACTCCTACAGGAATTAACACAAACTCTTTATCTCCAAACCTTTTAGTAGTTGTAGTATTAATAACTTCATCTAAACTTACTAATTTTGTATTTTTACTTTGTTCTTTATTTAAAACTTTTAAAACTCTTGGCTTTTTATTTAGTTCAACTTGCTCATTAATGCTAGCTGTTCCTATTAATTTACTATTAAAATTCTCTTTATAAAAGCTATTACCAAGCCAATGATCATCATGACCATGTGTATTTAAAACTGCCACAACTGGTATATCTGCAATCTTTGACATTTCTTCATAAGCTTGTCTTGCAAGATTGTAGTTTGAACCACTATCAATAACTACAAAACCATCATTAGTTTTAACGTAACAAAAGTTTGACATAAAAGCACCATTTTTTTTAGTAGGTGCTTCAAGGTTTCCTAAAAAACACCAAGTCTGTTCATCTACTTTTTTAGGCTTCAACTCATAATCAAATGCAAATAGTAAATTAACTGTAATAAAAACTAGACTTATAACTTTCAACATCAAATCCCCTTTATTTTTGATAATAAAAAGTAATTATAGTCTATTTATAATTATATAAGAATTAGTTATACTCTTTGATATAGTTGTTCATAGCTTCAAAGCTTGTATCTTCACTAAATTCAATATCCAAATCCATCAAATACAAATTATCAATATCAAATTTTTCTAGCTTTACTAAATCTTTACTTGTAGTAACTATCGCATAATCTCTATTTTCACTTTTAATTTTAGCAATATCTTCTTTTGTAAAATTATAATGATCAGGAAAACTTATCATTTTTGTATTTTTGGGTAAATACTCAAGTAGTCTCTTAGGCTTTGATATAGCAGTTAATAGTAAAACCTTTGAGGGTAAAGTAGCAGGTTTGTAGTCTTTTTTTATTGTAATTTTCCTATAAAAATCCCTATCTTCTTTTAACTCAATATCTGCATAAAAGTAAAAACTTTTAGGTTCTCTATAACAACCACTTGGTATACAAAAAATATTTGTTGGTTCTTTTTTTGGTCTTAATAAAATATTGAATTTTTTTATATGATACTTAGAGAAACCATCATCTAAGAAAATTACTTTGGCACCTAACTCTTTTGCTTTTTTCACTGCTTGGACTCTATTTTCACTTACTATTACAGTTGCATTTGGTAATGCATTTGCTAAAAGTCTTGCTTCATCTCCACTTGTTTCTATATCCTCTAATATTTTCCCATTTTTAGATACTACAAACATCCCTTTTGATTCTCTTCCATATCCTCTTAAAATTACACAAGCATTTTCATATTTTGAAGCTAATGCAATTGTAACAGGAGTTTTACCACTTCCACCAACTACAATATTTCCTACTGAAATAATAGGTATACCAAACTCGATCTCTTGAGCAATAGCTCTTTTTGTCATGATAATAAGCATATAAATAAATGTAAAAGGAAGTAATAAAAAAGATACAAGCTGTTGAAAAGCATTTGGGTAGAAAAGATAGTCTTCTACCCATAAATAAAATTTTTGTTTCAAGCTATTTTATATCCACTCTGAAGCTACATCTATAACTTGATCACAAACATAATTTACCTCTTCATCTGTAAGCCCTGCATACATAGGTAGAGATAAAATTTGTTGATAGTTATTAAGTGCATTTGAAAACTCTGTAATTTTTATAGAGTATTTTGTTTTATAGTATGATAATAAATGCAGTGGAATATAGTTTAGTCCTGTTGCAACTCCCCTATTTTTTAACTCTCTTGCAAAAGCATCTCTATTTCTTGAAATTTTTATGATAAATTGAGTAAAGATATGTTCATCTTTATGAGGTGGAATAGTTATGTGCTTAACCCCTGTTAACCTTTTTTCATAAAGTGCAGCAATCTCTTTTCTTCTTTTGATAAACTTTTTTGTTTTGTTTAACTGAGCTAAAGCATAAGCTGCGTCTAGTTCTGATAAATCATATTTATGCCCAATATCTACAACATCATAAACATAATCTAAGTTACCAAAATTGTCGTATGTAGTAGTAAGTGCATGAGTTCTTAAAAGTTTTGCTCTTGTTGCAATCTCTTCATTGTTAGTTACTATTACACCTGATCTTGAAATAGCATATTTTGAGTTTGATGGATTTGTAGAGAAAATAGTCATATCAGCTTTTAAATTCCCTACATTTTTACCATTGTAAGTTGCACCTAAAGATGACCTACAATCCTCAATAAGAATAATCCCATATTTTTGTGCAATTTCATAAATTCTATCAAGATTAGGTGTCTGACCACCCACAAAAGTGATTATTGCACCCCTTAGTTTTTTAGAATTATTTTTTTCAAGTGCTTGCTCAAACTTATCCACATCAATATTCATATCTTTCATATCAATATCAATAAAAACAGGCTCAGCATCAAAATGCCTTACACATTCAGGTAAGTTAACAAAAGAGTTCACAGACATTAGTATTTTATCACCTCTTTTAAGCTTTATAGCACTAAGGGCAAGGTGAATTGCAGCAGTTGAAGTAGCTGTTGCAATAGCATACTTTGCACCTATAAACTCTTTCATACTCTCTTCGAACTCTAATACTTTTGATAAATCATCTTTTGACTCTAAAACACTTCTTATTTGGTTTAACTCGTCATTGTCTAAAGATGCTTTATAAATTGCAACTTCTCTTTTTCTCATAAACTTAACTCCAATTGATTTTAGCTATTGTAGGTAATTTACCCTTAAAGGCATTTGCTTTTATTCTTTTTTCTAACATATTTATTAGGTCTTTGTCAAAACCAAGCTTTTCAAGTTCCTCTTTTGATTTACTCTCATCAATCATTGGTTTTAAAACATCATCCATTTGCTTATACGAATAACCTAATTCATTCTCATCACTTTGACCTTCCCAAAGATCAGCACTTGGAGCTTTATTTATAATAGCATCAGTTACACTCAAATACTTTGCAAACTCATACTCATCACTTTTATATATTTCACCAATAGGATTAATAGCACAAGCAATATCACCAAAAATAGTTCCATACCCTAAAAGTAACTCACTTTTATTTGAAGTACCTACAACCAATGATTTTTCTCTTGAAGATACATCATAAAGTACTGACATTCTCATTCTTGCACTAAAGTTACCAATTCTAAGCTTATCATCTTCCATATTATTTATAAATGCCGAAACCATAGGTTCTATACTAATAGTTTCATACTCTATATCAAACTTTTCACAAAGTTCTTTTGCATCATTTATTGAAGCTTCTGAAGAGAATTGTGATGGCATTAAAACACAATTTAGATTATCACCAAAAGCTTCTTTACATAGCACTGCTACAACAGCAGAGTCAAGTCCACCCGATAGTCCAACTGTAACTTTTTGTAAACCGGCTTTTTTAACTTCTTCTTGTAAAAAAGTTATTAATTGCTCTTTAACATTTTTCCAATTAATCAAAACTATATCCTTTATAATTAGACTATATTATAACTCATTTTTTTTTGTTTTTTCATAAAGTTCGTCTAAAAAATCTACATTATTGCTGTTTATATTCTTTTTTCTTCCCAAAAGCTGGTCTCTTATATCTTCAAGTTCATCTGCTTCAAAATAATCCAGATATTTAGGGTTTATCTCTATAGTATCATTTTTTGTAACTTTTAATAACTCTTTGATCTCTTCTACTAATTCTTCTTTCATTTATACTCTTAAAAATTATTTTTTGAATTTGTTTAATATTTGTGTTAAATACAACTCCATCTTTTCCACACCAATATCATCTTCAGGACTTTTACATGATTTACAGCAAGTTCCTGCATCAGTCATCTCACCAATCTCATCCAATGAATTAGCACCATTTTCCTTTATAGAGTGAATAACTTCCCCTAATGTCACATGCTTACACTTACATACCTCGTAAGAGTGAGGAAAACTTTTTGCCATTAATTCTCCTTTTTATAATTGTTTAAAATATCTTTACAATAGACCTTTTTTTTAACAACACCAAAATCACCCTCTTCAAACATACAGAATCTACATTCTGTTCCTGCTCTTGTGTGAGTTTGCAGCTGCCCCAAACTTTTTATATCATTTTTATCAATAGAGTCTATTATATTTTTTATTGTAACGTTTTTACAATTACATACTTCATAATCATCTTCTAAACCAAACACTTAAGACTCACCTCTGTGTTTTTTTATAAGTTCATAAGCTTCATTTATCTCTTGAAGTTTTTTAGTTGCTTCATCTATGATATTTTGCTCTGCACCTTGACCAGCTATAATATCTGGGTGGTGTTTTTTTACTAAAGTTCTATATTTTTTCTTAATTGTTGAATTATCATCATTTTCATTACACCCTAAAATTTCATATGCTTTTTGTAAGCTAAGTGCATTTTGCTTTGCAGCACTTTCATAGAAGGCTTTAAAGTTATTTATCAAATTTTCAAAGTCTAATTTTTTTATTTTTAAGGCATTTGCTATATCTTCTGTAATCATTCTTTCTGTATCTGAAAAGTCCTTATCAATAAATGCAAGATTTAACAAATACTCCATTATTTTTACTCTTTTTGAGTAGTCATATTTTGTTAAAGAGTATAGTTTCTTACAAACTTCCATAGTATTGTCAAAACTTTTTTTCTCTTCTGTGTATAAGTTTTTTAACTTTTCTCGAATCTCATCTTGATTTTCAAAGTGACTAGAGATGTCATTAAAAGTGTGTTTAAGTAACTCAGCTTCTAACTCACAAACCTTTCCATCTGCTTTTGCAACCTTTGCCATTAATGCTACTAATAAACCTGCTTCATGATCAAGAAGATTACCCTCGAACTTCTCTTTATACTTTAAGTTTATATTTTTGAATTTCTCTGTTTTATAATTTTTTGCAATTAAAAACAAAATAAAACCAATTATTAATAAAATAATAATTTTCATTCTCTTCCTTTTTTTAATTCTTCTAAATTTATATTTTGCAAAATTTTATCAAATTTTAGGTAAAATCCTAACTTTAATTATTAATTGGAGTTATCTATGTTTGGAATGGGTTTTATGGAAATCCTACTAATTGCAGTTATTGCAATTATTGCACTAGGACCTGAGAAGTTACCAAGTGCTATGGTAGAGATTGCTAAATTTATCAAGAAGTTTAAATCAGGTGTTGAAGACGCTAAATCTACATTAGACAATGAACTTAATATGGATGAGATGAGAAGTGAAGCAAGTAAATTTAAAGCACAAATTGAAGATGCTAAATCTACTGTTTCATTTGACAACAATAAAGTAGACTTAGGTCTTGATAGTATTATAAACGATGATATGGAGTCAAAAACAAAAAAAGAGATTCCTGAAGAGCCTGAATCACTAAAAGATGAAAATGAAAAAGTTTCATTTTCAAAGAAAAAAAAGAAAAAGAAAAAATCTAAAGAAACAAAAGAAGATAACAACAAAACAGTAGAAGACTCAAATGAAGAGTTTATGCAAAATGCAGCAAACAAATTCAAAGTAAACTTTGATGAAGAAAAAGAAGATAAAAAAGAGGATAACGCTTAATGTTAGAAGATTTAAAACCACATATTGCAGACCTTAGAAAAAGGTTAATGGTATCAGGAGCATCACTAATTGTGATGTTTTTTATATGTTTTTTCTTTTATGAACCTATATTAGATTGGATGATGGTTCCTGTAGAAGCTGTTCTTCCTCCAAACTCACAGATGGTTGCTGTGGAAATTCAAGAGACATTCTTTACAGCTTTAAAAGTTGCATTTTTCTCAGGTTTTTTACTTTCATTACCAGTAATATTTTGGCAATTATGGCTGTTTTTAGCACCTGGACTATATGAGCATGAAAAGAAACTAGTAGTTCCATTTGTATTTTTTGCAACATTGATGTTCTTAGTTGGTGCATCATTTGCATATTGGGTAGTTGTACCTTATGGATTTGAGTTCTTAGTAAACTTTGGTTCTGCTGTTGTTACAGTCCTTCCAAGTATTGGTAAATATGTAGGATTTTTTACAAAACTATTATTTGGTTTTGGAGTTGCATTTGAACTACCTGTAATTACGTTCTTCTTAGCAAAAATTGGTTTAGTTGATGATAGAATGTTAAAAGACTTTTTCAAATATGCTGTAATTATTATCTTTATTATGGCTTCTCTTTTAACTCCTCCTGATGTATTAACACAGTTTTTAATGGCTGGTCCACTTATTATCTTATATGGAGTATCAATCTATATAGCAAAAGTATTTAACCCAGCTAGTAAAATCGAAGATGAGGAAGAGTAGTATTGATGTTAGATCCATTGAAAACTTCTAGTTATGACTATAAATTACCACAGGAGTTGATTGCAAAATATCCAGTCAATCCTCCTGATAGTGCAAAACTTTTAGTTTATGATAGAAAAACAGATAAGATAACTCATACAACATTTAAAAATCTTTTAGACTTTATTCCAGATAATACCTCAGTATTTTTAAATGATACAAAAGTAATAAAAGCAAGAATATTTGGTACTAAAAGTACAGGTGGTAAAGTAGAGTTACTTTTAAATAAACCACTTTTTATGAACAGATACCTTGTAATGACTAAAGGTAGAGTAAAAGAAGGTACTATTTTAACTTTTGATAATAACCTAAAATGTGAAGTGTTAGAGTTAAATGAAGATGGTAGTAGAGTCGTAAAGTTTTTCAAAGATAAAAAAACATTGGAGTTTTTAGAACTTGTAGAAATTTTAAATAAAATAGGACACCTACCACTGCCTCCATATATGAATAGAGAAGATGAGAAGCAAGATGAAAAAGATTATCAAACACTATTTGCTAAAAAGTATGGTGCAGTTGCAGCACCTACTGCATCTTTGCACTTTACAGAAGAACTACTTCAAAAAATAGATGATAAATTTGATGTAAACTACTTAACTCTTCATGTGGGGGCTGGTACATTTAAACCAGTTGATTCAGAAGATATTTTAAATCACCCAATGCATAGTGAGTATTTTGAAATTGATGCAAAAGCTAAAGAGTCATTAGATAAAGCAAAAAATGTTTTAGCAGTTGGTACAACTGTTACAAGAACTGTAGAGTACTATGCAAGAACAAATAAAATACAAGGTGAATGTGACCTATTTTTAAATCCAGCAAATAAACCAATCAAAGTAGACAATCTACTAACAAACTTTCACTTACCTAAATCTACACTAATAATGCTTATTGCATCTTTTTTAGGTTTAGAAAAAACACTTGAAATATACAACGAAGCCATAAAAGAAGAGTATAGATTCTACTCTTATGGTGATGGAATGCTAATCTTATAATAAAAAAGAAAAGGATATTTTTTTAATGCCACACTATGTGCTATTTGATACAGAAACAACAGGAAATCAAGAGGAAGATAGAGTTATTCAGTTTGGTGCTATGATAGTTGACCAAACTGGAAAAGTTGAAGCTTATGATGAGTTTTGTTCATCTGATGTTGAGATAAAGCTAGAAGCGATGGAAGTTCATAATATTACTCCTGATTTGATTGAGGGTAAACCAGAAGCTACTCAAACTACTTTTTACAAAAGATTAGAAGAGTTAAATACTGAAGAGAACTATCTAATTGCTCACAATATAGCTTTTGATATGGGAATGATTGAAAAAGAGGGTTTTACTAATAAATTCCAACTTATTGATACATTAAGATGTGCAAAACACCTATTTCCTAAAATGCCTTATCATAGATTACAGTATTTAAGATACGCATTAGAATTATATAAAGTAGAAGAGCAAGAAGCAGCAAAACATGGAATAACTATTAAAGCCCATGATGCTATTGGTGATGTTTTGGTAATGAAACTATTTTTATCAAAACTAGTAAAAAAATGTAGAGAAGTTTACCCTGATTATAACCCTATGGAAAAACTTGTAGAGCTTACTAAAACTCCTGTACTTCTAAAAACTCTAAGATTTGGTAAATATAAAAATAAAGAGATTAAACAAGTTGCAAAAGAAGATCCTGGATACTTAAACTGGATGAGATCAAATATGGATTTAGACGAAGATTTAAAATACTCTTTAGATAAAGCACTTACAATACAAGACGACTACTAATACAATATAAATATAGCCTTTAGAATTATTTACAATAATTTATCTAAAAAAGCTATATTTTATACGTTTATTTCACTTAAGTTTCATTTAATTACAATATAATTACACCTAAATCTTACTAAAGGGGTACCTTGAATAGTTTTTCTAGAATTGGATTTATATTAGCAGCTGCTGGTTCAGCTGTGGGGTTAGGAAATATATGGAAATTTCCATATATTACAGGAGAGTATGGAGGAGGAGCTTTTGTTTTAGTTTACCTTCTTGCAATTTTATTTATTGGGTTAACAGTATTTCTTGCTGAAGCTGTTATCGGACAAAATGCACAATCAGATGTTGCTACGTCCTTTATTAAAATTTCTAAATCAAAAAATGAAAATTGGAAGTTTGCAGGATTTATGATTATAAGTGGTTTACTTATTTTATCATTTTACTCAGTAGTTTTAGGATGGATTTTAAACTACGTTATTACTTCTTTTACAGCTTTACCAACTGATGCAAAAACTGCAGGAGCAGCTTTTGAAAAGCTTATAAGTGATGATATTGGAAACTTAACTGTATACCATACACTTATTGCTGGTTCTGTGGTGTTTATTGTTTTAAAAGGTATAAAAGAGGGAATTGAAAAAGTAAACTTAATACTTATGCCTCTTTTAGGACTTATATTAGTTGGTTTATTAATGTATGCATTTACACTAGATGCTTTCTCAGAAGCTATTAGCTTTATGTTCACACCTGATTTTAGTAAATTAAATGCAGATGCACTTTTAGCTGCATTAGGACAAGCATTTTTCACTTTATCTTTAGGTGTTGGTACTATTATGACTTATTCTGCATCTTTACCTAAAAAAGCAAACTTTGTAAAATCTTCTTTTTATGTTGCTATTTTAGATACAACTATTGCATTAGTTGCTGGACTTATTATATTTTCATTTTTATTTGAAGCTGGTGCACCTAGTGCAGCTGGACCTGGACTAGTATTTATCTCACTACCTGTAATTTTCTCAGAATGGGGAGTTTTAGGACAAGTTATTGCTATTTCATTCTTTATTGCTTTAGTCTTTGCAGGAATTACATCAGCTGTATCTATGATTGAACCATCATTAAAATTCTTTATTGAAAGATTTGGGTTTAGTAGAAAAAAAGCTACTATAATATGTGGTAGCATTTTTTATGGTCTTGGGATTATTGCTTTATTATCAATGTCAAAAGCTTATGGAGCAAAGTTAACATTCTTTGGTAAGAATGCATTTGATTGGATGGACTTTATGACTTCATCATTTATGATGCCACTTGCAGCTATTATGACTTGTATTTTCCTTGGATATTTTGTAGATAAAGATATGTTAAAAGATAAGTTTACAACTCATACAAATGAGACTGTATTTAATATTTGGTACATACTTATTAGATATATTGTACCTATTGCTATTATCATTTTATTCTTAAATAAATTAGGATTAATCTAAAAATTAAAGGCTTCAAAGCCTTTAATTTACTAAGTCCTTATGATAAATAATTACTCTATTTCTTCCTGTATTTTTAGCCTTATACATCGCTTGATCAGCTCTTTTTAGTATTGTATTCAAGTTTTTATCAATATCTTTATCAAACTGTGTAACCCCAATACTTATAGTAAATCTTATTATGACTTCATCTCTAATATTTATTGACATATTTTCTATAGACTTTCTTATTTTTTCACTAGTTTTATATGCACTATCTAAGTTTGTATTTGGGAATACTATAGCAAACTCTTCTCCCCCTATTCTAGTTACAACATCACTTTGTCTAAGTGTATCTATAAGCTTATTTGCTAACTCTTTTAGTACAATATCACCAATATCATGACCATACGAATCATTTATACGCTTAAATCTATCAATATCAAGCATTATTAAACTTAATGGTGCATTGTCTCTAACTGATACTTGCATAAGTTCTTCAATCACTGTTTCAAAATATCTTCTATTGTAAAGTCCTGTTAAAGAGTCTTTTAAAGCCATTTGTTTTAACTTATCTTTTGAAGCTTCTAACTCTTTTGTTCTTTCTTTAACTTTCTCTTCTAAGTGTTCATTTGCCTCTTTTAAGTTTCTTTTATACCTTAAGAAAATATCCCCTACTTTTTTTGATACGATATATAAAATAAATATCCCAGGTGAACTACCCAATCGCTAAAGACGATTGGGCTTCTTGTTTCATAGTATCATAGCTAGTTACAATTCCATAGGAAGTTGTAACCCCACTAGAGGATACTCCACAAGCATAATCGACAGTCCCTGCCGAATTTCTATTATCTGTTTGTCCTAATCCATAATTTCTTATGTTGATAGAGGCGTTTATATCTCTATCAATGTTCTTTGTATTACAATGAGGACAATCAAACTTTCTTATATGAAGTGGTTTTTTACCCGTACTAGAGCCACAATTTGAGCATATTTGAGAAGATGGAAACCATTTATCTATTTTGATGATGGTTTTACCTTTCCAGGTAGCTTTATACTCTAATTGTCGCATAAACTCACTCCAAGCTACATCACTAATTGATTTGGATAATCTTTTGTTTTTGACCATACCTTTTATATTCAAGGATTCAAGACAGATAATATCATATTGATTGGTTATCTCGTTTGATATTTTATGTAAATAGTCTTTTCTTGAATTGTAAATCTTAGTATGTAACTTTTGTACTTTTTTTAACTGTTTTAAGTA
>JASMTK010000047.1:0-5370 GCA_041694355.1 Arcobacteraceae bacterium | reverse complement strand
GAAACTCTTCTAAATGGAATTATAAAACTGTAACGTTTACAGCTTGTAAACCTTTGTCAGTAGTCTCTACTTCGTATGATACTTTTTGACCTTCTTCTAAAGAAACTCTTCCGTATCCAGAGTTGTTAACTTGTCTATAGTGTACAAATGCGTCTTTGCTTCCATCTTCAGGTTGAATAAATCCAAAACCTTTTTCGTCGTTGAACCATTTTACTGTTCCGTTTTTTAAGTCTGCCATATTGCAAATACCTTATTGTGTAATGTAATCATGAAATATAAAGTAAAGTGTTCTTTAGGGTAATTCTACTGCAGTTTGTTTCTGTTTCAATAAATCTTAGCCGGTTGATGAACTTTAAATCATCTTTCATATTTAAGTATAGTAGCGAAAACTAACTTTAAGTTAGTCTGAAAATCTTCAAAAATAGTAAAAAACTTTAAAATTTAGTTTTTTTAGACAAATCCAACCAGTAATTAGGTTGGATTAGAGTAGTTATTCTTTTAGTAGTTCTCTATAAAACTCTCTATATTCTGTATTTTCTTCATCTCTAGCTTTCATAGCAGCTCTTGGATGTTCATTTAATTGTCCAGTTAACATATAAGGTATTGAGTAACCCCAATCTAACTCTTTTTCTAATGGTACTATATACTCTTCAATAAATTTTAAAATTGGCATTAATTTATATTTTGGATTTTTTAAGAAACCTATCAATAATTCCATAGCACAGTTACCAGCACCTCTACCTAAACCTGAAACTGTAACATCTAAGTAACTTGCACCATAAGTCATAGCTTCAATAGTATTTGCATAAGCAAGTTGTATATTATTGTGAGCATGAATACCTATTTTCTTTCCACAAGATTCTGCTACTTTTAAATATTTTTCAGTTAGTTTTACAATTTGTTCTGGGTAGAATGAACCAAAACTATCAGCTATATATATTACATCTACATTTGTTCTACTTAATTGAGCTAAAACTTCATCTAGTTCATCGTCAAATGATTTTGAAATAGCCATAATATTTACAGTTGTTTCATAACCTTTAGCGTGGGCATCTTCTATTAATTCTATTGCACCTGGTAATTGATGAATATACGTTGCTACTCTTACCATATCTACAACTGACTCTTCTTTTGGTCTTAACTCTTCTTTTAAAGATCTACCAACATCAGACATTACTGCAATTTTCATATTAGTATCATTGTTTCCTACAATTCTTCTGATATCCTCTTCTTTACAAAAGTTCCATGGACCATACTCTTCTTCACTCATTATAGTTGGTGATACATTTTTCCCAATTTCCATATAGTCAACACCCGCTTCTAAACAAGCATTGTAATGAGCTTTTACAAAATCATCTGAAAATTGGTAGTTATTTACTAACCCACCATCTCTAATAGTACAATCAAAAACTTTGATATCTTCTCTTACTGAAAGTATCGAACCTTTTCTTTCAATCATAATTCTTCCTAATTCTTCTTTCTTTTTTAGTGAACAGATATATTATCGCAAAAAGATTCAAACTTTGATAAAGATTTTGTTTTTTCTTTTTATTATCTAATAATAAGTATAATAAGTGAAGTAAGAAAAAAAGGGATATTATGAAATCACATGAGATTGATTATGAAATTTTAGGAAATGATATTCAAGCTGTTGAGGTTGAGTTAGATCCAAATGAAACAGTAATAGCAGAAGCAGGTGCTATGTGTTGGATGGATGATGGTATTGATTTTCAAGCTAAGGCTGGTGATGGTTCACAAATGGATGAGGGATTTTTCTCTAAAGCATTTAGTATGGGTAAAAGAATGCTAACAGGTGAGTCTTTATTTATGACACATTTTACAAATATAGGTGAGGGTAAAAAAAGAGTGACTTTTAACGCACCTTATCCTGGTAAAATCATTCCTATTGATTTATCAAAAGTAGATAAGTTAATTTGTCAAAAGGATTCATTTTTATGTGCTGCAAGAGGTACAAAAATAGATATCTCTTTTTCAAAGAAAATAGGTACTGGTCTTTTTGGTGGTGAGGGTTTTATACTTCAAAGTTTACAAGGTGATGGAAATGCATTTATTCACGCAGGTGGAGCAGTAGTAGAAAAGAAGTTAACAGGTGAAAAACTTATTGTTGATACTGGATGTTTAGTGGCATTTGAAGAGGGCATTGATTATGATATTCAAAAAGCTGGTGGATTAAAATCTATGCTATTTGGAGGGGAAAGTCTATTTTTAGCAGTATTGGAAGGTCATGGAACAGTATATTTACAATCACAACCATTTGCTAAACTTGCAAATAGAGTGTTGCAAAATGCAAATCATGACACAGAAGAGAATACAAATCAAGCAGGAAATGATTCTCTTTTAGGTGGAGTATCAAAGGTTTTTGAAAGATAGAGAAAATACTTTTCTATCTTTTAGGAAAGCTTATAGTAAACAAAGCACCTTTGTAGGTTTGGTTTTTAAACTTATAAGTCTCATTTGTTACTTGTATATTTCCATTTAGACTTTTTTCTACAATCTCTTTACTCATATAAAGACCAATTCCAGTGCCATCTTGCTCTTTTTTTGTACTAAAGTATGCATCAAAGATTTTATAGATATTTTTAGTTTTTATTCCACCTGCATTATCTTTAATTTTTATTATAAGTTCATCTTCAAACTCTAAAACATCAATAAAAAGCAATCTTTTGTAATCTTTTTTGATAAGTTCGTCTTTTGCATTTTTTATTATATTTAGTAAAACTTGTAACAACTCATTTTCAAAAGTATAAATATTTATTGGTTTTATATTTGAAACTATTTCAATATTATTTGAGATAAATTGTGATTTGATTAGTTTATATGTTTTATCAAAAGTATGCTTTATACAAAACTCTTCTTTTCTCTTATTTGGTTTAAAGAAGTTTCTAAAATCATCAATTGTATGAGATAAATAGTTTGCAGAATTTTGAATGTCATCAATTATTTCATAAAAAGTTTTATCTTCTAAACTTCCTAGTTGTTTTTGAAGTTTTATTCCACTTGCACCCGTAGTTATCATAGAAAGTGGTTGTTTCCATTGGTGGGCGATATTTGCTATCATTTCACCCATTACTGCCATTTTTGATTGTTGGTTTATGATTCTTTCTTTTTTATTTAGTTCAATATCTTTCTTTTTTCTAGCAGTAATATCTTGAATTGTACCTATTATTATATTTTCATCTTTTATATTTTTAGCATGACATTCGAGATATTTTGTTTCATTATTTTGAGTGACTATTTTACATTCAACCTTCTGTTCAATTTTATCACTTAAAATAAGTTTTTTGATAAAACTTGACACTACTAAATCATCATTTTCACTAACAAAACCTCTTAAAAAATCAAAATTTACTGCAAGTGGATGTTTTTCTAATTGCAGTATTTCCAAAACTTCATCTGATAACTTTGCTACTTTTGTTTTTGTGTCATACTCCCAAGTTGCGATTTTTGCTATATGATAAGCCTGTTTTAGTTTTCTGTTTTGTAGTTGTAACTCTTTTTTTAGTAAAATCTCACTTGTTACATTAAATCTAATAGCAACATACTCTATGATTTCATTTTTATTATTAAAAACAGGGGAGATTGTAGAACTAAGGTATATCTCTTTTCCATTTTTGGCTATATTTCTTACTATTCCACGGTAAGTATCACCATTTGAAATAGCTTCCCAAAGTGGTTTGTAGTTTTCACTTTTTGTCTCTTTTGGTTTTAAAATCCTGTGATTTTGACCTATTAACTCTTCTCTTGAATATCCTGTGATTTCACAAAACTCATCATTTACATATTTGATGTTTCCGTAGATGTCAGTTTTAGAAACAAGGTTATTAGTATGAATGGTATTTTCATACTCATATCTTAAGTCAAGTTCCTCTTGTAATTTTCTACTATCATTTAGTATTGACATAAAACTTCTTTCAAAATAACTTAATATAATAATTTTACTATAATTTCTTTTTAACTCTAATAAAAATAACACTTTAAATAACTATAAAAAGCAATATTTGGATTGAGTAGTTTTTAGATTTTTGCTATACTTTTTCAAAATCAAAAAGTATTCAATTTATAAGATAAAGTTAAAGGATAAAACAATGAGCTACATAACAGAGGCAAGCTTAGAGCAAGCAGATAAAGAGATATATGATTTAGTAGTAAAAGAACAAAAGAGACAAACAGATCACTTAGAGATGATAGCAAGTGAGAACTTCACAAGCGCAGCAGTAATGGAAACAATGGGATCAGTATTTACAAACAAATATGCAGAAGGATACCCATATAAAAGATATTATGGTGGATGTGAATTTGCTGATGAAGCTGAACAATTAGCTATAAATAGAGCTTGTGAAATATTTAACTGCTCTTACGCAAATGTACAACCACACTCAGGATCTCAAGCAAATGGTGCAGTATATGCAGCATTATTAAAAGCAGGTGATAAAATCTTAGGTATGGATTTATCTCATGGTGGACACTTAACTCATGGTTCAAAGCCAAGTTTCTCAGGTAAGAACTACTCTGCATTCTACTATGGAGTAGAGTTAGATGGTAGAATAAACTATGAAAAAGTTTTAGAAATTGCTAAAATTACTCAACCAAAGATTATAGTATGTGGAGCTTCAGCATACGCAAGAGAGATTGACTTTTCAAAGTTTAGAGAAATAGCCAATGAAGTAGGAGCATTACTACTTGCAGATATAGCACATATTGCAGGATTAGTAGCAGCAGGTGAACATATGAGTCCATTTCCATATGCAGATGTAGTAACAACAACTACACATAAAACATTAAGAGGACCAAGAGGTGGTCTAATAATGACAAATGATGAGGATATAGCAAAGAAGATAAACTCAGCAATATTCCCAGGACTACAAGGTGGACCATTAGTTCATGTAATGGCAGCAAAAGCAGTAGCATTTAAAGAGGTTTTAGATCCACAATGGAAAGAGTATGCAAAGCAAGTAAAAGCAAATGCTAAAAAGCTAGGTGAAGTATTAGTATCAAGAGGATATGATATAGTAAGTGGTGGAACAGATAATCACTTAGTATTAGTAAGTTTTTTAGATAAGGATTTTTCAGGTAAAGATGCAGATGCAGCACTAGGAAATGCAGGGATTACTGTAAATAAGAATACAGTACCAGGAGAGACAAGAAGTCCATTTGTAACAAGTGGGATAAGAGTAGGAAGTGCTGCATTAACAACAAGAGGTATGAAGGAAAAAGAGTTTGAAATTATTGCAAATAAAATTTGTGATGTTTTAGATGACATTAACAATTTAGAACTTCAAGAAAGCATCAAAGCTGAACTTAAAGATTTAGCCTCTAACTTTGTTATTTACAACAAGGCTACTTACTAAA
>JASMTK010000046.1:0-8372 GCA_041694355.1 Arcobacteraceae bacterium | reverse complement strand
ATGAAGATGCAAATATTAAATCAGCCTATTTACATATGCTAAGTGATGCACTTATATCAGTTGCAGTTGTTTTTGCTGGTCTATTTATATACTTTTTTGAAGTTTACTATATAGACTCAATACTAACTATTTTATTTAGTATTTATATTCTGTTTCATTCATATCCACTTCTTAGAAAAAGCTTCTTATCTTTAATGGATATGAATATCACTGATATTTCAAAACAGAGTTTAGATAAGATTATATTAGATGATGAAAATGTTATCGAATATCATGATTTACATATCTCTAAACCAAGTTCAAAACATAACTTTATCTCATTTCATATTGTTTTAGAAAATCTATCAACAACCCTAGAAGAGATAGAGAAAATCACTTCAAAGATAGAAGAAAAACTAAAGTATCAAGGTTTTAACCATGTGCTTATTCAAGTAGATACAACAAAAAGTATAAAAAACCATACAAACTGTATTTTATAGAAGGATTTAAATGTACCAATGTGATATAGAAAACAAAAAACTAATTAACCGAATTAATAGAATTCAAGGACAAGTTAACTCTGTAAAGAAAAAATTAGAAAATGATATTGACTGCCAAGATGAACATCTTGACCCTTATGAAGTTATAAGACAATTAACAGCCATAAAAGGTGCTGTAAATGGGATGATAAATTCTTATGTGGAACATTTCGCAAAAGGTCATTTAGTAAATGAAATAAAAAATACAAAAAATGACGCTGAAGCTATGGCAAAAATGGATGAACTTGTAAATATTATGAAAAGTTATAGTAAGTGATATTTTCACCTACTAAAACTTATTTAATTTCCCAACTACATCAAGTAGTATAGCCTCTTTTTCCTCTTTTGTAATTCCCTCTTGTAAAGCATTTTTCTTCACTGTTCCAGCGATGAATTTTACTATTTTACCCTCTTTTGTTACTTTATAAATACTATAAGAATTTTGTCTAGTATCTTTTAGTCCAAGTGAGTTTACAAAATCTCCACTTGAATCATTTATTATCTTATACTCTGATTTTGAATATAGTTTCTCTAATTCCTTATCAACAGCAAGTTTTTTAATCAACCAAGGAGCACTAGAGATATTAGCAACAAATAGAATATTTTTGTTTGTATATTCATCTAATTTATCAAAAACAGCTAATGCATCATGATTTAAAATAACTATATAACTAGGCTCACTCTTTTTTAGATAATCCTCTCTTTTAACATAATTACTCTCACCAATAATCTCCACATAATCAGGTGTTGTATTATATGTCAACTCTTTATTTGTTTTTGTATTTTGTGGTTTTGGTTTTTGAGGAGCTGTTAAATATACTAATAATCCAAATCCAATAACACCTAAAAAAGCAAGTTTTAAAGCATTTTTTATATTCATTTTGTATTTCCTTTATTTTTCAATCTTTTTGCCCATCTTTTAAACAACCTATGTGTAGTGATTACACTTATTAAAGGCTCTTTATTTATAATAAACTCTACTAACAAATTTGCTAAATAAGGTGAAAGAACATAACCTCTTCCCCCTACTCCATTTAAAACAAAAAGATTATCAATCATATTTAAATTTTCCTCTTTTATAAAACTTCCGTTTACAATATGAGGATATTTCTCTATACTTGTTTTAGAGTCAACTAGTTGCCCTAGCATAGGAAAATAATCAACACTAGAAGCTCTTGCACCTATTTTAACATCTAAAACCTCTACATCTTTTAAAGTTTTTATCTCATTTGCAAGTTTTAATAACTCTTCTGTATCATTATGAATAATATCTTTTGTAAGCTTATTGTGAGAGATAAAACTATTATCTTTTTTTCTTAAATCATAGCTAGTATCACTCATATCTTCTTGAAAACGATGATGAGTTGCTCCTATTGATAAAAAGTATTTGTTCTCTTGTGATGTTTTTTTCGCTTTTGATAAAGAGCAAGCTTTATGATAGTTTATCTTTGTATTTGTAGATGAGTGTATGTTTATTCTTTGTCCCCATACAGCACGTATGTTAAAATACTTTTCTTGTATTAAATCTATATTTGCACCAGTTGTTAGGATTAAATTTTTAGCTTGTATATGACTATTTATAGACCATATATCATCTTCTTTTGAGATATTCTCAACCTCATAACTTAATAGTTTATCAACATCCTTTGATAACTCTTTACAAATACTATATGAATCCACAACTGAACCAATAGAAAAAAAGTATCCATTCTCATACTTTTCATATTCAAAATCCATATACTCTTCATAAGATTTAAACTTCTGCTCATCCTTATCGTCTTTTGGGATTCTACAAGTTCCACAGTTTGTAATATAAGATGGAAAGTTTGTTTTATAAAACTGCGTAGAAAAACTTAAAGCAGTATTTACAAGCTCTTTTAATCCATTTGGTTTTCCAAGAAGTGGCGATAAAAAAGCACCTGCTGCACCACTTGCTCCATAAGCAATATCACTATTTTTATCAATTAGTAAAACTGACTTTGAGTATTTTGATAAAAAATAAGCTGTACTACAACCTGCAATACCTGCTCCTATTATTACATAGTCATATTTTTTCATATTTATATTTTCAAATTTGGTCTCCAATAACCTCTACCACCTTTTAGACTTACACATTTATAAGAGGGTAATTTCTTCTTATAGAAACTAATTCTCTCTTTAGTTGTTTTTCCAGTATCACAATAAAATACAAAGACTGTTCCCTCTTTGTATTTAGCTAATTCAAAAGGATTATATTTTACACTATCTATACCTTTTATAGGCTTTAATATAGTATCAACTAAAACTACATCAAGCCCTTTATTGTTTAAAATTTTTTTATTTTTCAGAAACTCCTCTTGAGTCCATTCATCTTTTTCAAACATTTTTTATCCAAAATCTAGTATAGTCTAAGCTTAATAGACTCAATATAGTAACATATTTTCAATTAATAGTGCCAATTTCATACAAAAGGTTGATTGACTTAGACTCAACTTTATGTTATAATATTTACTTAAATACATCTTAACAATTATTATTTAAATAGGAAGAGAATATGGCAAAAAGTTTATATGAGACATTAGAAGTAAATGAAAATGCATCTATTAGTGAAATTAAAAAAGCATATAGAAAATTAGCTAGAAAATATCACCCTGACGTAAATAAAGAGCCAGAAGCAGAAGAGAAGTTCAAGGAAATTAACGCTGCTTATGAGGTTTTAAGTGATCCAGAGAAAAAACAACAATACGATCAATTTGGTGATTCTATGTTTGGAGGTCAAAATTTCCACGATTTCGCTAGAGGACAAGGTTCAAATGTTGATTTAGATGAAATCTTAAGACAGATGTTTGGTGCAGGTGGAGGCTTTGGTGCTGGAGGCTTCTCACAAGGTGGATTTGGAGGATTTGGCGGTTTTGATGAGCCAGATTTAGATACTAATGCACAGATCACTATTCCTTTTAATGTTGCTATTTTAGGAGGGAAACAACACGTTTCACTAAATAATGAATCATTTGATATTAAAATTCCTGAGGGAATAAATGATGGTCAAAAGATTAGAGCAAAAGGAAAAGGCAAGTCATATAATGGACAAAGAGGTGATCTTATTCTAAAAATAAATGTAGCATCTTCACCTGAGTATGAAAGAGATGGGGATACGCTTATTAAAACATTTGATGTACCACTAAAAACAGCTTTATTTGGTGGTAAAGTTCAAATAAGTACAATACATAAAGACATAACATTAAAAGTTCCACAAAACACTAAACAGTATCAAAAGTTTAGAGTAAAAGAGTTAGGAGCTTTAAATAGAAAAACAAAACTAAAAGGTGATTTACATCTAAAAGCAAATATCATTTTACCTAAAATTGACGATTTAGATGAAGATCTAATTGAAATGTTGAAAGACAAACTTCCTGAATAAAATAGGAGGAAGATATGGAAACAAAGAGTTATGTTGAACCTGTTTATCTAATCTCAGCAGTTGCTGAGATTTTAAATATACACCCTCAAACTCTAAGACAATATGAGAGAGAGGGAATAATAAAACCATCAAGAACTAATGGAAAGATTAGACTCTATTCACAAAAAGATATTGATCACATTAGGTATGTTTTAACTCTTACAAGAGAGTTAGGAGTAAATTTAGCTGGGGTTGATATAATATTACAACTTAATAAAAAAATAGAAAGATTAGAAGAAGAGGTTAAAACCTACAAAGCAAAAATCAAGAATATAAATAATCTTGCAGTAGTACCAGATACTAAAGCTTTAGTAGTAAAAAACACCTCTTTTGACATTGTTATAGTAGAAAAAGAGGATTAGCCTCTTTTTCATAAACTAAAATTGGTACTTAACTACGTAATCTCTCATAAGAGGTGGAATATCTAAATAATTCTCATCATCAGAAGACATACCTTTTTTACCTTCTTCATCAAACTCATCATCATCTAAGCCTTGATCCTCATCATCTTTTGATTCAAACCCTGTTGCAACAATAGTGATTTTAACTTCATCTTTTTCTAAAGTTCTATCTGATGTTGTACCAAAGATAATCTCAACATTTGCATCAACTCTTTCATGAATTCCACCCATAACATTATTAATAGCTAGTAATGAAACTTGTGGGTGAATATTGAAGTGAATTAGGATACCTTTTGCACCATTTAAAGACATCTTGTCTAATAGAGGTGATTCAATAGCATCTTCAAGAGCCTTTTGTGCAGCACCCTCACCTTTTGCTTTACCAATACCCATTAGAGCCATACCTCTATGTTGCATTATAGTTTTAACATCTGCAAAGTCGGTATTAATATCAGAACTACCAGGATTTAAAATAACTTCTGACATACCATTTACTGCTTGATATAATATATTATCAATAATTTTAAAGGCATCTTTCATACCAACATTTTCATCAATAATTTCAAGAAGTCTATCATTTGGTACTACTATTATAGAGTCACTAACTTTTTTTAACTCTTCTAAACCTAAACTAGCAAGCCCTGCTCTTTTTTTACCTTCCCAAGTAAAAGGTTTAGTTACAACAGATACAGTTAAAGCACCCACTTCTTTTGCAGCTTTGGCAACTATTGCAGCAGCACCTGTACCAGTACCACCACCAAGTCCAGCAGCAATAAATACAATATCAGCACCCTTTAGAGCTGATTTTACTTCTTCATAACTTTCAACGGCAGAATCTCGACCTATTTCAGGTTTCATTCCTGCACCAAGACCTTTTGTTAGCTTAACTCCAAGTTGTATCTTCTTTGGTGCTTGTGATATATGTAATACTTGAAGGTCAGTGTTAGCAGCAATTAAATCTACCTTTCTTGAACCCTCTTTTATCATGTGGTCAATCATATTACAACCACCACCACCAATTCCAATTACTGAAATTTTAGCTACATTATCCGATAGTACTTTATTTGGCATTTCTTCTTTGATATCATCCACCTTAAATAAATTATCCATTAAAACCACTCCGAAATTTTACTCCAGAACTTAGAAACACCCTTTTTCTTATCTTTTTTAAGTGGTGTTAACACGTCTGAAGAATCTCTTAGCTCCTCTAATGATTCTAGTTTAGGTTCGTTTGAAGGAGCTTCATTTTCGTTTTGTCTTACACTTGCGTTATTAACTGTTTTATTCTCAATTTTATTCTCTTTATTAAGAGGTTTGATAAGTTGCTTACTTGAATCAAGTTCATAGCTTCTTGATTTTCCTAAAGCAAACTCTAAAAGTCCAACAACTGTAGACATACCAGCATCATCAAAATTTATCAATCCATTTTTTATAATTCTTGGACTTGATACAGATATTGGAATACCCTCAAAAACTTTTTCTGCTAAAGGTTTTATTCCCTCTAAATCAGACATTCCACCTGTAATAACTACCCCTGAACCAACATTGTCTAAAATACCACTTTTTTTAAGCTCATTTTTTACTAATACTATTACCTCTTCTACTCTTGCATGGATTATTGTTTGTATATAATCAAGAGCAACCTCTGAATTAGTATCCTCATCACCTATTCTTGGTATTTTAACTTTTGTTACTCCTAAATCATTGTTTGGAGTATAATCTTTTGTTAAAGAGCCATATTCTGTTTTTATTTTCTCCGCAGCTGCTGGAGGTGTATGTAACATAACAGATAGGTCATTTGTAATATGGTTTGAACCAACTGGAATAAATCCATTATAAACTAAAGAGTTACCCTTATAGCAAACAAACTCAGTAGTTGTTGCACCCATATTAATAACAGTTGTTCCAAATCTTTTTTGTTGATTGTCAAGTACTGAAATAGCAGATGCATAACCATTTAGTACAAATGTAGACATATCTACACCTGAGGCTTTAAGTGCAGATTTTATATTTGTAAGAGCAGTTCTTTTTGCTGTAATAATAAATACAGATACTTCCAATCTTGAACCATTCATATTCAAAGGATTGTCCACATCAACAGAATCATCAACCTTAAAGAATATTGGGATTACATGAACCACTTCATATTCTGGAACAATAGTTGCATTATATAATGCCATTTGCATTACTTGGTTTATTTCAGTTTCTGTAATCAATCCATTTGGAACATTTACAGAACCTGAACTTCTTATACTTTTAGTATAACTACCTGAAATAGAGACTACGGAATTTTCAATAGTCTCTGTTGTACTTTTCTTTGCTAATGTAACAGCATTTTTAATTGCTTTAGATGCTTCCTCAATATTTATTATTAAGCCTTTATTAACACCCTCACTATTTTGAGTCCCAGCACCTAAAATATTTATGTTAAATTCTAAGTCATGCTTTGCAATTATAGCTGTTATATTAGAAGAACCAATATCTATTGCTAAGGTTGTATTACTCAATTTACTTGTCCTTTACTTCTATCGAAGATTGAATTTCGTAATTATTTTCTAGATTTTTAATTAAGTTAGTCATAAGTTCTTGTTCTTTTAACTGCTTTAATGTAGATTTTACTGACTCGTTTCTAGCCTCTACATACTCACCTAATTTTGAATCATTAACTCTATATAAAACAACTTTGTCACCTAAATTTATATATCCCTCTTTTTGAGTAGAAGAGAATAATTCATTTAAAAACTTAGCTGCTTCTTGCGGTCTTAAAAGTGTTATTTTATTAACTGATTCTCTAGTAACACCTTTAACATTTACACCTTTAAATGAAGATAAATTTTTAGAAGCTTTCTCTTCTAGTTTGTTTTTTCTCTTAGCAAAGATATAATCTTCTCTTGCCATTTGTTTTGCATTTACATACTCAAGTGGCTTAGAGTCAATCTTTTGTAAAACTTTTGTAATTACAAATGAATTGTCTTGGAAAAATGGTTTGTTAACAGAACCAATCTTAGAAGAAGTTATAACTTGCTTATTTTGTTGATTAAAAGGTAGATCTTCAACAGTATATGTACCTTTAGAGTCTAATTTAAGGTCACCTTTTTTTACTTGTATATACTGTTTTAAAGCATCTTTTTTAGTAAGTTTTTTATCTAAATCTTTGATAATATCATCTCTAGCTTCAGCTAAAGTCTTTACCTTTCCATCATCTTTTCTATAATCTAATTTAAATAATTCATAATGTTTTGCTATCTCATCTTCTGATGGATTTGAATCTTGTAATTTAACTTTTGAAGTTTCAACTACATACTTTACATCTGACATATATGCATTTTTATTCTCTTCCCAATATTTCTTAATATCCTCTTCTTTAGGATTTACTGTGATTTCTGAAAGCTTTAATACTTCCATTGAGATATCATCTTGTACAAATAGTAGTTGATTTAAGTTTTTAATCTCTTGTTTATTAGAAGAAGTCTCAAAAAGCTCTTGAACTTTTCTTAATAAAATATTTCTTTGTATTGATGCTTCAAACTCAGCAGGTGTTGTTCTGTTTTGGTTTAAAACCTTTACATATGTCTGCTTATCAAACTTTCCATTTTTTAAAAATGCTTCATACTTAACTAACTCTTTAGCAACATCCTCATCAGTTACATCTAAACCTAGTGAATCACCATACGATAAAATAAGATTTTTTTGTAAAACTTGTTTGTAAGCAACATCTTTTAGATTTAATTGTTCAGCCATCTCTTTATTGAAATTACTTCCAAAAAGTCTTGAATACTGTCCGTATAAATCTGAATACTCTTGTTGATACTCCTCAACTGATACTTCTCTATCGCCTACTACAGCAACAACTCCACCTTCTTTCCCATAATCAAATGAACCCCAGCCTACAAAACCAGCACCAACAAAAGCAATAGTACTTATCCAAATAGTAATAACAAGCCATTTTTTATGTTTTTGCATCCAACTTATCATAAAACTTAATCCTCAAAAAATTTTAAAATATAATACTGT
>JASMTK010000045.1:0-17638 GCA_041694355.1 Arcobacteraceae bacterium | reverse complement strand
TCTTTTAAAGTTGTTTCATTTAACTCATTTACTACCTTTTCAACATCATTTGTAAGTTTTACAACATTTGCATCTGAACTTGGCTGAACTCCTAAGAAAATACCATCTTTACCTAAGAACATTGCTACTGTACTTGGTGTTTCATATCCAAAGTTCACTTTAGCAATATCTTTTACTCTAACTCTTTGATCTCTATTTGAGATTAAGATTACATTTTCTATATCTTCTGTTGAAGTAAACTTACTAACTGTTCTAATTCTGTAAGCTCTTCTATCTAGATTTTGTACACCTGCTGATACATCCACATTTTCTGTTTGAAGTGTATTTATAACTTGTGAAATAGTAAGTCCATATGAGGCAAGTTTCGTAGTATCAAACTCGATTTGCATCTCTTGGTCTCGACCACCACCACTCATAGTCCCAGCTACACCATTTACTCTTTTAATAACTGGTTTTATTTCATTGTCAAAGTATGTTTTATACTCATCCACATGACGTTCGTTATCTTCTAAAGTTTGTAACATCATCCAAATAACAGGACTAGCACTAGCTGTTTCTATTACAGGTTCTTCGGCATTACTTGGATAGGAACTAACCTCATTTAATTTATTTGTTACATCTTGAAGTGCTGCTCTTAAATCTGTACCTAATTTAAAAGTTAATGTAATCTCACCTGAATTATCTTTTGAAGAGGACTCATACTCAATTAAATTATTTAAGCTCTTTAAGGCGTCTTCTTGCTCTTCAATAATCTCCCTTTCAATTTCATAGGGAGTTGCACCTGGCCAAACTGTAGTAACTTTAATCTCTGGCTTTGTAACTGATGGGGTTAATTGATATGGTAAATTATTTAATGATATGAAACCAAAAATAAGTACTATTAAAACAGATACTATAATAGTTACAGGGTTTTTTATGGAAAATTTAATTAAATCCATCTATTCTCCTAATCTTTTTGCTTGTTTATAACTTTTACTTTAGATTTAGGAAATACTCTTTCATTTCCCTTTTCAACTATTTGCATTCCCTCTTTTAGCATAGGACTTTGTACTGCAACTTTTTTTCCCATAAAACCTATAATTTGTACAGGAATCATTTTGGCTGTATTATCCTTTGTTACTTCAAATACTACTCTTTTATTAAATCTTTTAATAACCGCATCCCTTGGTAATACTAAAGCCATCATTTTTGCATTTTTTGGTAGTTTTACCGTTGCTTCTTGATTATCAAATACAAAACTATCTTTAACCTTTGCTTTAAACTCAACAGGAAATGTTCTAGTTAGTTTATCTCCACTTGGAATAATTGCATTTAGTTTTGCTTTTATAAACTCATCACCAACTTTAATATCATAATCTTGACCTTTTTTTATTCCTTTTACAATTGAATAAGGAATACTAAAAGTTATTTTTAATCTCTTTGGATCAATTACCTTTGCGATTTTGCTACCTGCATTTACCCACTCACCGACATCAACATATCTTTCAACAACTACACCGCTAAATGGAACTTGAACTCTTTTTTTATACCTTTGGATTTTTAACTCTTTTAGCTTAGCCTCTAAAGCTTTTACACTACTATTTGCAGTATTTGAAGCTAATAGTGCATCATCAAACTCTTTTTGTGTTATAGATTTTGATTGCAAAAGTTTTTTATATCTGTTTAAATCTCTAGTTGCATTAACTCTTTTTTGTTTTGCATTTTCCAAATTTGCAATAGCTGCATTAATTTGTGCATTTAGCAAATCATCATCAATTTGAACTAAAATTTTACCTTTTTTCACCTCATCACCAACTTCAAAATATAGGTTTTTTATTGCACCTGAATTTTGTGCAGCAAGTGTCGATTTTGTATTAAAATTTAATGTACCTACAAACTCTTGTAATGGGTTCACTTCTTGTTTTTGTAAGATTACAGTCTCTACTAAAGAAGGGCCCTTACCCATTGCAAAAGCATATATATTTAAAAATGCCACTAGTAATAAAACTTTTCTTATCATTATTTTTCCTTAATTATTAATTTATTTGTTAATTTATGAACTATTGGAGCAACTACAAAAACTATTGGAAATGCAAATACAAAAGCTTTTATAAATGCTTCAAACCATTTAATAAAAAAATCATCTACAAAGCCTAAGTTAATTAATGTAATTATCATACTCATTATAAAAGTCATTAAAAATGACATAAATAATGCAAATACTACATTTCTAAATTTTTGTGGAATCATTTTTTCACCTCTATTAATTTAAATATTGTATTTATAAACTTATCAAACTCTTCATATACATCATAATCATTCTCACTCATTTTTAATAAAACTAAACCCTTTTCAAAAACTAAAAGTCCATCTGATAACTCTAATGCTTCTGGAATTAGTTCACCATTATTTACACCTTCTAAGATAACTTTTTTTAACTCATTTTTAAAAAAGTCATTAGCATCACAATTAAAATCTTTCATAGCACTATTTTCATCAGATAAAACAACAGATAGATACTCTTTATATCCATTAAATTTTTTTAAATTCTCTTGGCTATTGTCTAAAACAAATCTAAAAAAATGCCTTATTTTTTCCCTTGTAGTTTTTACTTCTTTAATAGTCTCTAAAAATTGATTATGGTAGTTTTCTATATGAATATTTATAATCTCAAAAATAATATCCTCTTTGTTTTCAAAATACTCATAAACAGTACCCTTACCAATACCTGCTGTTTTTGCAACTTGTGCTACAGTGATATTTTTCATACCAACTTCATGAATTAAGTCATAACAAGAAAAGGCAACTTCCCTTCTTTTTTCAGCTTTGTCAACTTTTCTTCGACTCATTGTTTATCCTTTCTTATCACAATAAAAATAACATTGACCGACCGTCGGTTAAATAACAGTCAGATTATATTTTAGTTAAACTTAAAATCTTTTTAAAATCCGACTGTTAGTCAGATTAATTCCAAAAAAAATGCCAAAGTCTGACAATATAGAGACTTTGGCATTTACTCAACTAAAAAATAATCAATTTATGGTAACAAATACCCATACTTTTTAAATATCTTCTTTGCTTCTTTACTTAGTATAAAATCATAAAATAGTTCTGCACCATCTTTTGCATTTTTTAATACTACTACTCCTTGATTTATTGGTGTATATAAATCTGGATTTATATCAACCCAATTTTCATCTTTTTTAAATCTTTCCATTTTTGAACTATATAGTGATGACTTTGCAATAAAACCAATATCAGTAGCCAATAGAGTATATGTAACAGTTTGAGAGATGGACTCTCCATAAACAAACTTTTGTTTCAAACTCTCATATAATTTTGCAGTTTTCAAAGCTTCAATAGTAGCTACTCCATAAGGTGCTGTTTTTGGGTTTGCTACTGCTATTTTTGTTATTTCATCCTCTTTTAAAAAAGCTAGATTATTTGTAAACTCTCTTTTTTTAGAGCTAAGTAAAGCTAATGCTCCTTTTGCATAAATAACTGGTTTTGTAGTAGCAAAACCACTTTTATATAGATTATTAGGATATTTCATATTTGCTGACATAAAAATATCAAAAGGAGCATTGTTTTTTATCTGTGCAGTTAGTTTTCCACTACTTGCAAGGTTTACTCTTACTTTTATATTTGGATTTGTTTTATTAAACTTTTTTATTAGTTCATCAATCGCATAACTTACATTTGCTGCAACTGCAATATTAATACTACTTGCATAAATTGTAGAAACAAATAATAAAAATGAGATTATTAATTTGTACATAAGGTATTCCTTTTCATTATATAGTTAGATATATAGCGTTTTAAAATATTAACGTTATATATCTTAATATATAATGAAGAGATATAAGTTTTTCTAATCTAAGAAGAACAAGACAATCTTAAATTTGCTAACTCTTGTGGTGTAGGATTTGAATATCTCTCAAACTCTTTGTGTTCATCAAAAGGATTTTGAGCAATTTTAAGTAAGTCATTTACTAAACTATAATCTTCTTCATGGGCTTTTTCTATTGCTTCTTGAAGCATATAGTTTTTGATAGTATATTTAGGATTTACTCTTTTCATAATCTTTTGTCTTTTCTCAAAACTACTTTCTTCTTTCTGGCATACATTTTTATAAGACTCAAACCATTTTATTAAAGGCTCTCTAAAAACAGCAATATCACTAATACTACTTAGATTATCAAAACTATCTAGTTTTGTAAGTCTATAGAAAAATACATTATAATCCATCTGTGAACTTTCTAAACTTCCTAATAACTCTTTTATTAAAGAGGCATTATTATCACTACTTTTAGAACCATCTAATCCTAATCTTTTGTTCATAAGATTTAAATATACATTTTCATGTTGTGGTAAAAATGCGTGTAAATACTCTATAGCTTTCTCTTCATCTATTATACTGCCCATTGCATTTGCAAAAACCATCAAGTTCCATCTTGCTACATATGGTTGATTATTATAAGAATATCGCCCTTCACTATCAGTATGATTACAAATACAGTTTTTATCAAAATAATCCATAAAAGCATAAGGCCCATAATCAATAGTAAGACCTGCCATAGAGAAGTTATCAGTATTTAAAACTCCATGCATAAAACCATATGCTTGCCAATAAGCTACAAGTTCACTACTTCTATCAACTAACTCATAAAACATCTTTTGATATCTGTTTTGCTCATTTTTTAAGTGAGGATATGACTGATTTATCACATAATCTGCAAGTTGAGTTATATTTGCTTTAGCGTTATTAGTTCTTGCAAAAAACTCGAAAGTTCCTATTCTTATCCAAGAAGGTGAAAGTCTCATAACTATAGAGCAAGACTCACTTTCCCACTCTCTATGGGTAAATGATTCTGAGTCTATAATAGCTAAGGCTCTTGTAGTTGGTATTCCTAAAGAGTGCATAGCTTCACTCATAATATACTCTCTAATAGAAGATCTAAGAACTGCTCTTCCATCACCTTGTCTTGAGTATTTTGTAAGACCTGAACCTTTTGTTTGTAAGTGCCAGTTATTTATGCTTCCTAAGTTTATAGCTCTTCCATCACCAAGTTGTGGTACAAAGTAGCCAAACTGATGACCTGCATAAACCATAGAGTAAGGAGTTGAGTTTCTTAAAAGTTTTTTCCCATTCATAAAGTCTAAAAACTCTTGCGTCTCACACTCCTTATAATCTAAATCTATTAAATCACAAGCTTGTTTGTTGAAAGAAACCAACTTGGGATTTAAAAGAGGTGTTGCATCTAACTTTTGATATAAACTCTCATCAAATTCAAAATAATCAATATTTACTTCTAATTCATCTAATTTCATATATTTTCTCTTTTATAATAATTGTTCTTAAATATAATTACAGTAACAAAAGAATCTGTAAAACAAGATAAATTTTATCCTATTTTCATCTATATAAGTATTATTTATAATTAAATTAACTATATATTTTCTCTTAAATTAACTTCGATATAATCTTGAAAAAAGTATTAGGATTATTATGAAAAAAAGTATTGAGACATCTATAAGCCATATAGCTTCATACGCACCTTTTGAAGATATTGCAGGTGCTTCACACTTCCCTATTTACAACACAGGGACATTTGATTTAAAAAAGCAAGATGGTGATAAAATTTATGATTATACAAGAAGTGACAATCCCACAAGAGAGATGCTAGAAAACCTATTTACTGATGTTGAAAATGGTGCTGGATGTGTTTGTACACATACAGGTATTGCCTCTGTTGCACTTTTATTTGAAACAGTTTTAAGAGCAAATTCTCATATTTTAGTTGAAGCTGACTGCTATGGGGGAACAAATAGATTACTAAAAGTATTTAAAGATAAGTATGATATTACTGTACATTATGCTAACTTTTTAGAAGCAGAGAATCTTGAAGATATTTTACAAAACAATCCTATTGATTTAGTTTTATGTGAAAGTCCTACTAATCCAGGACTTAAGATAATTGACTTAGAATCAATAGCAAACTTATCTCATAAACACAATGCGCTATTTGCAGTTGATAACTCACTTGCCACATTTATAAGTCAAAGACCACTTGAACTTGGGGCTGATTTTTCACTATTTTCAACAACAAAATATGTTTCAGGTCATGGTGCAGTAGTTGCTGGTGCTATTGTAGCAAAAACAAAAGAGCTTGCAGATGAAATACACTACTATGCAAATGCTCATGGTAGAAGTCAAAACCCTATGGATGTATATCTAATCTCACTTGGTATTCCAACTTTAAAAGTTAGAATGAAAGAGCATGAAAGAGTATCTATACAGATTGCCAAGTTTTTAGAAGAGCAACCATATATTACAAAAGTAACTCATCCAGCACTTGAGTCACATCCACAATATGAACTTGCTAGAAAGCAGATGGATTATATCCCTGGACTATTTTGTGCTGATTTTGAATCTCTTGAATTAGCTGAAAAATTTATAGAAAATACAAAAGTTTTTGGAGAGAAGTGTTCATTTGGAAGCCCAGATTCAAGAGTAGAGATACCTGCTAAAATTTCCCATGCCTCATTTAGTAAAGAAGAGTTAGAAGCTATTGGAATAGCTGAGGGAACTGTTAGATTTTCTATAGGATTAGAAGATACTCAAGATTTAATAGAAGATATAAAACAAGCAGTAAAATAATAAAAAAGAGTAAAGAATGAGCAATAACTATTTTAATCACATTCCCACAGGGGAAACTCTCCCTGTAAACAATGTACATGGGGTATCTGTATCCATGCCCTATTTACAAGATGTGATTGATTACGAGATGCAAACACCCGAAATATGCGAAATCATTAAAAGTGGTTATCCAAGATTTGTACTTCATCCTTATTTAAAACAGCTTGGACTTTATATCAAAAATAAATATCATGTAAGTGATGAATATGAAGTAGTAGTTCTTAGTTCACAAAAAGCTGTAAAGCTTGTAAGTGATAAATACTATATAAACAACAAGCTTGAAGTAGATGAATCTTTTGGTGTTATTTTAGTTCAAAAAAACACTTCTCAATTACAAAGAGTTTTAAGCTATATTCAACACGTAGGTTGTAATCTATCTTCAAGACTTGCAGAGAAATATCTTTTTGAATTGGGGTTGATTGATAGTATACAAGAAGAAGAGCTTGAAGAAGAGTCAAAAGCCCATGGTATTATCATAGACACACTTGCTAGTGCATATAATCAACCAAAAGATAAAATCTGTTTAGCACCATCTGGAATGAATGCTATTTATTCAGTTGTAAGAGGTATCAACTCTATTCAAGCTCATAATGGAAGAACTGTTTTAGTTCAGTTTGGTTGGCTTTATTTAGATACTATGAATATTGTAAATCACCACTATCAAGAATCAAAAGTATTTCCTGATATTTTAAATCTTGATTTACTTGAAGAGTATTTAAAAACAAATGGCTTAAAAGTTAGTGCTATTATCACAGAAGTTCCAACAAACCCACTTTTAAAAACTGTAGATATAAAAAGATTAAGAAAGTTATGTGATGAGTATAATATACCTTTAATTATAGATACAACTTTTGCAACACCTTATAATCTAAACTTAGAAGATTACGCAGATATTTTTGTAGAATCACTTACTAAATTTGCTTGTGGAAATGCTGATGTTTTAATGGGTGCAATTATTTTAAATAAAAGAAATACCCTATCACATATGACAACAGAGTTTTTCAAACATTGTGATCCAGTTTATATAAAAGATAAACAAAGATTAGCACTACAAATAAAAGATTATGAAAGTAGAGTGAAAAAGATAGGTTCAAATACAAAAGCTTTAGCTGCTTATTTTGAAAAGTGTTCTTACATAGATAAAGTTTTTTACTGTTTAAATGAAGAGAACAAAGATAACTACTCTCAAACAATGATAGATGACAATAGCCTTACAGGTATTATCTCTGTTACTTTTAACAAACCTTTTAAAGAGGTGTATGACAAACTAAACTTTGCAAAAGGACCTAGTTTGGGTACTGAGTTTACACTTCTTATGCCATATACTTATTTAGCTCACTGGGATTTAATCCAATCAAAAGAGGGAAATGAGTTCTTGGATAAAATAGGTCTTCCTATTGATTTACTTAGAATTTCTGTTGGGACTGAACCTATTGAAGAGATTATAAATGAGTTTAGAAAACTAGAAGAGTGATTTTACTCTTCTTAAAGAAGCCTTGCTATGAAATAAAACTCTTCTTTATCACTTTTTGACTCTATAATTTCAAAATTTTCATTTACTAAAGTTAAAACTTCATTTTCATCTACTTTTTTTGAATCAAAAATATGAAAAATATAGCCTTTTGTATTTAATATTTTAGATTGATTTTTTAAAACTATATTTAAATCACTCAAAGATAGTTCATCATATATATTTCTTGAAAAAATTGCATCAAACTTTTTATGGGTATCAAGTGTAAAATAGTCAAGTAAAATAACTCTAATATCTATGTATTCGTCTTTTAAATATCTAGTTTTGTTTTTATCATCTTCACTTGCAACTACTTCAAAATATTCATGAAGTAGTTGTAAATCTTCACCTTTTTTACTTCCTACTTCTAAAACCTTTGAAAACCTAGGAATATTTTGTCTTAAAACTGAGATAAAATCTATCATTATAAGCCTTATAGTAAATCTGCATTTAATAGAAGTAATAACCCAAGAATAAACATAAAAATTGGAGCTAATATCTCCACAATATTTACAAGTTTTGTTGATTTTGAGGATACTTTATTTACTGAAACACCTAAAAATGATGATGCAAAAATCACAAGTCCCATCCCTAAACTAATAGCAATGCTTGCTAAGATCACAGAGAAATATGTCTTTAAAATAAATGCATATACAAAAAGTACCACAGTACCTGGACAAGGAATAATACCAGCTGTTAATACAAAAATTAAATCTTGTTTTCTTCTACTTCTATTATCAAAATGTATTTTACTATTTTTTCTATTTTTTACAAAATTGAAATCCTTTGTAGCAGTTGTAGAAAATAGTGGTTGAGTCGTATTTGAGTTACAAGCACTACAAGCACAAGATTTCTTTTTTAGTTTCCTGTAAAGTATGAAAATCGATAACAACATAATAAGTATTGCACTAACTTGCGTTATATATGTAATAGAATCATCTAAAAAGCTATTTAACACACTTTGTAAAATAAAAATAGAGACAACTACTAAAATCAATGCTCCAACTATATGAATAAAAGCAGTTGCAAGGGAGATGAAAAAGGCTTGAACATAAGAACTTTTTTGGGCACTAAAGTATGAAAATGCCAAAGCCTTTCCGTGACCTGGACCCATTGCATGCACTATTCCATAAACAAATGATGCAAAAAGTAAAAAAATTAATGCAAACTTATCATTACCCTCTTCAATTTTTATCAAATTTTGTTTAATTTTTTTAACAAACTCTTCAAGTAAAGTTGGCTCTTGCTCTTTTACTTTTTTCTCTTCTTCAAGTGATTTTTCAATTAAATTTTTATTTTCACTCTGTTTTTTTTCTTTCATAGAAGGAGTTAAATAGTCTACTTTTTCACCTGTTTTATTTAAACTTGGTGCTTTTATTACATAAGTAACTGCATTATATGCTACATCTTTATTTATTTGATATGGAATTTTTAATAACTGTCTTTTTTGATTAAATACCATTAGAAAATATCCAGCACTATCATAAATTTCTAGATATAATCTATAGCCATCTCTTATCTTATAATTTAAATCAAGTGTATAATCAAGCTTTAAAATTCCATCTTCAAAGCTAAACTTACTCTCTTTTACAATAATTTTATCAGATAGTTCACTTATTTGTTCACCATAACTAATAAAAGTAAGATAATCTTTTGGAACGATGTAAGCTAATAGTGCATCTTCAATCACCTCTAACTCTTTTTTATCAAAGGTTTCATTTAGATTTGTATCATAAACAGTTAAAAGCTCTTTTGTGAATTCTTTGGCAAAGGTCCAGTTTATTTTTGCACTTTTAATGTGAGTTTTATTTGCTTCTATTTTAGAAGAAACGTGGGTTTTAGGTGAGTATACAGAACATAAAGTACACCCAAGAAGGGTGCTTTTTACTATTAATAGTAATATAAAAAATCTTATCATTTATAACTTTTTGCTATCTCTTTTGCTACTTTTATTAAATTCTCATCCCAGTTTTTTGATAAAGGATTTATAACAGCAGTATTTCCATCTATACTTTTAGATATTACTTCTGCTCCATTTTTTGAAAACTGAGGTGATACAAAAACTATTTTAATACTATGAAGTTTTGCTTCTTCTACTAACTCTACTAACTGAGCTGGTTTTGGCTCTTTTCCTTGAACTTCAATAGCTATTTGTTCTAAGTAGTATCTTTTTGCAAAGTATCCCCAAGATGGGTGAAATACCATAAATGCTTCATGTTCATAAGGATGTAGAATATTTTCTAAGTTGTTATTTAACTTTTCTATTTTAGCAATAAAATCTCTATAGTTGTTTAGATAAAACTCTTTATTTGCAGAATCAATTTTAACTAAAGCTTCATATATATTTTTTACTTGAACTTTTACTAACATTGGGTCTAACCATACGTGTGGATCTAACCCTGTATGTTCATGAGCATGTTCTTCGTGATCATTATGTTCGTTATGCTCATCATGTTCTTTCTCGTGGGCATGATCTTCATGCTCATCGTGATGTTCTTTCTCGTGGTCATGTTCTTTATGTTCGTCATGATGATCTTCGTGCTCATCGTGATGTTCATGTTTTTCCATTTCAAGCTTTTTAATACCCTTTGTAGTATCTACTACAAGCATATTCTTATTTGCATTTTTAAACTTATCTAACCAAACCTTTTCAAAAGGTACGCCAATAGAAAAGTATGCATCACTCTTAGATAAATCTCTCATCTGAGATGTTTTAGGTTCATAAGTTGCAGGTGAAAATCCAGGTTGAACCATCACATTAACATCTATTTTATCCTTTGCTATTTGATTTACAAAATATTCTTGTGGTAATATACTTACAGTTACACTTTTCGCAAAAATATAACTAGATACTAATGCCAATCCTATTAATACTTTTTTCATAATAATCCCTTGTTATTAATTATTGCATTTGCAATTTAGTTGCATTTGGAATCTTATTAAATTTTTTCTTTAATGCAACTTAGTTGTAAATAATAAAAAAGCTAAAAATACTTTAAATAAAAAAAGGTATAATTTTTGTTATGAATATTGAAAATATAACACAAGAAAAAAATATAAAATTAACCACTGCTAGGAAAGCTATATTAGAAACCCTAGTTAGTTCTAAAAAACCTCTTTGTTATGAAGATATCAAGGATGACTTATCAATGGATAAAGCAACCTTTTATAGAAACATAACAAAATTTGAAGAAGAGAATATAATAAACTCTTTTGAATCAAATGACAAAAAAAGATATTTTGAGATTCAAAAAAATAGACATTCTCACTTTATTTGTACGGAGTGTTCAAAAATCGAGTGTATTCACGATGATTTACATTTAGATTTAAAAGGATATGAAATTGACAATATCATTATAAAAGGTATTTGTCCTAACTGTTTACAAAAAAGCCATCCTATAAGAGATAGCTTAAACGAAAGGTGAATTTTAAAAAGACAATAGTTTATTAACAATAAATTTTAAAAGAACTAAAGAAGAATACAATCTTCTTTGGTTTCATCTTCTGAGCACTTAAAATATTTTGTTTAACAAGTGTTTTAAAGATGAAACATAAGTTTCGTCAAATACTAATAATACTGATGCCAACAATTGTTAAATGAAGTTGGACTAAATGGTTGTTAGTGGGTTATTTAACATTACATTGTCAATCAAATATCAATGACTTAAACTGGTTTTGGAACTAAAAACTCTAATTGGGTTATATGGAGTATTGTATTTATATATTGCATATATAATTTTTGCTAGTTTTCTAGCAACAACAATAACACACTCTTTTGAAGCCCTACCACTTGATTTCTTATCAAGATAGAGTTTTTTTAGTTCATCATTATGCCTAATAGCAGCAATAGAAGCTTGATATATAGCCATTTTTGCTAACCTAGCACCACGCTTGGCTAATTTACCATATTTGGTAGAATTACCAGATTGGTAGAGAGTTGGATATAATCCAAGATAACCAATAAATGCTTTTGCATCTTTGAATCTATTTATATCACCACATTCACTAAGAATGGCAAAGATAGTTTTATCAGAGACTCCATCAATAGAACGTAAATTATCGACAAGTTGAGAGATATATACTTCATCATCTTTTGAGATAGATTCATCTAACTCTTTATTTGTATCATCTAAAAGTTCACTCATTTGTGATTCACAGTTTATTATCTCTTCTTTCAAGAATTTGATTCTTCTAAGATTAGATAAAATTACATATGCACGTTCCTCTTTGGCATTACCTTGATAAATAGATGTTATTGCTAAATTTAGTAATTCATTTGCTTTTTCAAGATTAAAGTTATTTCCTTTTATATTACGGAACACTTTTAGTATTCTTTCACCACTAGCATGTTTATAATGCTTAGCAGTTGGATACTTTTCAAGTAATGCCATACCAGATACACTAAATGGATCTTTAATGATTTGTTCAAATTCAGGGAATACAACAGCTAGTGTTGTACTTACTTGTCTTTTAGCTTTTTTCATTTCATCCATTAAAGTAGCTTTGTGACGATATAAAGATTTTATAGATTGATAGAGTTCTTCTGAAACATAAGCTTTAGAGTACCTACCACTTTTTAAAAGTGCTGCAATCATTTGTGAGTCTATATTGTCATTCTTTACATATTTCATTGTATCCATTTCTCTAAACCTGTTAGTTTGATATGGATTTAATAATACCACATTGAAACCTTGAGTTTTCAAAGAGAGATATAAGTTTTCAAATAGAAGCCCTGTTGCTTCCATACCAATAATAAAACTGTTTTTATCTTGTTCTATTTCACATAACATTGAACCAAATAAAGTAAAATCTGAAATCTCAGATTCAATTCTATAGTTCTTTTTTATGATATTGTTGTTCTCATCAAGAATACTTGCTATATGAAACTTTTTAGCTATGTCTATTCCTACATAATACATTTTACAAACCTTTTAAGTGTTTAATTTTATTCTTACAGCCTCATAACTATTGATAGTAAAGATAAAAAATCTTTCTATTGCATCCTATGGGTAAGTTATTACAAATTAAACGCTAAATGCTTTCCAAGAGAGTTTATATTTCTATAACTCTAAGGAGAAAAAGTTAGTCATATCAATTTGATTGTCAACTGTAATGTCTTTAACTTAGTAACGACTATTTAGTTTACTAAATTTAACCTATCTACCTATATTTCAGTGTAGATATTTGGTCTTTTGTATTATATGAGGAAAAACAATGATTAAACCAATAATAGCAATAGAAAGGTTTATAAACAAAGAAGCTCTAAGTGGTATCATTTTATTTCTTGCTACAGTTGCAGCTGTTATTGTTGCAAACTCTAGCTTGGGACAAGCATACTATGACTTATGGCATATGCCACTTGGTGTAAAATTAGGTGAAATGTCAATGTCAATGACATTGACTTATTGGATTGATGATGGGCTTATGGCACTTTTCTTCTTAATGGTGGGATTAGAGATAAAAAGAGAGATGCTAATAGGTGAATTATCTACAGTTAACAAAGCTGCTTTTCCATTAGTTGCTGCGGTTGGTGGTATGGCTATTCCTGCACTTATTTATGTTGCACTTAATCCAGATAACCCTCTTGGTTTTGGTGTTCCTATGGCTACAGATATTGCATTTGCACTTGGTATCTTAATGCTACTTGGGAAAAAAGTAAATCCAGCTTTAAAGCTGTTTTTAGTTGCCTTAGCAGTTGTAGATGATTTAGGTGCTGTGTTAGTTGTAGCAACTGTTTATACAAGTGATATTCAAACACAATACTTTTTACACGCAGGAATTATATATGCTGCAATTTGGGCTTTAAATATAAAAGGTGTATCAAAGCTTTTACCCTATTTGATTTTAGGTATTGCTCTATGGATTTATATCCATGCTATTGGAATACACGCAACGATTGCTGGGGTTTTACTTGCTTTTGCTATTCCTATTAGATCGAAAATTGATGAGTCAAAGTTCATAGAACAGACAAGAGCTTCTGTTGATACTTTTGAAAAAAACATAGACTCTATTCCTGTTTTAAATCATAAACAGTTTAGTGCTCTTGATAATATTGGATACCATTTTGATAAGGTTCAAAACCCTTTAGTAAGATTAGAACATAACTTACACGGATTATCTGCTTTTTTCATTATGCCTTTATTTGCATTTTCAAATGCTGGAGTTTTAATAGACTTTTCAACTGTAAGTGCTAACTTGATGATTGTTTTAGGTGTTATATTTGGTTTACTTGTTGGTAAACCTGTGGGAATTTTAGGTTTAACATATATTGCTCATAAAACAAACCTTGTAAAAAAACCTGAAAACATCTCATGGAGTGAGATATTAGCAGTAGGATTTATTGCAGGTATTGGGTTTACTATGTCTATATTTATTACACACCTTGCATTTGTTGATGAGGGAACAATTGCAGCAGTTAAACTTGGAGTATTTGCCGCTTCATTTATTGCAGCTGTTATTGGTGTACTTTTAATCTTAACTTCAAAAAGAGCAAAAGAAGCATAAGCTTCTGCTCTTTTGAAATAGTCTTTAATGTCAAATATTACAAACAAAAATCTTTTTTATTTCCTAATGTTCTTAGCAATGGCAGGCTGGGGTGCATCTTGGGTAAATGCAAAAGTTTTAAGCTCATATATAAATGAATACGAACTTGTTTTTTTTAGAAATTTAATCACTTCTATTACTTTAATACCGGTTTTAATAATCACAAGAAAGTACTTCTACATAAACCTAAGAAGTATCTTTTTAGCTTTTATTGCATCTATAATAATGATAGTTTATATAAAGTTCTACTTCTTAGGTACAAAGTTTGGTACTGCTAGTTTAGGTGGTGCTTTAGTAACAACACTAATTCCAATAAATACTTTTTTGATTATGGCTTTACTATTTGGGAAAAAGATAGAAAGAAAAGACATTTTTGCCATAATTATTGGTGCTATTGGTGTTCTAATAATGCTTGATATATTTAGTTTCTCAATTGAGCAAATACTATCACCTCAAAATACATATTTTTTATTAGCATCTATTTTATGGCCTTTTCTAACTATAACAAGCTCAAAAATCACAAAAACCTCACCTATGGTTTTTACTTTGTATATGTATATATTTACAGTAGTTTTAGTTACTCTATTTTTTGTGGAGATACCAAAAATTGAATTTGAAAAGTTTGATTTTATCTTTTGGTTTAATATGCTTAGTTTATCAATAGTATCAACAACCTTTGCTACTAGTATATACTTTATAGGAATTGAGAAGCTAGGAACAAATGAAGTTAGTAGTTTTATATTTTTAGTACCATTTTTTGCTATTTTATTTAGTGTGATTTTCTTAAAAGAGCAGTTGAGTATATCAATTGTAATAGGAACAATACTTACAATCTATGCCGTAAAAACATTAAATAATATCAAAATATTTAAGAGATAATCACTAAGTTTAGTGATTATCCTCCTCATAAGTTTTTAAAATATCTCTTGTAACGTGTTGTCCATAAGAGATTAACTCTTTTGCTTTATGAAAGTCATAAAAATCACAGCAATTACTTGAGATATTTATCATCATATCAGGTCTATGACTTGCTAACTGATGTCTTGATATTACATCTTGCATACTCTCAATAGATAGGTTTAAAATCTCAAAGTATGAAAGAGTTTTTTTCTTCTTTGCCATTCTTTTACTTAGGAATTTATTTACATTATCCCCTAACATACTCTTTTTCTTTTTGAAGATTCTTTTGTATTTTTGTTTCATTTTTATATCTTCATTTAGATTAACAGCCACCACTAAATCTGCAAAGTGTGAAGCTGCTGGTAAGATTGGTACAGGGTTTAAAATACCTCCATCAAATAAAACTCTTCCGTTTATTACTTTTGGTGTAAAAATTGCAGGTATTGCTATTGATGCTCTAATTGCGTCTTTTAAACTTCCTTTGTTTATCCATACTTCTTTTTTATTTATTATATCAGTTGCAGTGGCTGTAAAAGGAATATCTAAATCTTCTATATTTAAATCTTCTTCAACAATCTCTTCAATCTTATCAAAAACCTTATCAGCACTAATCATTCCATTTCCAGAAAAAGAGAAGTCTACTAGCTTTATAACATCCATAACATCAAAGTTTAAAACCCATTTTTCATAATCTTTTAGTTTACCACAAGCATACAATCCACCAACTAATGCACCCATAGATGAGCCAGATATTGACTTTATTTCATACCCTTGTTTTTCTAACTCTTTTATAACTCCAATATGAGCATATCCTCTAGCACCTCCACTTCCTAATACTAAAGAGATACTTTTATTCTTTTTTTGCATTTAATATCAATCCTTATAATTTTTAACTTTATACATTATTGCATATAACACAGGTAGAAAACCCAATGTGAGCATAGTAGCAAACATCAATCCAAATATAATGGAAATAGCCATAGGCTCCCACATAACTCCACCACTATACCAAAGAGGTATTAGTCCAAATATAGTAGTAAAAGTTGTTAGCATAATAGGTCTAAATCTACTTACACAAGCTTCTACTAACCCCTTGTAATGACTGTTTGTTCTATCTTTTTCTAGCTTAATTCGCTCTAAAAGTACGATTGCATTATTTATTACAATTCCACTTAAAGAGATAATTCCAAGAAGTGTCATAAATCCAAAATATGAATTTGTCACATACAACCCAATAAAAACTCCAATAACACCTAAAGGAATAGTAAGTAAAATAATAAAAGGCTTCTTTATAGAGTTAAACTGTGCAACTAAAAGTATTATTATAATCATAAAAGTTAATGGTACATTTTTCATAATTGATTCATTTGCTTTTCCAGAGGCCTCATACTCCCCTCCATACTCATAATAATATCCAAGAGGAAAGTCTTGTTTAATCTCTTCCATAAAAGGTGTGATTTTTTCAAATATATCCAAAGCATTTGCATTTGCTGTTATATTTGCTGCAACAGTTATAGTCTTAAGTCTATCTCTTCTAATAATTTTAGAGTCTTCATAAACCACATCAACACTAGCAACCTGTGATAGAGGTATATTTTTCCCACTTTTTTGAGAATATACGTTTATTGATTTTAATCTATCTATATCATTTCTTGAAGTTTCATTTAGTCTTAAAACTATAGGTATTAATTCATCGTTTTGTCTATAAGTAGTCACTTTATAACCACTCATAGCACTTTGTAAAGAAAGTGCAATATCTAGATTTGAGATTTGCTCTTTTAGTGCTTTTGCCTCATCTATATTTACTACAAGCTTTTTACTTTTTAGTCCCCAGTCATCTACAATATTTTTTACCCCTGAAATAGTATTTAACTCTTGTTTGATTTGTGATGCGATAGTAAAAAGTCTATTTGTGTCTTTACCACTAACTCTAATTTCAATAGGCTTTTTAACAGGTGGACCATTTCCTAATGTCTTTGCACTTATTTGCATATCAGGAAAGTTCT
>JASMTK010000044.1:0-30272 GCA_041694355.1 Arcobacteraceae bacterium | reverse complement strand
CACCTTCTCTTAGGCGTTGCCAAATGTTTGTGAGTCTATAAAGTATCTTGTCGTAGTCATGTTTTTTCATATGTTTTTCCTAGTTTATTTTCAGACATTATATTGTCTAGTAAGTATAGTAAACTTTTTATAAAGAAACAAAAGGAAGGGAATGGAACTTTTAATATTTACAGTATGTACATATCTGATATATGATAATTTCTTTGAGAAAGATGATGATATGTTGTTGTTTGATTGATTATTATTTAATTTTAAAATTATGTAGGATATTATATGTATAGGAGTTAATATGAAATATTTTGAACTAATATGCACAGCATTTATAAAAGAAGATATAGAGTTTGTAAATAGTTTTGATGTAATCCTTGAACCAAAACATATGATGTATTGAAATTCTTTAAAATACTCTTGTTGTTTTTCTAAAGTTCTGACTTGAACCAAAACATATGATGTATTGAAATCTAAACTTACAATTTGTTAAAGTGAATATTACAGCTTGAACCAAAACATATCTTGATAAAACTTAAGCTATCATACAATAATAAAAATACATAAAAGGGGTAAAATGTATCGAATAATGTATCTAAGCAATGCCACTGTAGATTTTACAGATGAAGATTTAGAGAAGCTATTAGAAAAGTCAAGAATCAACAACTCAAAAAAATCCATTACAGGTCTTTTGATAAAAAAAGGAAGAAGTTTTCTTCAGTGTTTGGAGGGTAGTAGAGATGATGTTCTAGAACTTTTTGAAAAGATTAAAGGTGATGAAAGACACAATAATATCATAGAGCTAATTGAAGATGATGAGCAAGGCAGGTATTTCCCAAATTGGTCTATGGGATATAAGACTATAAATCATCTAGATGAGGTAAAAAGTCAAAAACTTTTAGATTTTTCAAAGCACGAAAATATCGAGCTTACATCAAAGGGTGATATAGCAGATATCTTTAAAGAGTTTATAGAAGTAAAATAGAGTAGACAAATTAATATTACTTATACTAAGATTCTGTTTTTAAAAAATATTAACAGGATTTTATAGATGATAAAAAAAATAGATATAGAAAGTGAAGAGTATCAAACTCAATTAGAATTAACAAAACAGTTTACCAATAAAGTAGTTGAAAGATTTGGTTTTGAGTATAACCCAAATGATGAAGTAAATGAATCAATTCAGATGGGTCTTACAAGAAACAAAATGATATATGGTAAAAGATACTGTCCATGTTTTATGGTTGTAGGCGATACAAAAGAAGAACAAAAAAAAGCAGATAATAGACTTTGTCCATGTACTCCTGCACTAGAAGATGAGATTCCATCTCAAGGTCATTGCCATTGTGGTATTTTCTGTACTTCTTCATTCGCTTCAACTGTAGCAAAACAAGAAGATATGCATGATGCTATTGCAACTCATTCAAGAGGTTTAACTAAAGAAGAGTGTGAAGAGTTGCTTAAAAAAGATGAGATAAATGCAGTGGAGTTAGAGTCACTTCTTGAAGCTAGAGAGTTAGGTTTTGTAAAATTCAATCTTGTAGATACAAGAGAGTGGATGGAGTGGGTTTCTCAAAGAATTAAAGGTACTGACTATCTTATTCCTACTACTTCTTTTTATCAAGCATTAGATCAAATTGATGATAAAAAAGATACTCCAGTAGTTGTTTACTGTCTTAGTGGTAGTAGATCAGCATATTGTCAAAGGATTATGCAAGATTTAGGCTTTAAGCAAGTTTCAAACCTAGATTATGGTATCTCTACATTTCAAGGTGAGTGTGAAAGTGGAGATGAGTAGATAAATTAGCTGTTTATTTGCTCTTTGTATTCATCTGAATATTGCTTTAGTAAATGCATAATTGAGATGAAAAAAGTGACAGTAGCAGGACCTATAATCATACCCCAAAAACCAAAGGTTGATAACCCTGCTACAATAGAGAAGAAAATCAAAATTTCATTTATCTTAGTAGGGCTTCTTACTATCTTTTGATTGATGTATTTTATGATTATTGGCTTAGCAAACGTATCTGCAAATATTGATATCATAAGTACAGAGTATACACCTATTATGATACCGTTTGTCACAGAGTTTGTCATTGCTTCATAAATAGCCACAGGCAACCACATAACTATTCCACCAACTACAGGAATTAAAGAAGCAAACCCATACAATACTCCAAATAAAAGTCCATCATATCTATAAAATGTCAAGAAAAAACCAAATAAAAAGCCCTCAAAAACTGCTGTTACTAAAATAGAGTATAGAACTACTGTCATTACATTTGATGATTCATGAAACAGTATTACAGAGTCATCTTTTTTTATGGGTAATAAGCCTTTGATATATTTAGATAAACTACTAGCATAGTATGTAAAAAAGAAGAAAAATATAAGTATCATAACCATATCCATCATAAAAGATGCAGAGTTTCTTCCAAGATACGCTCCTATTGATATGATGTTTTCTACTAGTTTTCCCACATCAATTTTTTCTAAGATTTGATTTAATTGCTCTTTTAAAAATATAAAATCATTTGACATATTCTCTACCCATGATCTTATATTTTTAAAAAAGTCCATTACAAGCTTTTGATCAAACTGTTTAAAGTAGTTTGCAAAAGAAAAGATACAGTACATCACAGGAATAAAAAATATTCCTGCTAAGGTTACAGTCATAAAAGTAGTAGCAATAGCACGACTTTTTAGTCTATTTTCTAGTAAAAAAGTAAGAGAGTTTGTAGCTACTGCTAGTAGAAGTGCAACAAACATAGATTTTAAAAATGGACTAAATAACTCCACCATAAAAAATATAGCAACTGCTGCTATTACTACTAAAAAATAGACTGACCTCAAAACAGCTGCCCTTGAGTCTCTTCACTTATATTCTCACTTCCAGGAGGTGATAGTCTAAACATTTCGTATGTTTTTATACTTGCTACTCTACCTCTTGCAGTTCTTTCTATAAATCCGTTTGCTAAAAGATATGGCTCTATTGCATCTTCGATTGTTCCCTCATCTTCGCTAAGAGCTGCTGCTATAGTAGATAACCCCATAGGCTTACCTCTATTTGAGATTAGTAGTTCAAGTAGATTTAAATCCATTTCATCAAAACCACTTTCATTTACACCTAATTCATCTAAAGCATATTTTGCTCTACTTAAAACTATGCTATCTTCATTTTCAACCTCTGCAAAGTCTCTTACTCTTCTAAGAAGTCTTAAAGCTACCCTTGGAGTACCTCTACTTCTTCTTGAAATCTCTAAGGCTGCATCACTATCACAGTTTTTATTTAATTTCTCAGCTGCTTTTTGAATAATCTTTGCTAATTCTTGGTGGTTATAAAACTGCATTCTAAAGTGCATACCAAATCTCTCTCTTAAAGGATTTGATAACATTCCTGCTCTTGTAGTTGCTCCTATTAATGTAAATCTTGGTAAGTCTATTTTTACAGTTTGAGCAGCAGGCCCCGAACCAATAATAATATCAAGTCTATAATCTTCCATAGCTGGATAAAGTATCTCTTCAACAGCAGGGCTTAGTCTATGAATCTCATCAATAAAAAGTATGTCTCCCTCTTCAAGATTAGTTAAAATAGCAGCTAAATCACCACTTTTTTCTATCATAGGTCCAGCTGAGATTTTTATATTTGAGTTCATCTCACTTGAAATAAGATAAGATAAAGTAGTCTTACCAAGTCCAGGAGGTCCGAAAAATAGAATATGGTCAAGTGCTTCCTCTCTTTTTTTTGAAGCTTCAATAAAAACCTTTAGGTTTTTCTTTATTTTCTCTTGACCTATATAATCATCCCATGATGAGGGCCTTAGATTAACTTCAGCATTATCCTCTTCAAAATTTACTTGTTCTACTTCAACAACTCTTTCCATATCTTAATACTCTTCTTCTTTTGATGGGAATGTTTTGTTTTGTACCTCTTCTTTATACTGTTTAACAGCCTCTTTTACTTGCTTCGCTCCATCTAAATAGTGTCTTACAAATTTTGGTTTAAACTGCTCAAATAAACCAAGCATATCAGACCATACTAAAACCTGTCCATCTGTAACATTTCCAGCACCAATACCAATAGTAGGAATAGATACAGCCTCACTTATTCGTTTTGCAGCTTCACTTTTTACACCCTCAATTACTAGTGCAAATGCACCTGCTTTTTCAACAGCTATGGCATCTTTGATTAGTTGTTTTGTGTCCTCTTCTGTTTTACCTCTTACTTTGTATCCACCCTCACTTCTTACATATTGAGGCATAAGTCCTATATGCCCCATCACTGCAATAGAGTTTGAAGTTAGATGCTCTATGATACTAGCTCTATCCTCACCACCTTCTATTTTTACAGCTGCAGCAGTTGTTTGTTGGTAAACTTTTATAGCATTTGTTAGTGCTTCAGTTTTATTATTATATGTTCCAAAAGGCATATCTAAAATCACAAAAGCTTTAGGAGCACCTGTACATACAGCATTTGTATGATAAATCATTTGGTCAAGTGTTGCAGATAGAGTGTCTGGTTTCCCTGCAAAACTCATATTTAAACTATCACCTACTAGAATCATATCTGCTATTTCTTCAAATAGCTTTGCAAATAGTGCATCATATGCTGTTATCATTGTTAGATTTTTTTTATTTTTAGAGTTTTTTATTTTTGTAATGTTCATTTTTTCAAAATTGTTTTTATCTTCTTTTATAATACTCATATTACTACTTCCTAATAATTTATAAAAATTTCTTAAATATTGTATCTAAATTATGCCTCAATTAGACTAATACAGGCACTATTTTATATAAATTTAATCAAGATAAAGCTACATTAAATAATTATATAAGGATGGTAATAAATGTTTTTTCGAATATTTTTTTCTTTAATATTTATAATTGCAAGTTTAAATGCACAGCTTTTGATTACAGGATTATCAAAAGAGCAAAAACAGTGGCTTAAAGAACACCCTGTAATTACAGTACAGAATGAATCTGATTATATACCTATTAATTTCAACAAAAATGCTACTCCTCAAGGTTTTTCAATAGATTATATTAATTTTATAGCAAAAAAATTAGATATAAAAATAGAGTATAAGACAGGTAAAACGTGGAATGAATATTTGAAAATGATAGAAAATAAAGAATTAGATGTGATTCTAAATGTGGTGAAAACAAAAAAAAGAACTAACTATCTAAAATTTACAAAACCATATTTAAAATCCTATCCTTTTATCTATTCAAATAAAAAAAATAGTATAAATAGTTTAAAAGATTTAGAAGGAAAAACCTTAGCAATACCAAAAGGCTACTACTTTGAAGAGCTTTTTACAAAATATTATTCAAAAGTAAAACTACTAAAAGTAAAAAACAATCTTGAAGCACTAAAAAAAGTATCAACAAATCAAGCTGATGCAACAATAGGTATGTCCTCAACTTTTGAACATCTAATAAACGAACACTTTATAACAAATGTAGAGATTAAATCAGAAGCAAAACTAAAAGGTATAGATAAGTTTTTTGAAAGAATTGGTGTTCGTGATGACTGGGAGATTTTTAGAGATATCTTAGATATTGCAATCTCACAAGTAAAGTATGAAGAAGAGCAATTTTTAAAAAATAAATGGAAATTAGCAGTTGAAGAAAAGAAAACAGTTGTTGATAGTATATATTTAACTCAAGAAGAGAAAAAGTGGATTGAAGATAATGATACTATAAAAGTATATAGTGAAGAGGATTGGGTACCTTTTAATTATAGAAAAAATGGTGAAGCAAAAGGTTTTTCAATAGACTATTTTAATCTTTTAGCCTCAAAACTTAATCTAAATGTAGAGTATGTTTCAGGACTATCTTGGAATAAAGCAATGGATAGTTTAGAAAATTCTAAAATTGATGTGATGTTAAATATAGCAAAAACAAAACCAAGAGTTAAAAGGTTTGATTATACTTCAAATATCTATTTAAAAGTTAAAAGTGGTTTTGTACAAAGAAAAAATACAAAAGACATAATTGATTTTTCACAGATTACAGATGAAAAATTAGCTATTGTAAAGGGTTTTATAGTAAATGATTTTATAAAAGAGAACTATCCAAAGATTGATTATGATGCACTTTTAAATACTACTGAAGTTGTAAAAGCAGTATCAAATAAAAAAGCTTTTGTAGGTCACGGTACGATTGGTTCAATGCAATATATAATGAATAAAAATAATATAAAGAACCTTAAATTTAATCCTGATCAAAATAAAGTAAACGAACTTTATATGGCAGTGAAAAAAGGAAATAGAACTCTATTATCATTACTTAATAAAGCCGAGGCTTTAATAAAAGTAAAAGAGTTAAATGAACTAAAGAAAAAATGGTTTTTGATATCAAGTATAGATGAACTTGAAAATAAAACTATCTTTACAAAAGAAGAGAAGAAATGGCTTAGAGAAAATAGTATTGTAGTTGGAGTAGACAGCAATTATAAGCCTATGAATTTTATAGATAAAAAAGGTCAATTAACAGGACTGACAATAGACTTTTTAAAAGAGTTAGAACAAATTACAAATAAAAACTTCATCATAAAAAGTCAATCTTGGAGTAAAGTTTTAGAAGATGCACAAAATAATAGTATTGATATTATTGCAAATATTAATAAAACAAATAACAGAATTCAGTACTTAGATTTTACCCAAAGCTACTTAACTGTACCAATGGGACTTATCACAAAAGATGAAGTTAAAAAGTATTCAAATTTGGAGCACTTAGAAGATAAAATTGTAATAGTTAAAAGAGATAGTGCTGAAGCTGAGTTTATCTCAAGAAATTATCCAAATATCAAATTGATGATTGTAAATAACTATGATGATGCTTTAACTATTTTAAATGACAATAAAGCAGATGCAATCTTTGCACATCTTCCTGTAATACTGCAAAAAATAAAAGACTTATTAATATCAAATATGAAAATAAATTTGATTTATTATACTGATAAAATAGGACAGCAAAGATTTGCAGTAACAAAAAATAATAAAATATTAAAATCAATTTTAGAGAAAAGTTTAGAAGAAATCTCAAAGAAAAGAAAAGATGAGATTTTAAATAAGTGGTTAGATATAAAATATGAAGTAGAACAAAAAGATTACTCTTTGCTTTGGAAAGTTGGTATTGGTGCATTAGTATTGATTTTAATCTTATCTATAATTAGTGTTATGTTAAAAAGAAAAATTGATAAAGAGGTTCAAAGAAGAGTTAATCTTCAAAGACAAAAAGATGAGATTAACTCTATTTTAAACGGATCTTCTACTATGTTGATAATTCATACAGGTCAAAGAATGGCAAGGGTAAATAAAGCCTTTTTAGACTTTTTTGAGAAGTATAGAGATTTAGAGGAGTTCATAGAGAAAAACTCTTGTATTTTTAATTTATTTATTCAAGTAAATGATGAAAACTATTTATCAAGAAATAAAATCGATGATACAAACTGGGTAGAAGAGGTCTATAAGAAAAGAAAAACTGGGCTTAAAGTATTAATTCAAAAAGGTGTGACTAACTATCACTTTATGATAAATATTAGTAAAATCTCTCTAAATAGAAATGACTTTTTCCTAATAGAGTTAATAGATATAACTCAAGAAGTAAACCAAAGTAAGGTAATTGAAGAGAAAAATAAAATAATCACAGAGCAGTCAAAAATGGCAGCATTGGGTGAGATGATAGGAAATATTGCTCATCAATGGAGACAGCCTTTATCTATAATCTCTTCTTTGGCTAGTTCATATAAAGTAAAAAAAGATTACGATATACCAATAAATGAAAAAGAACTATTAGAGGATATGAGTAAGATTATAGAGACATCAAGGTATCTATCCCATACGATTGATGACTTTAAGAACTTTATCAAAGGTGATAAAGTAGTAGATGAGTTTAACGTAAGCAAAGCAGTTAATAAAGCATTAAATATTGTAGGTACCTCTTTATCGAATAACTTTATTGATGTTCAGTTTAAAGTAAATGGCTCTATGAAAATTAGATCTTATGAAAATGAACTTGTACAGTGTTTATCAAACATTTTGAATAATTCAAAAGATGCATTAAAAAATATAGATGAAGAAAAAAGAATGATAAATATTATTATTGAATCTAAAAACAACTATGCTGTTATAAGTATTCACGATAGTGGTGGAGGAATTGGTTCTAATATTATTGATAAAGTTTTTGAACCATATTTTACTACTAAACATGAAAGTCAAGGTACAGGTTTAGGTCTTTATATGTGTTATAAAATCATAAAAGATAGCCTTAAAGGTGATATTTCTATAAACAACGAGACGATGATTTTACAAGGTGATGAGTTAGCCGGTACAAAAGTAAGAGTAACTCTTCCTATGAATATATCTACCTTTTAAGATTATATTTGATAATATAAATCAATATAGTAAATTAGGATAGTATATTAATGAGTGAAAATAAAGATAAAAAATTAGTAGGATATATAACTTCATCTATTCCAGATAATAGCTTTAGTGTGGATTTAGCATATGCAATGAAAGATGCAGGAGTAGATATTTTAGAGTTAGGAATACCTTTTTCAGATCCTGTAGCAGATGGACCAGTAATTGAAAAGGCAAACCAAATTGCATTAGCAAATGGTTTTGGCTTAAAAGATTTATTTGAAGTATCTTCAAAAATTGCAAGAGATATTGATACTTTATGGATGGGATATTATAATCCTTTTTATAGTTATGGATTTGAAAACTTTCTAAAAAAAGCACAAGAGTTTGGTGTAGAGGGTACTATTATTCCTGATGTTCCTTTTGAAATGGCACAAGATTTAATGCCACTTTATGAAAAATATAATAAGTCAAATATTACATTTGTAGCACCAACACATAGTGAAGAAAGAATCAAACAAGTAGTTGAAAACTCAAAAAAATTTATTTATATGGTAGCTTATGCAGGTATTACAGGAAGTGGACAAGAAGAGGATTTAAGTTCAGTAATACAAGCAGTAAGAAAGTATACAAATACACCACTTTATATAGGTTTTGGTGTAAATGAAAAGACTTGTGAAGAAAAATCTAAGGGTGTTGATGGAGTGATTGTAGGAAGTGCATTTGTTAAGCATCTTATTGATGACTCTTTATCAAATAGCGAAAAGATGACAAAAATCACAAGTATTGCAAAAGAGATAAAAGAGAAGATAAACCAGTAAAATGTATGTTTATAACAATGATATTGAGTTTTTAGAAGAGAGAAGAGAGTGCTCTTACTTTGATAATGAAATTTCTGATATAAGATATAGATATATGCATTCTTGTTCGACAGCAGAGTATCAAGCTATGTTAGAACGTGGTTGGAGAAGGTTTGGGAGAATGCACTTTGTTCCTGAGTGTAGGGATTGTAGAAAATGTATAACTATGAGAATTGATGTAAAAAACTATAAGTTTTCAAAATCAGAAAGAAGAGTTATCAATAAAAACAAAGATACAAAGCTTTATATAAGACCTCCTTCTATGACAAAAGAGCATTTAGATCTTTATAACAAATATCATGAGTTTATGAATAGAAAGAAAGATTGGCCTTTTAGTCCAATAACTCCAAGTGATTATGCACGCTCTTATGTTGAGGGGAAAGCTGAGTACTCAAAAGAGTTTTTATATATGAGAGATGATGAGCTAATAGGTGTAGCATTAGTAGATATTTTACCAAAATCAATATCTGCTATATACTGTTATTATGATCATGACTATTCTGAGTTATCACTTGGAAAGTTCTCTATTTTAGCTCAAATAAAAATAGCAAAAGAGTTGAATATACCTTATATCTATCTTGGATATTGGATAAAAGATCACTTCTCAATGGGATATAAAGAGGCATATAAGCCTTTTGAAGTTTTAAAAAATAGACCTTCACTTGAAGAAGAGACTATATGGGAAAAATATGAATAACTATAATATTGTTGTAATTGTATCTGTAACAATTTGTGCTATAATTGCTTTACTTGCTAGTTACTATGGAACACTTTTGTTTTTAGAAGAGGAAAGCTCTTTATTTAAAATAGTTCAATTAGTAATAGCTATAATGACTATGATGGGATTTTACTCTCCAATAAAATACCTACTTTTAAAGTTTATGGGTATTGATATAGATGAAGGTAATGATGATGTTAAATAAAATTTTTACACTTATGTTTGCACTTACTGTTTTTTTTAACGCTTATGCTCAAGAGGATGTATATATTGAAGATGAAGAGAATACTCCCTCTGTAGATTGTCTTATTTTAAAAGATGAGAACTCAATCATTTGTAAATATAATGCATTAAGAAGTACTAAAGATGAAAGTATAATTGTACAGTGGATAGATCCACAAGGTGATATATCTAGAAGTAGAGAGATGATAGTTCCAGCTGGGCATGGTTCAATCTATGATTATAGATATATAAAAGGAAGACTTTTAGGTGAGTGGACTTTTAAAGTTATAACAAATAAAAGTGAGTATGAAACTACTTTTGAATTAAAGTAGTCTATACTCTTTTTAAATTTTTATTTAGTGATATTACTAAGTCCATTGAGGCTTGGTTGTATCTTTTAATCTCTTCTATGTTGTTGTTCTCAAACGTTAATGCTCTTTGCGTTGAAGATAATACTTTTAAAAACTTTTCAATTTCATATATTAATCTTTTATCTTCTAATACCATAAGAGTTTTAGAACAAACCTCTTTTAATCTTTTTTCATCTTCAGTTGTAGCTTTTTGAATTTCAAAAGATAAAATCTCTTTTGAAATTTGTGTGAATAGTTGAAGTTTTGTCTCTCTTAACCATTTTTTATGATCGCTATTTTTATTTAATCTTGAAGTAACTAACTTATCAACTATCTTAGTTGATACAGCACTAAATAGGGCAGTTTTTGTTGCTTCTGTTAATATATTTACACCAATACTAAGCATAATTACTCCTTTGTATAAACTAATTTTAGAGTTTTAATACTTAATCTTTTATTAAAATGATAACTATTATCATTAATATTAAGTTAAGCATAATTGTATTAATATATAAAAATGATACTAATTATCAAGGTTGAAATATGAAAAATATCAACGAAACAAAGTTATATAAAAAAAGCTGTTTATTACATAGTAGATTAGCAAAAGTATATGCACTGTTGGTTGTTGTGGGTGTAAGTTTATTTTTTATTAAAGGTTTTATATAGTGAAAAGGTATGAAATAAGTTTTGAATCATTTTTAGAAAACTTTAAAAAGTCAGTTTCTAAATCAGGTTATAAGAACTCTATACAAAAGGATTATATACTTAAAATTTTATATTTTAGTGATGAACATTTAAGTGCAGAGCAGATTGTAAATATTGCAAAAACTTTATATAAAATTGATATGGGAATAGCTACAGTTTACAGAACTGTAAAGTTTTTTGAGAGTATGGATATAGTTAAGGCTTTAGATGTTGGTGATGGGGTTAAAAGGTATGAGTTAAATATCTCTATACATCATGACCATATGGTTTGTACAAATTGCAGTAAGATTATAGAGTTTACAGATGATCTTATAGAAGGCCAGCAAGAAAAGGTTGCTAAAGATCACAACTTTCTTTTAAAAGATCATATTATGACTATTTATGGAATCTGTGAAGATTGTCAAAAATAAACTATAACAATAAACAAATAGCAAATAGAGTAATAGCCTAAGTAGTAGTTAAACTACTACTTTAGCTATATTGTAAGCTACAAACGAAAGTATCCATGCTGTTGTTGTAGTGAATATAAATAGATATCCAAGATACTTCCATCCTCCTGCTTCTTTGGTAAATACCATAGAGGCTGCAAGACAAGGTAAATAAATCATAACAAAAACTATAAATGATATTGCAGATGCTAAAGGAATATTATCCTTGATTTTTTCAATTAATGTACTTGAGTTTTCAGTATGATCTTGACCTAACCCATATAAAATACCAAGAGTTGACACAACAATCTCTTTTGCTGCAAGTCCAGTCTCTAAAGCTACTGACATTCTCCAATCAAAACCTAAAGGCTCAAATAAAGGTTGCGTTGCTTTTCCAATAATACCTAAATATGAGTTTTCAAGTTGGTATTTTGCTAACTCATTTTTTATTTCTTGTTTCTCTTGTACTGTAACTGCATTTTGTATTTTAACTTCATAGCTTTTTTCAATACCAGGATATTTTGGATAGTTTGATGCAAACCAAATAAGAATAGAGGCTGCTAAAATATATGTACCAGCTTTTTTTAGATACATTAATGCTTGATTTGAAACAGTATGCCAAATAAGTTTTAATGATGGTAATCTATACTTTGGCATCTCCATCACGAAAGGCTCATCTTCACTTTTAAATACAACAATCTTTAAAAGTTTTGCAGCAAAAAGTCCTAAAATAGCCCCACTTATATAAATAATAAATAGTATATTCCCTGCATTACCTTCATTGAAAAATGCACCTACAAAAAGCACATATATAGGAAGTCTAGCGCCACAAGACATAAAGCCTATGATAAATAGAGTTAATAATCTATCTTTTTCATTTTTTAGTGTTCTTGCTGCCATATATGCTGGAACAGAACATCCAAAACCTGTAACTAAGGGAATAAAAGATTTTCCATGAAGACCAAACTTATGAAAAAAACCATCTAATAAAAACGCAACTCTACTCATATAACCAGTTGTTTCAAGTAAAGCAATACCCAAAAATAAGATTACAATATTGGGTAAAAATAGAATTACCGCACCTACCCCTGCAATTGCCCCATCAGCTATGATAGAACTTATTTGATTATCACCTAAAAAGTTTTTAGTAGAGTCTATTAAAGATGCAAAAAATGCATCAATCATATCCATGGGAATATTTCCAAGCTCAAAGGTGATTTGAAACAGTCCCCACATCAAAAATAGAAAAATAGGTAAACCAAAAATTTTATGTATTAAGATTGAATCTATTTTTTCTGTTACACTCTTTTTTATACTTTTCTCTTTCTTTACAGTTTCAGTTACAGCACCTTTTGCAAAAGCTAATCTCTCATCACTAAAAATCTCATTTACATCTTTTGTGTCATAGTGAATACTTAAATGTTCAAAGGCATTTGATAATATAGGTTGAATCTTTACCCAAATAGGTTCATCATGGAAATGCTTGTAAGTATTTTTATCCTCTTTTAAAAGTTTTATAGCTAACTGTCTATAACTCTCATCGCTTTTGTAAGAGTTTTCTTGCATAATTTTGCTTAAGTTTGCTATCTCTTCTTCAATTACATCTGAAAAAATAAGTTTTGTAGGTAGTTTTTTGTCTTCATATTTTTTTACTATATTCTCTAAAAGTACTTTTATACCTTGATTTTGAGCAGCACTAGTTTTAACACAAGGCTTACCAAGTATTTTACTTAACTGTTCTTCATCTATTTTGATATTCTCTTTTTTTGCTTCATCAATCATATTTAAAGCTATTATCATTTTTCTATCTAAAGCTAATAGTTCTGATGTAAGATAAAGGTTTCTCTCTAAATTAGTTGAGTCTAGAATATTTAAGATAATATCGTATGATTCATTGTCTAAAAACTCTTTTGTTACTTTCTCTTCAATTGTATAATTGTTTAAAGAGTAAGCACCTGGAAGATCAGTTATAACTATCTTATAATCTTTATAATTTAAATAAACCTCTTTTTTTGTAACAGTAACTCCTGAAAAATTACCAACTTTTAACTTTGTATTTGAAATAGAGTTTAAAAGCATAGTCTTACCAACATTTGGTTGACCTACTAATGCTACTTTTATTACTTTTTCTTTCTTGAAATCTTTTAGTTGCATTTTTCTACCTCGATTGTAGAGGCTTCACTTAGTCTTAGTGCAACCTTTGTAGAGTCTATTTTGATTTCAATAGTACTTTTTGTAAGAGTTAACTCTTCTACTTTAATTTTTGAGTTTTTTACTATACCAAAAGAGTAAAATCTGTTTTTTAGAATTTCATCACAATTTATTTTTTTGATTATTGCGCAGTCATTTTTCTCTAATTTATCTAGAGTCATTTAAGATTTCCTTCCATATCAATAATGATTATTATAATATAATACAGCTTTTAAAAAGATTATTTATTGCCTATACTTATAATAATGAGAATTGTAATCATAAATATATTTTATATTACTTAAATATATAGTCATAAAAATGTCACAATTATTAAAATGATAATTAATATTAAGATTAAAATTGTTAAAATAGTAATTACTTTTTGATAATGAGTGTAGATTTACATTAAGAGTTACTTAAGTTGAAACATAAGAAAATATCTACGTAAAAGGATGATAAGTGATAAGTACGGAACAGATTGTAAATATAGCTAGTTACTTTACTGTAATAGCTCACTCTCCTGGAAGATTAAGAGTTAGAGTTAATCCAAAGATAAAAGAAGAGGGTGGAAGTATTACATTAGAAGATATTGAATCATTACCTCAAAAAATTGAAGGAATAAATAAAATTAAGATCAAAAAAATAATTGCATCTGTAACAATTGAGTATGATCCAAAAGTTTTTTCACCTTCTTTATGGGAAGATTTAATTAATCAAAGAAATTTAGATGAGGTAACTACTTTAATTAATGATTTAGCCAAGGAGGTGATATAAATGCAGCAAGATAATGTTGATCAGCATATACTCGATGCACAAAGAGTGGATTTAAATGATCCACAACCAGTTTTATCCCAAGCATTAAGAATTGCAGCATGGGATGAGTTTGATGCTTATAATACATATAGTAATGTAATAGCAAAATTTGGAAATGTATTGCCATTTTCAAATATTATTAATTCTGAGATAAATCATTACAATGAGATGATAGGATTAATGCAAAAATATGGTATTGAGCCACCTGTTGTTCAACAAAAACAAATAGAGTTACCTGATACTTTACAAGAGTGTTGTGAAATAGCTGTAGCAGCTGAAATTGATAATGTTGCTTTATATAATAACCTTTTGGCATATGTACAAGAAGCTGATGTAAGAGATCTGTTTTATAGGGTTCAAGCAGCATCTTACAACAACCACTTACCTGCATTTAGAAATTGTGTTATGAGTTTTTATACTCAAAATGCAAATCAAAATATGATGGGTAATCAGAATATGGATATGCAAAATCAAAATAATATGCTTGAAAATGTTCAACAGTATCAAGCACTTATTGAGGATGCAATGAATGGAAATGTTGATCAAAACAAATTAATGTCAATGTTATCAAATATGAATTACTCTTTAGTTGGAGGATTACTAGTAGGTGCGTTAGGTTCGTTTACAGTTAATAACCTAATAAATAAAGAAGAAACTCAAGAATAGGAGAAAATTATGGCTTTACCATTTTTACTAGGAGTAGCAGTAGGAGCAGGAGCAGTTGTAGCTTATAAAAACAAAGATAAGATTTTAAGTAAAACAAATGAGACTTTTGGAAAATCAAAAGATTTAGCATCTGAAGCAAAAAAGAGTATGGATGCTACAGTTGATTGTATAAAAGACAGAATGCAGCAAACAGAAGAGAAAGAAGAAAAAGAAGAGGTCTTAAAAGATGAGCAGACAACTTCACAAAAGGTTAGTCAATGACAAATAACTTAGCAAAAGTTGGTGTTACTAAACAAAGAGTTTTAGGTGGTGCAGCTGTATCTTTATTAGCTTCTACAACAGTTAATGCTATGGCTTTAAGAAATAATAAGACTACTAAACAACAAGCATTAAGAGATATCACAAAAAGAACTACACAAGGTACAATAGCAACTGCATCAGTTGTAGCTGCAACAAATCTAAAAAATGAAAAAAACGGAACACTTAAGGCATTAACTGCATTAGGAGTTGGTGCATTAGGTGTTTACGCAGTAGAAAAATTAGATGAAAAAATAAATACTAATGAAGATAATTTAAATCAATTAAAGGTGCAAAATGAACAATAATCAAAATATGCAACAAAATGGTTTTAATACAAATCCATACATAAATCAAAATCAAAATGCAGGCTTAAACCAGCCAAATAATCCTTATATCAATCCAAATCAACAAATGCCACAAAACCAACAACCACAACAAGGTCAAGGTTTTAATAATGGTGATTTTTTAAAAGGTGCATTAATAGGTGCATCAGTAACTTTCTTACTTACAAATAAAACTACACAAGAGGCAATTTTTGGTGGTTTATCAAAAGGTAATGAACTAATACAAGCTGGAATTGAAGAGCTTAAAGAGAGAGTTGAAGACGCAAAAGCACAGATGGAAGCAAAAGAGTATTAGGAAGTCTTATGAGTGAAAATATTTTTAGAAGAGTTCATAAAACACCTAAAAGAGCAAGGTATAAGTTAGAACTTCTAAAAGATGAATATATTGATGAAAATATACTTAAATCTTATCTTGAAAAAGTAGATAAAGTAATATCTGTAAGAATTAATAAAAAAGCTAATAGTGTAGTTTTTAGTTTTGAAGAAGATGTTACCTTAGAAATTGAAGCTAGATTGAATAGTCTTGATAGAAATAAACTTTTAGAGTCACTTGATGGTGAAGCTTCAGTTTGTGTATCTTGTGTAAGTGATGAAAAGCCTAGTTTAAAAGGTGTAGGAATAGCAACTTCAGCTTTAATTTCACAATACTTTATTAAAAGCAACCTTATAAATGCAACTGTATCTTCAGCAGCTGCAACACCTCTTTTAAAAGATGGAGTACAAGAGCTATTTAGTGAGGGGTTAACCTCAAGAGTTTTAGAAAGTGCAGCTGTTGGAATCTCTTTGTTTAGAAAAGATTATTTAGCTGCTAACTCTACAAATGCCATGCTTGAATTAGGTGAGTATATAGAGGAAACAACTGTACATAGAAGTGATGATCTACTAAAAGAACTTGCTAAGCCAAATGTTGAAGAGGCATGGATTGAAGTTGAAGAGCAGGGCAAGTTAGTTGAAAAACTTATTCCTGCTGAAGAGTTAAAAGTAGGGGATGTTGTAGTAGTAGCTGCTGGTAGTACTGTACCAGTTGATGGGCATATAGTTGATGGTAGTGCAAGTGTAAATCAAGTATCTATGACAGGTGAAGCAGAGCCTGTAAAAAAACAAAGAGGAGATAGGGTTATCTCTGGGACTGTTTTAGAAGAGGGAAGATTAAAGATTTGGGCTGAACATGTTGGTGCTAATACTGCAACACAAAGAATTAAACACTATATAGAAAATTCACTAAATGAAAAATCATCAGTACAATTAAAAGCTACAAAATTAGCCGACAAGTTAGTACCTGTAACTTTAGGTTTAGCTGGTACATCATATTTGATAACTAAAGATTTTGAAAGATTAGCCTCAATATTACAAGCTGATTACTCTTGTGCATTAAAACTTGCAACACCTGTTGCATTTAAATCAACTATTTCAAAAGCAGGTCATGATGGTATTATGATAAAAGGTGCTAAATCTATTGAGTCTTTAAGTAGTGCAGATACTTTTGTTTTTGATAAAACAGGTACTTTAACTCAAGGTGATTTAGAGGTTATTGAGGTTAATTCTTATGATGATGAATGGACTCAAGAAGAGGTATTAAACCTAACAGCTAGTACAGAAGAACACTATTTTCATCCAGTAGCTGAAGCAGTTGTAAAAGCTGCAAAGAAAAGAGGTTTTGTACATATGCACCATGAGGAAGTTGAGTTTATTGTAGCTCATGGAGTTAAAACAGAAGTAAATAATAAGCAAGTTGTTATAGGAAGTCGTCACTTCTTAGAAGATGATGAAAAAATAGATTTCTCTTCACATAAAGATAAAATCAATAAAAGTTTAGATGAGGGGAAAACTCTACTTTATATTGGCTATGACAATAAACTTTTAGGAACTATTGCACTTAGTGATCAAATAAGATATAACACTAAAGAATCAATTCAAAGATTAAGAGAACTTGGTGTTAAAAATATTGTGATGCTTACAGGTGATGTTGATAAAAAAGCACAACAAGTTGGAAAAGAGTTGGGAGTAGATGAGGTTTATTCAGAACTTTTACCAACAAGTAAAGCAAATATTGTAAAAGAGATGATGGATATGGGTAGAAAAGTAGCATTTGTAGGAGATGGTATAAACGATGCACCAGCACTTATCTCTGCTCATGTTGGAATATCTATGTCAAAAGGTGCAGATATAGCAAAGGCAACTGCTGATGTTAGTTTACTAAAAGATGATATTGCAGCAGTTGTTGAGGCAAAAGAGTTAGCAAATAAAACGATGAAACTTATAAATACAAATTTCAATGCAACTGTTGGAGTAAACTCTGCTATTTTAGCAGGTGCAACATTTGGTGCATTTTCGCCAATAGTAACAGCAGTACTACACAATGGTACTACTATAGGGTTACTTTTAAACTCTATTAGAGGTGTAAAGTTAGATAAATAGATAGTATCCTGATAATAATTATCAGTTTTCTTTAAAGAAATTTTAGCTATAGTTATGATAATTATTATCAAAAGGATTACTATGCCATTTATTTTACCTATAGCAACTGCTTTAACAGCAGCATTAACATACGAAACATTAAAGGGTACAAGAAAAACTATTCAAAGAAGAGCCCGAAGGAAAAAAAGGAATGAAAAAAATTGATTTAGAAGTTAAAAAAGAGATTGCAAAGATAGGTATGACAACAACATTAGGTGCTACTGTTGTAACCTCTATGTTTATGAAAAATAAAGCTGCTAAAAAAACTCACATTGTTGCTGGTGCTGCCTTCTGTGGCTTCGCATTGTGGCACCATTTACTATATCAACCTGAAAATAAAAGAAAGAAAAAAGAGCAAAAAAATAAAGAATTAGAAGAAAAACTTATATTAAACGACAATATTTAGTATTGTATTTTTGGTTAACTTTAGATATACTTTTAAGTATTATCAATTTTAAGGGTAAAATTTAATGGTAGAAAACGAAGAAGTAATTGACGAACTTAAAAGAATTGTTAAACAAAAAGGCTTAAAATACACAGAACAAAGAGAAATTGTTTTAAATATTTTGATGAGTGCAGAAGATCACTTGACTGCAGAAGATGTGTATAATCAAATAAAAGAGAAATATCCAGATACAAATATTGGTATTGCTACTGTTTACAGAGCACTTAGCTTCCTTGAGGAAATTGATTTAATTACATCTATTAACTTTGGTACAGATGGAAAAAAATATGAAAGTAATACAAAATCACACCATGATCATTTAATATGTACAGACTGTGGTAAAATTGTAGAGTTTTTAGATGATGAAATTGAAAAAAGACAAGATAGAATAGCTAAGAAAAATAAATTTAAAATTACAAGTCACTCTATGCAGTTATATGGAACTTGTGAAGAGTGTACTAAGAAATAAAAACTAAAAGGTTACCTTTTAGTTTTTATACTCTATTATAAGATATCACCTTTGATATCCTCAACCCATGCATTGATTCTATCATCTGTTAAATCATCTTGATTATCTTCATCTATTACTAATCCAACAAACTTACCATCAACTTCAGCTCTTGAGTCTTCATATTCATAACCGTCAGTAGAAGTAGCACCTACAATTGTAGCTCCTGTAGAGTTCACATGCTCGTATATAATACCTAAAGCATTACAAAAGTCCTCTTCATATCCTTCTTGATCACCTAATCCAAATAAAGCTACAGTTTTATTTGATAAGTCAACTGCCTCAAAATCATCCCATATTTCATCAAAGTCATCATTTAATTCACCTTCACCCCAAGTAGAACCACCAATAATTACTTTATCATACTCATTTATTTTTTCTGGGTTAGTTGAGCCTAAATCAAAAACTTCAATTCCACCTAATTGCTCTGCTATTTTGTTTGCAATCTCCGATGAATTTCCTGTACTACTTGCATAAAATACTGCTGTTGCCATGTTTTATTTCTCCTGTTATCTCATAATTGATCTTAAAGAGTATGGTATTACTTTTATTTGATACTCTTTGTTTTTTAGTTCATTAACAAATATAGGTATTTGTCTTTTAAATTTGTCATCTTTAGGATAAGCTAAATAGACTTGGTTTGATTCCCCTTTTTTTATAGACTTAATAGCATTTTCAAGTTCATCATTTATATTTGGATTTTTTACTTCTATATCTTTCCATGAAGTATAAATCTTAAGATTGCATACACCTTCTGCTTTTATAGAAATAGAATCACCCAAATCAGTTACTTCTTTGTCTTTATGAAGTCTACTAACTTTATTTAAAACGAACTCATGAAATAGTAAATGCTTATCAATAAGAAGCTGCATATTATTATTCACAAAACAGTGTGAGATTAACTTAGCAGCAGGAAGAAGATTTTTATTTGTTACAAAAAAAGAGTTATTCATCTTTTTACCATATAGATAATTGTTTATAATAATTGTGGATTGAAGACAAAAATTAAATGAAGAGTTAATTTTTGGCTTTTCAAGCATCATATTAGGTAGTAAAGTCTTTATCTTATATTCAAAAACGGTTTTTAACGGATATAGGCTTAATCTTCTTTGCTCTTTCTTTGAGAAGTAACAAAAATCTTTTAGGACATTATTACTTAAACTTAAGAATAGATGTCTAAGCCTATATTTTGAGTTAAATTTGTCAAAATCTTTTGGTAAAAACTCTTTCTCATTGTCAAAACCTAAAAAATCATCACAGTAATTAAAGTAACTAAAAGTCATCTATTTGTTTCCTTTTTTACAATCTGCATAACACTGCTCACAGTTTTCTATACCCATAATCTTCACATACTCTTCATAAACACAAGAGATTGATCTTTTTGCACAAACAAAAGGGATATTCATTCTTTTTGCTTCATTCTTGTATTTAAGCATTGTATTATGGTTTAAAAAAGATGTTAGCATAACTATACAATCCGTATCTAAAGGAACTTTTTTCTTAGGAGCAGAAGATTTTTTTCTTGCATCCCAGTGGTTAACTCTTTTAGCACCTAACTCTTTAAACATTTTTGATATAGGTGAAATTTTATCTCCCCCAATTATTAATATACTCATATCACTTCCTTCCTTAAATTGATAAAAATTAACAAGTACAACCAGTAGGTTTAACTAAATCGCTCTTATTTGAAACTTCGTAACAAGTAATCATCTTTTCTCCTCGTATTGATAATCATTATTATAATTTTACTCGAATAAACTTAAATATATATTAATATTGAGAATAGTTATCATAATCTTTATAATAAAAAAGGGGAAGAAAAGCAAATTGCAATTCTTCCCCTATATGAGTATGTTATTTATCTAAATATTAAAATGAATAAACTAAGTTCATAGCAAGTTTTGATTGATCATCAGCACTGTCTTTAGATATATCTGTATATGTGATATCACCACTTATTGACTTTGTAAATGAGTAAGCTGCACCTAAAGTAATCTCTTTATCTTTATCACTGTTTGCTCTATCAACTTGTGCATATAATGCAGATAGTTCAACTTCAGATATAGTATAACCAGCTGTTGTATAGATAGTTTTTTCATCATTTTCATAAACACCTAGTTCTTCTGTTGGATCAATATTATCACCTAATGTATCCATTGAACCAATTCCTCCATCTTTGTCTGTCTTGATGTAACCTAATGCTAAATCTAATCCATTAAAGTTAGTTCTTGCTTCAAGGTGTAAAATACTTCCATCTTCTTTAGTTAAATCATCTTCATCTGAAGCTGCATAATGAGCAGTTAATCCAAATAAATCACTGTCATAATCAGCTTTTAAACCATAAAAAGATGCCACATCTTCAGCAGAATAGTAGTAAGGGTTTAAAACAGTATTTTCAATACCTTCAAACTTTGCATCAATAACATAAGCACCATCATCTCCAATATCTTAAAAGTTTGTACTTTCATCTTCGGCAACTGCAGCAATTCTATTTGTGTATCCTGCAACTAATGTTGTATTTGGAATAATAGATGTACTAGCTACAACTGCTTCATTATAATCACCTAACCACTCTAAATCAATCTCTTGTCTACCAATCTTTACAGAGAAATCATCAGTTGAGTAGCTAATATTAGCAATATTCATAATTGCATCATTTGCAAATGCACCTTCATAATCACCATCTTCTTTTTGGGAAAACTTATGGTTTGCTCTAAAGCCAGCCTCTACTTTAAATCCATTAAAAGTATCAGTTTCATAGTTTAATCCAATAGAACCAGCTGTGAAACCTTCATCTGTAGAACCTTTATCAAATGTGTAGTTATGTACTGTAATATCACCTGATACACTACCACTTTCAAAAGCTTTGTCAATTGAGTTTGATTCAGCATAAACAGCACTTGAAGATAATACAAGAGTGCTTGCTATAATACTTAGTTGTTTTTTCATATGTGTCCTTTTTTTATATAAATTGAATTTTTAGGAGAAAAAATTCAGTTCGCAAGTGGAATCATATAAAAAAAAAGTTTAAAGTATTCTTAGTATTGATAATTGTTATCAATACTAAGAAGAGATTTTATGTAAGTTTACATACCAGTCATCAATTACATCTTCTTTCTCTAAATCCATAAGTGTAATTTCTATACCCTCACTTGTATATACAGCCTCTTTAATTTTGTCATCTGGAATGTCAAGTGCTTCTGTGCAGTATTCAAATACAACTTCATCATAAATGAACTCTTCTTCTCTCCAGCCATCTTCAAAATTCGTGATTAAAAAATATGTTTCCATAATTATCCTATTTACAGTAGATTTAAAAATTAGTGAGAAGTATTATCAGAAAAAAACTTACAGGTAGATAAAATATGAGAGTAGTAGCTGTTTACTACTCTTTGTCTTGAGGTACATATTTGAAAAATATGTATAAAACTGCAACCATTACTACAACAGTAGCAATAGACATAAAACTTAGTTCAACCTCCGGCCCAGCACCTCTTTTGTAATCTTTTGGCATAAAAAGAAACATAGTTGAAAGTAGCATAAATGATGCAGTAACTACTGCTAATAGATGCGTAATTGCTTTATGAAGTTTTTTTATGTAAAAGTCCTTTACAAGCTTCCATGTTATAAATGAAGCAGTTAAAACAATAGTCAAAACTATGATTTTCTCAATATTTGGTTCCAATCTCTCATCCTTCCTTAGTTAAGCTAACATATTTTATGGATAATATACTTAAATTAGCCTTTTTTGTTATATAAGTTAAAAGATATTATAATCTTTAATTATGAAACAAAAAATAACAAATATTATAGTAACTTTATTATGTGTAAATTTTACTTTGAGTGCAGGCTCTATAAGTCCAATACCTGAAAAAATAAAATATGATAAGCAAAAAGCTATATTAGGGGCAAAGTTGTTTAATGATAAACGACTTTCAAAAGATAATACTATCTCTTGTGCAACTTGTCATAATCTAAATGAGGGTGGAGATGATAACTTAGCTGTATCAAAAGGTATCAATGAAAAAGAGGGAAGTATCAATGCTCCTACTGTATTAAATGCAGTTTTTAATTTTAGACAGTTTTGGGACGGTAGAGCAGCTACTTTAAAAGAGCAGGCTGCAGGTCCTATTGAAGATCCTCATGAGATGGGAAGCAATATTCAAGAGATAGTAAGAAAGTTGGAAAATACAGAGTACAAACAGCTTTTTGACCAAACTTATAAGACAGGACTTACAAGTAATAATCTACTTGATGCTATTGCAGAGTTTGAAAAGACTCTTATTACTCCAAATTCTGCTTTTGACAGATACTTAAAAGGGCAGAAAAGTGCTTTGAAAAAAGATGAATTAAAAGGTTTTGAACTTTTTAAATCAAAAGGTTGTATTTCCTGTCACAATGGTGTAAATATAGGAGGAAACCTGTATAGTAAGTTTGGGGTGATGCAAGATGCAAGCAGTGCAAACCTTGGTAGATATAATGTAACAAAAAAAGAAAAAGATAAGTACTATTTCAAAGTTCCAACACTAAGAAATATTGATTTAACTGCTCCTTATTTTCACGATGCTAGAACATCAAGTCTAAAAGAAGCAGTGAAAATTATGGCGCTTTATCAACTAGGTAGACCTATTAGTAATGATGAAGTTGATAAGATAGTTAGTTTCTTGAAGACATTAACTGCTAAAGTTCCTAAGGAGTATACAGATGTACTCAAAAACGAATAATTTCTTTTTTAGTTTAGCAGGTATTGTTTTTATTTTACTTATTTGCTTATTTGTTTACTTGTTTAAAATAGAAGGAAGTATTAAAAATTTTGATAAATATAAGAATAGTTTAGTCAACTTAAGATTGATGGATAAAAACTTTCAAAACTTTTTTTATCAAAAAAATAAACTTATAAATTTCGATGGAATTGTAGAAGATACGAATAACTTTGAAAAAAATTTAGAGTTTTTATTGGATAGTGAGATAAAAAAAGACTTTGGAACAACGTTTTACAATGATTTAAAAAAGATTAAAAAGCTTTATAAGAAAAAACTTTCTTTAATTGAAGATTTTAAGTCAAGACACTCTTCTATATTAAACTCAATGCATTATATATTTGATTTGAATAGTGAAATTCAAAAAAATAGTGATATTAGCTTAGAGACAAAAAATGACATAAATAGTATAGTCTTTAAACTTTTTCAAAACTATATAGAGATTAATAGAGATATTTCAAATATAAATAAAGAACTTAATAGTTTGAGTAGATACAGAAATACAATAGTTAGAGTTGATTATATATATCTACATATCTCAAAAGTTTTAGAATTAAAAAAAGAGTCAAATCAAATATATAATGATGCAAGTAAAATACCACTTGAAAATACTATCATTCAAACATCAAATAAATTACAATTAGTTTATGATAAAGAGCTGTTTCATCAACTTATTATTGCATTGTTATTTTTCTTCTTTGCTGTTACTTTAGTATATTTTGTAATAAAATCATATATAAGAACTTTGAAAATACAAAATGAATTACAAGCATTTAAGTATGCAGTTGAACATAGCGATAACTCTATAGTTCTTACAGATGCAAAAAGAAATATTTTGTATGTAAATGAGATATTTGAGAGTAATTCAGGGTACTCAAAAGATGAAGTTTTAGGAAATAAACCTAAAGTTTTAAGTTCAGGACTTACTCCAAATTCTAATTATGAAGAGTTAGATTATAATCTAAGAAGAGGTAAGAAATGGGAGGGTGAGTTTATAAACCAAAGAAAAGATGGTTCAATCTTTTATGAGAAAGCATCAATTGTTCCTATCTTCTTAGATGGAAAAATCATAAACTATCTTGCTATAAAACTTGATATCACAAAATATATAAAGCAACAAGAAGAGTTAAAAGAGTCAGCTATTGTATTTGAGAATACACAAGAGGGTATTTTAGTAACTAATAAAAATGGAATAATACTTTCAGCAAACAAAGCATTTGAAGATATTTCAGGTTATACACAAGATGAGTTAGTTGGTACTAAACCAAATGTTTTAAAATCAACAGAGAATGATAGGCATTTTTATAGAAGAATGTTTAAAGAGCTTACTACAAAAGGGTACTTTAAAGGTAAGGTTTACGATGAAGCAAAAGATGGAACAAAAATTCCAACTTGGTTAAATATTACTGCTGTTAAGGATGAAAATCAAAATATTGTAAAATATATCTCTATACACACAAATTTACAAGAGATTATCGATACACAGGAAAAAGCGGATTTCTTAGCATATCATGATAATTTAACAGCACTTCCAAATAGAGTAATGCTTGAAGAGCACTTAGAACATGTTCTAGAACTTTCACAAAGAAATAAGTTTAATCTTGCTCTTTTATTTATAGATCTTGATAGATTTAAGATTATCAATGATACCTTAGGTCATCAAGTTGGAGATGAGTTATTAAAAGTTGTTGCAAAACGTATTAAATCTGTATTAAGAAGTAGTGATATGTTAGCAAGAATGGGTGGAGATGAATTTGTAGTAGTGCTTGAATCAGCAAAAAATAAAAACTCAGCTGCTTTTGTTTGCAAGAAGATATTGAATATTGTAAAACAGAGCATAAAAATAGGAACATATAAACTTAATACAAGTGCAAGTATAGGTGTTGCTATGTATCCAAAAGATGGAGATGACTTACAAACACTTATTAGAAACGCAGATACAGCTATGTATCATGCAAAAGATCAAGGGAAAGATACTTTTGAGTATTATGATAAGCAGTTATCAGATGATGTTCATGAGCAATTAGAGGTAGAACAAGCATTTAAAGGTGCTTTAAATAAAAATGAGTTCTATTTAAATTATCAAGCACAATATAGTTTACTAGATAGAAAAACTTACTCTTATGAAGCTTTAGTTAGATGGAATAGTAGAAAGCTAGGGTTTGTTTCACCTGGAGTGTTTATACCTATTGCAGAGGATACTGGATTTATAGTAAAACTTGGTAAGTTCATCTTTAGAAAAGCATGTGAAGACTTTATAAAGTTAAGAGAGTTAAATCCTGATTTAAAATATATTGCTATTAATATTTCTAGTGTTCAATTTAAAGATGAAAACTTTATTGATGATATTAAAGAGATTATAAAAGATGTTGGTATTGAAGCTTCAAGTGTGGAAATTGAGATTACTGAAAGATATATTATGGAGTTTAGTGACTCAAATATGGGTATATTAAATGAGCTAAGAAAACTTGGCTTTAGAATGTCGATTGATGATTTTGGTACAGGGTACTCTTCCATGAGTTATCTTACAAGGTTACCAGTAGATATAATCAAAGTTGATAAAACATTTGTAGACTTTTTACCAAAAGACAACAACAATCTTCAAATAGCAAAAGCAATTATTGCATTGGCTAAGAGTTTGGGATATAACACAGTTGCAGAGGGTATTGAAGATGAAGAACAAGAGAAATGTCTAAAAGAGTTAGGGTGTGATATAGGACAAGGGTATTTTAAAGCAAAACCTGAAAGTTTAGAAAAAATAATCGAAAAGATAAAAAAATAACACAATAAATTGTTAAATTTAAGTAAGTGTTAAATTAAGTGTTACTATAATTTTTAAGTTATAAAATTTGTTACTTTATTGTGTCTTTTATAACAAATTAATTTAAATAATTAGGGGTTTGCTATGGAGAAACTTTACATACTGCTTGGTTCTGTTTCTGTAGTTGGTTTTATTTCTGTTTTATTTGTTTATTACTTTGATAGAAATAAATCAGCTTAATTGAAAGATAGAAGAGATTATCTCTTCTTCTTTTCTAAAGCTTTTTCTGATTTGTTAAAACAAAACATACCCATCTTTTCATTTGTAAATGTCATAACACAAGTACTTCCTGGATCACTTAAAGGAGTAAATTCATATACTCTTACGTTGTAACCCTCTGTTTCAATATTGTATTTCACATCTGGGTCAATATTTTTGTTTGTCCAACTTTTTAGTTGTGACCAACTCAATGCAAATGAGGTAGTAGCTGTAAATATAACTAAACTTGCAATTAAAACTCTAAACATATCTATCCTTTGAGAAAATTTTGTATTAAGTGATTTTTATATTATAATTATTATACTTTAGACTAAACTAATAGTAAAGGAAACTATATGCAAACAGAAAATATTTCAAAGGATTTGTTGCATCTTCAGAAAATAGAAAATAGTCATGATTTTGAATTGTTAAGTAAGATAATGAAGTATAATTCTATAGATAAGTTTGATATTGGAAATGTAAAATTATCACTTATGGCTACTCATCCATTTAAATATCTAAGAGGAACAGCAGAGAGGTTTTTTGATATATTTTTTGAGTCGTTGCAGTATACCTCTTTTGAATTTAAAAATGTATTCAAAGATAAAAAACTTATAACAGCTTGTACAAATGATACTCATGTGGGTAACTTCGGTTTTACAGGTGATGATAGTAGATTTATTACTAATGATTTTGATGAGTACTTAAAAGGAAATCCTTTTATGGATGTACTTAGATACACTTCAAGTTTAAAGTTTTTTATAGACGATATAAATCACAAAATATCTCAAAATAATTTAGAGTTAAGAGTTCTTAAGAATATTGAAAATGACTTTGAAAAGCTTGATAAACAAGATATCTTAGATATTGTAGAAAACAATGAGTTTTTCTTCGAGCTTTTAGAAATAGAGATTTATGAGTTTGAGGCTTTAAGTAAAGAAGAGATAAAAGATGTATTTAAACAGTGCATAAAAAAGGGTATAAAAAATAGAGTAAAGATGAAGAAATACCTTGATTTAGAAGAGCTAGAAAATAGCTTTTTCAAGCACTATTTTAACGCAATAAAAAAAGATGAAAAATTAAAATTCTCAAAAGACTCAAATATGCAAAAGTTTTACAAAAAGTCAAAAGAGAAGTTTGATAGAAACAATCAGCTAGAAAAATATACAAAGTTAATAGAAAATAAAAAAAGAGTTTTTGATTTAGAAAATGAAAAAATCATAGATTTTAGTGAAAAGAAAAAAGAGAAGATAAAACAAAGAGTAAAAAAAGTTTTAGATAAAGATACAACTGTAGTAGATATTACAAAAAGAAAGAGTGCAGGGGTTGGTAGCAGTCATCTAAATAGATTCTATATCTTAATAAAAAAGTTGCATAAAGATGAGTATCAACTTTTAGAAATGAAAGAGCAGTTAAAACCAGTTAGTTTAAATTTCTTAGATGAGTTTGAGGAGTTCTTTGATATAGATTTAAAAGAGTATATTGATAAAAAACCTGCAAGAATACATGAAAAAGGTATTAAACTTATCTTATCTAAAAAGTTTGATAAAAATGTATCAAGTGTGACATACAAAGATAAATCATATATTTTGAAAACTCATTTTGATAGTAAACAAAGTTTTGATGAAGTTAAGATTTTTAAGTATTCAAAAAGTGAAAAAGATATAAATAAGTTTTTAGAAGAGTATGTAAAATATACTGCTATAGCCTTAGCAAATTCTCATCTTGAGGGTTTAAAAGTTCAAATTCCAAATTTTAGTGAAAACAAAACTCACCTAAAAGAGTATAAAAAGATAAAACAAAATTTTCAAAAATCAATGTGTAAATATGAAGATGATAAAAATCTTTTTAGGTTTCTAAAAAGTATGACAAAAAATCTTTCAAATTTAATTTTTGAGGATTATTTGCTTTTTGCTAAGCAGTATAATCAATATAGTGGATATATAAAAGGAAAGATTTTAGCAAGATTAGAAGACTCTAAAGAGCTTGAAATAACAGAATTAAAAGGTATTTTAAAAGAGATTATATATACAAACGAGTACTTAAATCTTCTAAAGTCAACTGAAAAAGAGATATATAGAAAAGTATATAATCTAATAGATAATAGAAAATATAAGATAAATAATAAGAGTTTAAAAGAGTACTATGTAATATCAGAAGTAAAAGAGCAGCTATTATCTGTGGTGTTTACATATCTAAATAAAGAGAAACCTTTTTTAGATATGACACAGAAACATAAGAAAGCTGTTGCTTTTTATAGTGAGTTAAAAGAGTTGAGAAGATTTAAAAATATATTATAATCCAAGGAGATTAAATGCAAACAAATATCTTAAATGAACCACTAATAGAGTGTTCAAATGATCCAATGACAGGTTTTTTCAGAGATGGTATGTGTAAAACAGCCAAAGAGGACTTTGGAGGCCATACCGTATGTGCTGTGGTTACAAAAGAGTTTTTAGAGTATACAAAATCAAAAGGAAATGACTTAAGTACACCAAATCCACTGTTTGATTTTCCTGGATTAAAGCCAGGTGACAAGTGGTGTTTATGTGCCATAAGATGGAAAGAGGCACTAGATGCTGGATATGCTCCAAAAATAGACCCAAATGCCACTTCAATGCATGCAACAAAAGTAGTGGAATTTGATACATTAATGAAATATAGTATTTAGTTATATAATATAGAAAAACCCCTTTCTTGACCAACATCATGGTTTTTTATTTTAAAATAGGCAAAAATAATAAAAATATGTTAGTCAAAAGGGGTTACCATGAGTGAAGATACTAAATTTTTAACATTGTGTATGTTTTTATATCCAACATTTTGTTTTATGTACTTAATGGTGGTTATCTAAAAATAAAGATTACTACTCTTTTGTAGTTTCTATATCTACAAGTTCTACACCAATAGAGTCTTTCTTGAGTAGTTTTCTTGAGTTTGCATCATCTTCTGCTAAAGATACTAAATCTGCAAAGTCATCTTTTCTAGCTTCGAACTCATAAAGTTCTTTTTGAGTTTCGATTTTTAGATTGCAGTTGTCATTTTTGGTAGTTACACCTATGTTTCTTATACCTTTTGCAAACTCACTTTTTATTGCTTTTACTACTTTTTCATTTGCTAATAACTG
>JASMTK010000043.1:0-27920 GCA_041694355.1 Arcobacteraceae bacterium | reverse complement strand
AACTTATCCAAGCTGGTACTGATACTACATCTGCTGAAGGTAGAGAAGCTATTGGTAAAGATATTGATAAATTACTTGATCAGTTAAATAATATTGCTAGTCAGACAAACTATAATGGTACTACACTATTACAAGGTTCTGCTGCAAGTCAAGCTGCAAGTGAGCTTACATTCCAAATGGGTGAAACTAGTGCAGATACTATTAAAACATCATCAGGTGTTCAATCAAACACAAGTGGTTTAGGACTTGCTGGATTACAAACAGCTGCTGCTGCTGGTGACTCTGCAAACTTTAGTGCTGGTAATGCTAGAAGTGCTATGGTACTAATTGACAGTGCACTTAATGATCTAAATGCATGGAGAGCAGACTTCGGTTCTACTCAAAACCAATTAGAATCAGCTGTTAGAAACCAAATGACTCAGCAAACTAATATCAAAAATGCTGAATCTGTTATTAGAGATGTTGATTATGCTGCTGAAAGCGCAAACTTCAACAAACAAAACATCATTGCCCAAGCTGGTACTTATGCTATGAGTCAAGCTAATGCAATTCAACAAAATGTTACAAGATTATTACAATAGTTTTTTGTATTGATATTTTAAAAATTGTGGGGTTATGGAGTTGAAACACTATTATAGGGATCAATGGATTCCGAAGAGTTAGTCTCTATGCTTGGTAAAACAAGAATGTTTCAGGCTCCCGTATCATGGGTAAATCTTTTTAATAAATAAAGGATTTATTATGAGAATTAATACAAATGTTGCCTCTTTAAATTCAATGGAGAGTGCATCAAACACACAAAGAAATTTACAAAGTTCTTTAGAAAAATTATCTTCAGGACTTAGAATTAATAAAGCGAGTGATGATGCTTCTGGTTTAGCTATTGCTGATAAACTAAGAACACAAGCAAACTCAATTGGACAATCAATTTCAAATGGTAACTCGGCTATTTCATTAACACAAATTGCTGATAAAGCCATGGCTGAGCAATCTAATATCTTGGATGTTATCAAAACTAAGCTTGTTCAAGCTGGTACTGATACTACTTCACAAGAGGGTAGAGAAGCTATTGGTAAAGATATTGATAAATTACTTGGTCAGTTAAATAATATTGCTAGTCAAACAAACTATAATGGTACTACACTATTACAAGGTTCTGGTACTGGTGCAGCTGCTTCACAACTTACGTTCCAAATGGGTGAAACTAAAGATGATACTATTAAAACATCATCAGGTGTTCAATCAAACACAAGTGGATTAGGACTTGCTGGTTTACAAACAGCTGCTGCTGCTGGTGACTCTGCAAACTTTAGTGCTGGTAATGCTAGAAGTGCTATGGTACTAATTGACAGTGCACTTAATGATTTAAATGGATGGAGAGCAGACTTCGGTTCTACTCAAAACCAATTAGAATCAGCTGTTAGAAACCAAATGACTCAGCAAACTAACATCAAAGCTGCTGAATCTGTTATCAGAGATGTTGATTATGCTGCTGAAAGCGCAAACTTCAACAAACAAAACATCATCGCACAAGCGGGAACTTATGCTATGAGTCAGTCTAATGCTACTCAGCAAAATGTTCTAAGATTACTTCAATAGTAATCTAATAAATACTATAGAATTTTAATACACTTAGGCTTTAAGCCTAAGGTATTAAATTTTCTTTATGTATAAATCCTGTACAATAAATTTTTAGAAAGGTGTGATATGGAATATAGTCCTGAATTATTAAATGAACTACTTTTAACTCAATACAAAAAAAATCTTGAATTCTTACAGCAAAATCACAAAGAAATTTTTGATAATGTCAATAATCTATCAAATAGAATAGAAAAAAATATTCAAAAAGAGAAATATTCTCTTGAGTTTATCGAAGAACAGGGGTACTTTGATATCTACGACTTAGAAAATGAAAAATTTATTTATGGTTTTAATAGCTATCATGAAGCCGAAAAAAGAAAAGAGCACGTAGACTTTTCTCAAAAGAATTCACTTAATCTATTAAGGGTTGATCCAAATACAAATAAACTTGCACAGATGGGTACACTAGGTGAAATCAACCCTCTTGTAAGTTTTTTAAACAATAAAATTGATTTTAAAAGAATAGAGTTTGAAAAAATTTTTAAATTTGTTTTTATAGGCGTTGGAGCCGGTGTACATGTAAATGAAATATATAAAAAAGTTGACTCTTTAAATACACTAATAATAGAACCAAATTTAGAAATTTTCAGATTGTCTTTATTTCTCTTAGACTTTACAATTTTTGAAGAAGGAACAAAAAAGCTTTTCTTAAGTGTTGGTAGCTCAAAATTTGAGAGAGAGTCTGTTTTTGAAGAATTTGAACACTACCACAACTATATGAACTATAATATCAAACATCATCTATTTAGTTTAGAATATGAGAATATTTTACATGATATGATAAACTATTTCTCTCATAACTTTGCATTATCTTTTTCTTATAACTCAACACTCAATGTTTTATCAAGAACACTAAACTTTATGAATAGTGAATATAAGTTTTTACAAAAAGAGTTACTTCATAAAAATCCAATATTGAAAGATAAAAAAGTTTTAATAATTAGTGCGGGTCCATCTATTGATGAAAAAATTGAATGGATATATAAAAATCAAGATAAATTTATAATAGTATGTGTTGATATTATATTAAAGAAACTTGAAAAAAATAATATTATTCCAGATATTGTTGTTTCAATTGACCCTTCACATCTAGTTGCAAACTTTTTCGATACTGAAGATAAAAACTTTTTAAAAAACAGTTCTATAATCTTCCTTTCACAACAACATGAGGATGTTATAGAAAAAGTAAAAAATTTAAATATATATTTTTCTCAAGTTTTACCTATTTCCGATAAGTTAGGTTATCACTTCTCTGTTCCAAATGTTGGTACATTCTCCTTTGCAATAACACTATTCTTAGGTGGAAATGAACTATACTTAATAGGGAGTGATGCAGCATTTAACCAAAAGACTGGTAGTAGATATGCAAAAGATAACTCAAGAACTGTTATGGATAAATTAGAACCTGAAAAAAACGGAAATATCTCCGATCAAGATATTTTTGAAGTAAAAGGAAACTTAAAGGACTCAATTAAAACAAATAGAGAACTTTTAAGATTTAAAAAAGATTACGAAACTTTTATATACACTTATAAAAAAACAAGTAATAAAGAGTTTAAAGCTTTTAATCTATCTAATGGTGTATATATAGAAGGATTAACTCCCTTAGATACAAAAGATATTGATACAGATAGTATTGATGTAAAATCATTTAATAATAAAAAAGTTGATAATATATCTACTATAGTTGATGACTTAGAAATCCATAAAGATAAAAAACTACTTGTAACTATGATTGGAAGAGTAAAAAAGTTCCAAAAGTTAAAAGTAAAATCTAAAGATCATTTTTTACAAGAAAAACTTGATTTAATGATTTGGATTTTAGAAAAGAAAAAAGAGATGAGTAATAAAACATATGGGAATATATTTTTAAGATTTATTGAACTTATTGATATTTACATTAACTTTGCATTAAATATTAGACAACCCCAATTACACTCTAAAGAAACATTAAGGATGTTTAAAAGTTACTGGTGTGATTGTTTATTATCTCTTCTTAAAAAAATGAATAAAATGATAGACTCTTTAGAGAAGTAAAATGTTCAAAGATTTTTGTATAAAAAAAACTGCTTTAATAAAAGATGCTTTAGAAATTATAGATAAAAATAAAAAAGGTTTTCTTGTAGTTCTTGATGAACACAATAAAGTAATTGGGATAACTACGGAAGGTGATATTAGAAGGCAACTAATAAAAACCTTGAATCTTAATGAAAAGATTCCTTTCAATAAAAAATTCATAAAAATCTTTAATAATGAAGACTTTAATCTTCTTTTTGATTACTTTAAATCTGAAAAGATAAACTATATCCCTGTTGTAAGTAGAGATATGGATTTAGAAAATATTATTTCAAAAAAACAATTTCATGTTATGCTTCTTAAAGATATGGAATATAACCTTAATCATTTAACAAAAGTAGATGAACATGAATTAGACTTTGAAGTTTTCTCTAGACCTTGGGGCTTTTACAAAAGTACTTTACTTGCTGAACATGTACAATCAAAAATAATTACTGTTTTTCCAAAAGGTGAACTTAGTTTACAAAAACACAAAAGAAGAGAGGAACATTGGATTATTATAAAAGGTGAAGGTAAAATTATATTGGAAGACTCGATTCTAAAGGTAGAACAAGGAAGATATGTGTACATCCCTAAGGGTTGTAAACACAAGATCATTAATAGTTCTATAAAAGAAAACCTAATATTTGCTGAAGTTCAACTTGGTAACTATTTTGGTGAAGATGATATTATTAGATATGAAGATAAGTATGGAAGGGCTTAATAAAATGAATTTTAAATATGATTATAAACAACCAAAAATTATTGCAGAAATTGGATGTAACCATAAAGGTGAAATGCAAATTGCAAGAGAGTTAATTGATTTAGCAAAAGATTCAGGTGCTAAATACGTAAAGTTTCAAAAAAGAAATAATAAAGAGCTTTTGACAAAAGAGCAATATGAAGCCCCTCATCCTGTACCTAAAAACTCTTATGGAAAAACTTATGGAGAACACAGAGAGTATCTTGAGTTTTCAAAAGAGCAACATGAAGAGTTAAAAAAGTATTGTGATAGTATTGATATGGTTTATAGTACTTCTGTATGGGATGTAACAAGTGCTAAAGAGATGGCTAGCTTTAATCCTGAGTTTTTAAAAGTTCCCTCTGCTTGTAATAATAATTTTGAAATGTTAAAAGTATTAAGGGATGAGTATAAAGGACAAATTCAATTATCTATTGGAATGACAACAAAAGAAGAAATAGAACAAATTGTTAAGTTTTTTGAAGAAACAAACCAAGCTAAATCTAGACTTTTAATTTACTCTTGTACATCTGGTTATCCAGTCCCAGCAAAAGATGTATCCCTATTGGAAATCAATTGGCTATATGAAAATTATGGGTATAGAGTAAATGAAATAGGCTTTTCAGGTCATCACTTAGGTGTTGCTTTAGATGTTGCTGCTTATACTTTAGGTGCTAGATGGATTGAAAGGCACTTTACTAAAGATAAAACATGGAAAGGTACTGATCATAGTGCTTCACTTGAACCTAATGAGTTAAAAGATTTAGTAATTTCTTTAAATGATACATATGAAGCTTTAACTTTTAAAAAAGATGAAATACTACCAATAGAACAAATACAAAGAGATAAACTAAAGAATAGAAAGTAACTAAAATGACACTAAATAATTTTGAAATAGAAAAAATGTTTGAGTATGAAAATGGCTTTTATGCTACATCAACAGAGTCAAGATTTGGTAAACTCTTAGCTCATTATGAACTTTATAAAAGAATTACTAACCTTCCTGGTGATATCGTAGAATGTGGACTGTTTAAAGGAAATTCATTTTTTAGATTTGCCCACTTTAGAGACTTACTAGAAGCTAAAACATCAAGAAAATTAGTAGGTTTCGATATCTTTGGGGCATTCCCTAAAACAAATTTTGAAGATGATAAAAGATACCTTGATGGCTTTATAAATAGTGCAGGTGAAAATAGTATTGAACTAGAAGAAATTGAAAAAATCATGAAGTATAAGAGTATTGGGAACTATGAGTTTGTAAAAGGTGATATTAATTTAACTATTCCAAAATACTGTAAAGAAAATTCACATCAAAAAATTGCCCTACTTCACATTGATACAGATGTTTATGAGCCTGCTGTTACTATCTTAGAAAATATGTATGAAAAGGTTGTCAAAGGTGGTATAATTATTTTTGATGACTATGGAGTGTTCCCAGGTGAAACTAAAGCAGTTGATGATTTTTTTAAAGATAAAAAAGAGTCTATTCAAAAACTTTCACTTGGATTAACACCCTCTTTTATTATAAAGGAATAACATTGAATTGTTTTTTATGTAATAGTAGTGAATACAAAACTAGACCTGGAACAGTAAGGGATAACAAAGAATTAAAAATTTTAGAGTGCTGTGAATGTGGGTTAGTATTTTTATCACAAGACTCACATATTGACAATAGTTTCTATGAAGAATCAAATATGCATAAAGATTTTGATTTCTTAAAGTGGAGAAAACAAACATTAGAAGATGATAACAGAAGATTTAAATTTACTAAGAATTTTATTACAAATAAAAAAATTCTTGATTTTGGTAGTGGGAATGGTGGTTTTTTAAAACAAGCTAAAGAGATTTGTAAAGATGTTATGGGATTAGAAATAGAAAGTGCTATAACTAAATACTATGAAAAAGAAAATATCAACTTATCAAACAACTTAGAAACATTAAATAAAAAATTTGATGTAATAACATCTTTTCATGTGATTGAGCATATAAAAGAGCCTATTTCTATTTTAAAAAAACTCAGTACTCTACTAAATGAAAATGGAAAAATAATAATTGAAGTTCCAAATGCAAATGATGCTTTATTAACTATTTATGAAAATGAAGCATTTTCAAACTTCACCTATTGGAGTTGCCATTTATACTTATATACTCACCATACATTAAATATATTAGCAAAAAAAGCTGGTCTAAAAGTAGAGTTTACAAAACATATCCAACGATACCCATTATCAAATCATCTTTATTGGCTTAGTAAAGGAAAGCCTGGAGGACATGAGAAGTGGGGGAACTTTTTAGACTCAAAAGAGTTATCAAATGCTTATGAAAATCAACTTGCTACACTTCAAGCAACAGATACAATAATCGCTTGTTTTACTAAGGAAAATATATGAATATAGCATTTATTCCACTTAGATGTGGGAGTAAATCAATCCCGTTTAAAAATATTAAAGAGTTTTGTGGGAAACCATTAGTTTATTGGAATCTAAAAGCTATTGAAGAGTCTAAAACTATTGATATTGTTTATGTTGCAACTGATTGTAAAGAAGTTGTTGATACTATTGAAGAATTTAATTTTAAAAAAGTAAAAATCTATAATAGAGATGCAAAAAATGCACAAGATACTTCACCAACTGAAGATGTAATGCTTGAGTTTTTAACCAAGCACAAACAAAATGAAAAAGATCTTTTTTTGCTTGTTCAAGCAACATCTCCAATCACACAAAGCTATGATTTTGATAATGCAATTAATCAACTAAAAAAATCAAAAAAAGACTCCCTACTTACTGTAGTAAATGAAAAAAGATTTTTTTGGAACAAAGATGGAACTGCATTAAACTATGACTATAAAAATAGACCAAGAAGACAAGACTTTGAAGGGTTTTTTCTTGAAAACGGGGCTTTTTATATAAATAGTGTAGAAAATATCCTAAAATACAAAAATAGATTATCTGGAGAAATTGATTTATATGTAATGCATGATTATACCTCAATTGAAATTGATGAACCACTTGACTGGCATATTGCTGAAACATATATGAAGGATCATATATTAAACTATCAAAGTAAATCTGAGAAAAAAGAGATTAAACTATTTTTATCAGATGTTGACGGAACACTAACTGATGCTGGAATGTATTATGATATACATGGAAATGAATTAAAGAAGTTTAACACTCATGATGGAAAAGGGTTTGAACTTTTAAGAAACAAAGGTATAAAAACTGGTATTATTACTAGTGAGAATACAAAAATTGTAGAAAATCGAGCAAAGAAACTCAAAGTCAATTATTTATATCAAAATGTTGGATACAAAGGAAAACTTGAAGTAGCAAAAGAAATTTGTGAAAAAGAGCATATCACTTTAGAAGAAGTAGCTTATATTGGAGATGATATTAATTGTATTGAACTATTAAAGAGTGTAGGCTTTGCAGCTTGCCCTTCAAACTCCCAAAAAGAAGTAAGAGAGATTAGAGGTATAAAAAAACTTTCTAAAGCAGGAGGAGATGGAGCAGTTAGAGAGTTTATTAACTCTTTAATAACTTAAAGGAATATGATGAATTTTAAAGAGTTTACAAAAGAGTATATTAATAGTTTATATAAAACATTAAACAAATTAAACTTAGATAATTTAGAAGAACTACAAAAACTATTAAGTTCAACAACTGGTAGAGTATTTATAATTGGAAATGGTGGAAGTTCAGCTACTGCTTCACATATGGCAAATGATTTAAGTGTAGGCTTAAAAAGAAGAGAAAAATTAAGTTTAGATGTAATAAGTTTAGCTGACAACTCTGCAGTAAATTTTGCTTTAGCAAATGATATTGGTTTTGAAAATATATTTTATATGCAATTAAAAGATGTTATTAAGGAAAATGATACTTTAATTGCAATCTCATGCAGTGGAACCTCATCAAATATAATAAAAGCCGTAGAGTATGCTAAGAAAAAAGGCTCAACAATCGTGGGTTTTAGTGGATTTGAAGGAGGTGAACTTAAAAAGCTATCTGATATTCAAATCCATGTAGAGACTAATAAGGGAGAATATGGAATTGTTGAAGATGTTCATATGATTTTAAACCATATTTTATTCTCTTATTTTGAAAAGGAAAATACATGATAAAATATTATGATACATACTTTCTAGATGCAAATAAAGCATTAGAAGAGGCTAAAAAAAAGAATAGAGTTCTTGGGATAAACTCTAGAATAACATTTGAGCAAATTTGTTACTATAATGCAGAAGAAGAGCTAGAAAATGCACCTTCAAACTGTATTTTTGTTCCTTTTGAAAATGTTTATAACTATTTTGTTACTACAAAAAACAGAAGACCTGAAAAGTTAAATTATGATAATGTAGATATGTCAAAAGAGGATAGAAAAGAGTTAACAGCTTCATTTACAGCAATTTTAAAACTTGTAGAGGAAGAGAGAGAAGCATTAGCTCAACTATATAAAGAACAAATACAAAACTACAAACCAGACTTCAGTGATGAAAAACTAAGAGTATTAATACCTGCAAATAAAAACTCAACAGTAATGAAACATATCTCAAAAAATGTTGCTAGAGCTTTTGAAGAAACTGGAAAATATGAAGTTTGTTATCTAATTCAAGAAAACGATATGCAAGATATGGATTATCTTATCTATTATCATAAAGTTGATGAGTTCAAACCCCATATTACTTTTAATATAAATCATATGAACAATGAATTTTTAAATGAGTATGTATATAACTTCATATGGTTTCAAGATACAATGGAAATAGTTACAAATGATGAACCACTAAATCAAAGAGAGAGGGACTATATACTTTGTCTTCTACCTGGAGTAAAAAATGCCTTAGAGAACAAAGGAGCTAAAAATACTCAACTTCAAGATTTTTGTATAGACACGTCTATTTATAAAAAAAGACCTGATATAAAAAAAGAAAAAAAGATAGTTTTTATAGGTGGTTCATATAAAGACAATACTATGCCATATGAAAACTCTTTAAAAGTTAGAAATTTAGAAGAAAATATAACTGAAAAAGTATCTCAAAATATCATAAAAGAGATATTAGATATTTATAGATCTAATGGTGTCTTTAATGAAGAGTTAAAAAAATTCTTTGCTAGAAAATTTAATGTTTCTATTCAATATATAAATAATTATATTATTCCTCTAGTTATAAGAGATTATACTTTACTTGAGTTAGTTGAAAGTGATATTGACTATGAAATTGAAGTTTATGGTTGGGGTTGGGATAAATATGAAGAACTAAAACCTTACTACAAAGGTATTTTAGAATATGGAGAAGAAATATCTAAAATATATAATAGTGCTTCATATGCTATTGTAACTCACCCTAGTTATCTAATACAACAAAGAACTTTAGAATGTGCTGCAAGTAATTGTACTCCTCTTGTATATGATTGCACATATATAGATAACTCTGTTAACAAAAAGCATATAAATAGTTTAGTACTATTCAAAAACTTAGAGGAACTAAAAAGTATATTATCAAAAGACCCTTTAGCTACAGAACTTGATAGTTTTGTAGCTAACTACACTTATAAAACTATTACAGACAAAGTTGAAAAAGTTCTATCTAGTGAAAACTAAAAATATATTACTTATTCCCCCTAGTGGGAAGCTTAAAAAGCAAGATTTTTCATTAATTAGAATTGCTAAATGGCTTAATGAATATGAATATATCAATATAACCTTACTATATATAAGAGAAGATAATATAACTATACCTATGCATGATTTTAAAAACTCTTATGAATTAAAAAATGAAAAAGAACTTTTTAAAACTATACAAACCTTAAATTATGATTTGATATTCCATCGTACCTGGATGGGATCTTACTATTTTGCAGCCAAACTTATTAAGTCTTTTAAAAACGTTATAGTTAATATAAAAGATTGGAATTTTGCAAAGAAAGAAGTTTATCAATACTTATTTCCAAATACTAAAGATTGTGAAGGTATAGATTATATTTTTAAGAATAGTAAATTAGTACTATCTCACTTTACAAAAGAACAAGCAAAATTGTGGGCCAAAGAGTATAATACAAGCAATAATAAATTTAAATTTTTTCCAGAATATTGTAATAAACAAAACTTTAATAAAAAACCTATTATTAAATATAAAAATATTCATTTAGTATATGCAGGAAAAATTCCTCCAACCTCATATGAAGAAGATTATTTCCCAGGGAAGTCCCACCTAAGGTCTATAAAGCTTTTAACAAAACAACATATCAAGATTGATTTTGTTTTACCTCCCAAAATCTATGAATCTTTTTTTAATTCAAAAGACCTATTTCAAGACTACCTTTATCAAGATAGGATCAATAATAATTTTAATATTATAAAAGGTGAAGAGCTAAAGTCTAATATTTTAAATAAGTATCATTTTGGTTTTTTTGAGCTTGAAACATCAGGAGTAAACCATCAACTTTATAAGTATGCTATTACAAGTAAGTTTGCTTTTTATTTAGAGTGTGGATTACCTTTACTTGTAAATAAGGATTTCTATTCAATATCCAACTTAGTGAAAAAATATAAATTGGGTATTGTTTTTAGTAATAAAGATTTAAAAAATTTAGACAATAAATTAGATATCTCACAAAAAGAATATAATACCTTCTGTAAAAATATAGAAAAATATAGAAATAAATTCACATATAAAGACAAACATTTAAAAGAGGTTTTTAATGAGTTTATCTAAAATACTTTTAATTGCACCAACATATATAGCAGTTCCAAATACTATGTACTTTCCTATAGGTATTGGATATTTATGTTCATACCTAGAAAAAGAAGGGTTTAATGTTGATGGGATCAATATGAATAACTTAGGGGTAGAAAAAGGAATTGAAGAATTATCTAGACTATTAAAAAATAAAGAGTATGATGTTATAGGTATAGGAGGACTTACAATTGCATTTGAACAAATAGAATATTTAATTAAAAAACTTAGAGATTTATCGAATGCAAAAATAGTTTTAGGAGGTGGAATCACAGCTTGTGAAAGTGAGATAGTTATAAAAGAGATAAAACCTGACTATATGGTAATTAGTGAGGGAGAAATAATCTTTAAAGAATTATTATTTCACCTACTTGATTCTTCAAATCCATTGCCTAAGGGTGTTTGGAGTCTAAACTCTAAAACTTGCACTATAGATTATAAAAACAATGAATCAAACTCTATTGAAAAATTAGATGAGTTACCATTCCCTGATTATGAAAAAATGGGAATTGACAAATTCCTAGAACTACAATCAGGACAAGTATGGAGTCATCATAAAGTAGACCCTTTTATAGGGAAATACATCCCTGTTTCTGCTAGTAGATCCTGTCCATTTAAGTGTACTTTTTGTTATCATGCAGGGATGGGCAAATATAGAAAACACTCTGTTGAATATGCAACTAAGTTCATAAAAAAACTAAAAGATAAATATAAAATTAACCACTTCTCTATTTATGATGAACTATTTTCATTAAACAAGAAAAGAGTAATAGAGTTTTGTGAAAAAATTAAAGAATTAAATATTACTTTTATGTGTCAATTAAGAGTAGATCAAGTTGATTTAGAAATGCTAAAAAAGATGAAAGAAGCTGGATGTATTGAAATATCTTATGGCATAGAAAGTGGAAGTGATAAAGTAATTGAGAGTATGCAGAAAAAAATTAGTGCAGAACAAATTGAAAATGCCATAAACCTTACAAGAGAAGCTAAAATAGGGATTCAAGGTAACTTTTTATACGGTGATCCTGTTGAAACAGAAGAGACAATAAATGAATCATTAAGGTTTCAAGAAAAAAATAGACTCTATTTTAGTGATTGGTCAATGGTTCTTCCTTACCCAGGAACAGTACTTCATAACTTAGCACTTTCTAAAAACCTTATTAAAGATAGAGTCCAGTTTATCAAAGATATTGCTAACACTTCAAAATATCTATGGAATAAACCTATTAACTTAACAAGTTTTTCTGATAAAGAATATATAAATAAATACTCTATGTTAAAAGAAATAAATGATAAAAACCATAGAAAAGTCCTTACACGAATAATAGAAGCAAAAGAACTTGATACAAAAAATTCTTATATAAAAGTATCTTGTCCTACATGTGAACATAAAAGTACCTATACAAAATTTCCTTTTCCATTTAATCAAGAAAACCTTTTTAAAAATAAAGAGTCATTTTATGGACTTTTAGGGATTAATCTTGTTTGTCCAAATTGTAGAAATAAACATCACTTACTTCCAAAAGAAATCCCTCATATAGGAAAAAAGTTTACTGAGTTTGAGAATAAATTGAAAGAGTTTATCAAAAAAAATAAGAAGGTAGTTGTCATGCCTGCAATTGATAGATATTATAATGCTATCAAAGATGATACAGCTTTATTTAATATTTCTATTTCTGCTGTACTTGACTCCAGAGAATATAGGATTAATGATAAGTTTCTGAATAATGAAGTTGAAAAATTATGTGAAAAAAATATAAAAAAATATAATAAAGAAGCTTTTATTATTTATCCATGGGTTGAATATGAAAAAGCTTATAACTTACTCATTTCAAATAATATTCCAAAAGATAAAATACTTATGTGGAATGAGCTATGAGAAAAAAAATTTTAGTTTACCTAGCTAGTAACTCTTCATTTTATACAAACCTTTATTTACAAATAAAAGTAGGATTTGAAGAAGCAGGCCTTGAAGTTATAGGTGATTCTTCCCTATTGAATGAAAAAGAACTTATAAAGAAAATAGATGAAGTGAACCCTTACTTTGTCTTCGAGATGAATAGAAGTAAAAATGAAATAAAAAACTTTCCAAAAAATGTTATTCATATCTGTTGGCTAGTAGATTTTTGGGGAAGAAGACATGATGAAATTGAAGGTAGTGATATTCTTTATTGTTGGACAGAGAGTTGGATAAATCATTTTTTAAAAAAAAGTTCTAATAAAAATGTTTTATTTCTACCCCCTGCTACATCAAAAAAATCTTATTTCCCAATAACAACAGAAAATAAGGATAAAGATTTCCTATTTTTAGGACATATCCCAAACCCATGGAACAAAGAAGAGCTTAAAAGAGAAGTGGGATATATAAACAATAAAAAGGCCTATTTTGAAGATATTCTACCAATCCTAAACTCATTTATAATGAATAAGAATATAGACATTAATTGTTATGATTATTTAAAACAAAATAATGTTGAATTAAAAAATAATATTGAAAAATCTTTAGAATATGATATTAGTTCAAGAACCTTTAGACAAGTAAGAAGAAAAAACTTTATTACACCTTTTTGTAAAAATAAAAATTTTAAAACAGTTATTTATGGAACACAAAATTGGCAAAACTACATAGATTTTAAAGATTATCATAAAGGATATCTTAATTCTACAGAAGAAATTAACCAAGAATTATCAAAAAGTAATATATTATTACATGATGGGAACTATCCTCACTTTAGGACATTTGATGCAATGGCTGCAAAATGTTGTGTCGTTGCATGTGAAACACCAAGAACACATGGTAACACATGGGAAATTCTTGGGTTTAAGGAAAATATAGATTTTATTAAAGTAGATATATTTTCTAATGATATTAATTTTGAAATATTCAAAAATAAAAAGTTAATTAAAGATATTAAAGAAAATGCCTATAAAAAGGTTCTAGAAAATCACTTATGGGTACATAGAGCTCAAACTATATTAAACGATTTAAAGGAGTTAAAAAAATGTCAGTAACAAATCATGATTCACATGTATTTTATGTAACATCACAAGGTTATGCGGGAGACCATTGGTATAGTTGGTTCTGTAAAGCATTAAATACTCATCCTGAAATGTTTGTTTATATTGCAAATGAAGGTTCAAGACCAAAATACTTTAATGAAAGGTCAAGGTCAGAAAGACCTGACTTAGTTGCATTTACGAAGTTTATTTCTGATGTTGGAAGAACTTACCAAGCAGTAGGAGATTGCTACTCTTATAGAGCTCACAAAATGCAACCAATAGATGATGAATTTAAAGGGGATGTAAGATGGATAAACCTTATACGACATCCTTATGTATGGTTATTTTTCTATACTAGATGGAGAGCTACAAATATGAGAATGGGTACAGGACAAACAAAACCCTTAGACCATGAATGGAATATAGTACAACACGAACTTTATAAAGGATTAAGACCTTATACTAAAGACGATGTACATATTTGGGCATTTTATAGAGGTTTAACTTTTCTGAATCATCATATGATGAAAGATTTAAATACAAATACAAAACATGTTAAACTAGAAGAAATTGCTAAATCAAAAGAGTACTTTAATGAAATTGTCTCTTATCTAACACATGATAGAGTACAATTTAACAAATCAAATTTAGATTTAGTTTACTCATGGCTTTACACTCCTTTTAGAGGAGAAGAAAAAGTTTTTGTTAAGGCACAAAATCAAAAAGACAATTTTGAAGATTGGCAACTTGAAGCAATTAATAAAATTGTATCAGATGAAGCAAAAAGTAAATATAAAGACTTAGGTTATGAATTATAAAAACATTGCCTTAATAAGTGGAATTAAAACAGGTACTTGGTTATCTAGGGAAATATTAAGTTCTATTACAAAAATGAACTTTTATGAACCAGAAATTATACCTGGAGAAAAAAAATATTTTGATATTAAACAATTAAAATTTATACCTGACCATTTTTATAGTTGGCATATAATACCAACAAAAGATATTGTAGATAAACTAAATAATACTAAAACAAAAACAGTATTTATCGTAAGAAATATTTATGATTTAGTAGTGTCTATATATTACCACTTCTACAACAATATTGATGAAGATATTGGTAGAGGAAATAATAAAGATACTTTTTTGAAGCAGTTTAGTTTTGAAGAAGGTCTATCTTTAATAATCACAGGATTTGATGAAAAAGGTAAAAGATGGAATGGTATGTCAGAAGTTATTATAAACTCTAATGAGATTTTCAAAGCATCACTACATTGTGATAATATATTACTTTCTTATAATGAAATTGTATCAAATAAAAACAATAGCATTTCAAAAATCGCACAATTCCTTGAATATAATTTAACAAAAGAAGAGATTAACAATATTGAAGAGGAAACAAGCTTTAAAAGTATGAAAAATAAAGCTTTAATCAATAAAAGAGGAGCATCTCACTTTAGAGAAGGATCCTTAAATAAGAATAGAACTAAATTATCATATTTTCACCAAATACAACTAAGGAAAATTATTAAAGAATATGCTCCTGACATATATGAAAATGCTAAAAAAGTAGGTATGGAGGATATAGTTTTATATAAATAGATATACTTGTAAAAATACTAGACTTAAGAAAAATAAAGATACAATAATTTATACTTTGAATAATCTATTTTTAAAAATTGGAGAAACCTTGTCTGATAAATTTTCTATTGATTCACATAAATTGATGTTTCACCCTACAAATGTTGCTAAATGGTTTGAGGCTAAGGATGATTGGAAGAAACAAAAAAAGATATACCCAATATATGTTGAAGTCTCACCTTATGGAGGTTGCAATCATAGATGTACTTTTTGTGGTTTGGACTATATGGGATATGAAAAGGTCGCATTAGATTTTGATATTCTAAAAAACACTTTAACAAATATGGCTGAAAATGGTGTAAAGAGTGTTATGTTTGCAGGTGAAGGAGAACCTTTACTTTTCAAGAACCTTGATTTAATTGTTGAACATTGTTCAAACATTGGAATAGATACATCACTTACTACCAATTTTGTTCCTTTAAATAAAAAAGCTATTCAAAGATGCATCGAGAATTGCTCTTGGATTAAAGTAAGTTTAAATGCAGGAACAAAAGAAACATACTCTAAAGTTCATCAAACAAATGAAAAAGATTTTGATAGAGTAATGAAAAACCTAGAGTATGCAGTTGAATATAGAAAAGAAAATAAACTTGACTGTACTATAGGTGCACAAATGCTTCTATTACCAGAAAATAAAGATGAAGCAAAAATATTAGCTAAAAAGTGTAAAGAAATAGGAATTGACTACTTAGTTATTAAACCCTATTCTCAACATCTTTATAGTGAAACAACACAATATGAAAATATTGATTATTCAAAAATGCTTTATATAAAAGATGAACTTGATTCGATAAGTGATGAAAACTTCAATGTAGTTTTTAGAATAAATACTATAAAAAAGTATATAACTAAAAAGCAACCGTATGACACATGTTACTCAACACCTTATTTTTGGGCTTACATTTCAACGAAAGGTGATGTTTTTGGATGTAGTGCACACTTAAGTGATGATAAATTTTGTTATGGGAATATCAACAAAAATACCTTTCAAGATATTTGGGAAGGTGAAAAAAGAAGAAGAAGTGTAGAGTTTGTAAGAGATGAACTTGACATAAAAGATTGTAGAGTAAATTGTAGAATGGATGAAGTAAATAGATATTTATGGAGATTGAAAAATCCAAATGCACATGATAATTTTATTTAAAGGTATATAAGATGAAAGCAGTAGTTACAGGAGGAGCAGGTTTTATTGGCTCTCATATGGTTGACTTATTAATAGAGCAAAACTTTGAGGTTATAGTTATAGATAATCTATCAAATGGACGACTAGAAAATATAGAGCACCACAAAGATAAAATCAAATTTATCCAAGCTGACATTGGTAATTATGAAAATAAGCTTGAGAAATATTTTGAAGATGTAGAGTATGTTTTTCACTTTGCTGCTTTAGCAGACATTGTTCCATCTATTAATGACCCTTTAAAATACCATAAAGCAAATGTTGATGGAACTATAAATATTTTACAAGCTGCTAAAACCTCAACAAAACTTAAAAAGTTTGTTTATGCAGCTTCTAGTTCATGTTATGGGATTCCTGAAACATACCCAACAAGTGAAGAGACTGAAATAGCACCTGAATATCCATATGCACATACAAAAAGAGTAGGAGAAGAGTACGCCCTTCACTGGGGACAAGTATATAATATGCCTGTAGTCTCAATGAGATTTTTCAATGTATATGGTCTAAGACACAGAACAAGTGGGACATATGGAGCAGTATTTGGAGTATTTTTAGCTCAACTTTTAAATAACAAACCTTTAACTATTGTAGGAGATGGTGAACAAACTAGAGACTTTACTTTTGTAACTGATGTTGTAGATGCTTGTTTAAGCGCAGCAAAATCAAAATACACAAATGAAATTTTCAATGTAGGTAGTGATAACACCTATAGTGTAAATTATTTAGTTGAACTATTAGGTGGAGAGAAAACTTATATACCAAAACGTCCAGGAGAGCCTGATTGTACATATGCAGACATTAGTAAAATCAAACGACTTCTAAACTGGTCTCCAAAAGTTACTTTTGAAGAAGGAGTAAAGATAATGCTTGAAAATATTGACCAATGGGCCAAAGCTCCTGTTTGGGATAAGAACTCTATTAATGAAGCAACAAAAGACTGGTTTGAGTATTTAGGTAAATAGTATGTTAGATATTGAAGATATTAGATATAAAACAATTAAATTATCTTGTGAATCAAAAGCTGGGCACTTGGCACCATCTTTATCTTGTCTTGAAATATTAACAACTCTATTTAATGATTATCTTAAATACAATACAAGTAATGCTAAAGATAATTCAAGAGATAGATTAGTTTTTAGTAAAGGACATGGTGCATATGCTTACTATGTTATTTTAAATGAACTAGGCTTTTTACCAACCCATGAATTAAAAAATTTTTATAATGGTTCTTCAATAAAGGGTTGCCTAACTCAAAATTTAGATTATATGATTGAGGCTTCAACTGGTTCTTTAGGTCATGGACTTCCTATAGCAGTTGGTATGGCACAAGCTTTTAAAATGCAAAATATGACAAATAAAGTAGTCTGTATTATAGGTGATGGAGAGATGCAAGAAGGAAGTAATTTTGAAGCTTTAAATATCGCTTCTAAATATAAGCTTGATAACCTATTAGTAATAATTGATGCAAATAACCTTCAAGCCATGGGTAAAGTTAGTGATGTAGGTTTGAGCAATCCTCAACTAAGTAATGTTCTTAAAGCATACCCTTGTTCATTTTCAAAAATCAATGGTCACAGTATCAAAGAGTTAAAAAACTCTTTTGATAACTTTTTTAATAAACCAAATGATAACTTCTCACTCATCTTCTGTGATACAATAAAAGGTAAAGGCTTAGATTTCATGGAAAACTCTATAAAGCATCATTTTAGATGCCCAACTGAGGATGGTTATATTCTAAAGGAAAATGATGAGTAATCTAGTTTCAAAACAAGAAGTAATGAAAGAGATATATAAATATTTTCAAAAAGATGAAAAGATGACTCTTCTTGCAGGCGATATGGGTTTTGCTGTTTTAGACGAGTATTTTAATAACCATTCACATCGAGCTTTTAATATAGGTATTTGTGAGCAAGCTACAATAAGTATGAGTGCAGGTATGTTTTTAGCTGGACTTAAACCAATAGTTTATTCACAAGTTCCTTTTTTAGTTATGAGAGCATATGAGCAAATAAGATATGATTTAAATGAGCATAATATGGATGTAAAACTAATAGGAGTAGGAGCAAATAACTACTTTGAGAAGCTAGGAAGAAGTCACTGTATGGATGATGATGATATTGAAATGATGAAAATATTTAGAAATTTTCTAATATTATCACCAACACAAAACAGTTTAACAAAAGATATAAAAAAAATGTTTGATTACAAAGGACCTGTATATGTTAGATGTAAGTGAATATAAAAGATACGAACCACCAAGTTTAATTGAATGGAAAAAAAACTCAAATGAAGCTCAACTTAAAAAAGTTCAAGAGTTAAGTACAGAGTTTGATGATAAACTAGAAGTTATAAAAGTAAAAGATCAATCCATTGAGGTTAATCTATATATGCCAAAAGACAAAGTTTATGATTATTTAGTATCATATGAAGCATATATTAGAGAGAAATTAGGAAATTTTCCAGTTATAGTACTTTTGAAAGATAGAGCAGATGAAAACAGAAAAAGAAAATAAATATATACTAGATGCCACTAAAATATACTGGCATCAAGACAGAATTAAGCAGTGGGAAAAAGGTGAGAGAATCGCTCCAATTACAATAGATATGGCTTTAACAAGAGCCTGTAACTATGGGTGTCATTTCTGTTATGCAAGACTTCAAGAAAATGATAGATTTGATATAAAAAAAGAGCATATTGATGCTTTTTTAGAAGACTGTGCCCAAATGGGAGTTAAGGCAATCTCTTTAGTAAGTGATGGAGAGAGTACTCTATCTCCCATCTATGAACATACCATAATCAAAGGTTCACAGCTTGGCATATCTATGGCAGCAGCAACTCATGGGTATAATACAAGATATGAAGCATTAGAGAGGATTCTTCCTCACTTAACATATTTAAGAGTTAATATTTCTGCTGGTGAGCCTAAAAGATATGCTGAAATAATGGGTGTTAAAGAGAGTCATTTTCATCAAGTTATTCAAAATATAAAAGATATGGTTGAAATAAAAAAGAAGAATAATCTTGATGTAACTATTGGTATGCAAATGGTATTAATGCCAGAAGATGCAGATCAAGTTATTCCTCTAGCAAAAGTAGGAAAAGAGATTCGACCAGACTATTTAGTTGTAAAACATACAAGTGATAGTGAAGATGGGAAACTAGGAGTTGACTATTCAAAATATGCAGAGCTTACTCATATATTAGAAGAAGCAGAATCTTATAGTGATGATGAATACCAAGTTAGTGTAAAATGGTCTAAAATTAATGCTGAAGGTAAAAGAAGCTACCAAAGATGTTATGGACCACCATTTCAAATACAAATCTCAGGCTCAGGTTTAGTTGCTCCTTGTGGTATGCTATTTAATGAAAGATACAGTAGATTTCATATTGGAAATATAACTCAACAAAGATTTAAAGATATTGTAAATAGTGACAGATACTGGGAAGTTATGAACCACTTATCTTCTCCAAATTTTGATGCACAAACCATGTGTGGTTCTTTATGTTTACAACATAAAGTAAATGAATTCTTAGATGGTTATAAAAAAGGTGAAATAAAACTTGAAAAACCAACTGGAACACCTCCTAATCATTTAAATTTTGTATAGAGAATAAGATGAAACGAAAAAAAGCCTTTGTTTATGGGAATTTTAATATTTTACATCCTGGACACCTAAGACTTTTAAAGTTTGCAAAGGAGAGTTGTGAATATTTAATTGTTGGAGTTAATAGTGATAGTATTAATAAAGACTCTAAACTATTGGATGAAAATATAAGACTAGAGTCTATAAATGCTACAAGTTATGTAGATGAAGCTTTCTTACTAAAAGAAGATGTATTAGAATATATCAAAAGAGAGAAACCAGATATAATAGTAAAAGGTAAAGAGCATGAGAAATCATCAAATCCTGAAGAAGAAGTTCTAAAATCTTATGGAGGAGAACTCCTTTTTACATCAGGAGAGATTGGTTTTTCTTCTTTAGACTTACTTCAGAAAGATTTTGAAGTAGATCACTCATTTATAACTCACGCTATTAAATATATCAATAGACATCAAATAGACTCTGAAAAGTTAAAAGAGTATGTAAATAGCTTTTCAAATTTAAATGTATTAGTTATTGGTGATACAATTATAGATGAATATATCACATGTGATCCAATTGGCATGAGTCAAGAAGACCCGACAATTGTTATAACACCTATTTCAAATAAAAAATTTATAGGTGGTGCTGCAATTGTTGCAAGTCATGCTAAAACATTAGGAGCAAAGGTGTCATATATTTCAATCTTAGGTGATGATGAAAATTTTGAATTTACAAAAAATTATTTAAATGAGTTAGAAATTGATACTTATATTTACAAAGATAGCACTAGACCTACAACTTTAAAGCAAAGATTTAGAGCTCAAAATAAAACTTTATTAAGGGTTAATCATTTAAAGCAACATAATATCTCAAAAGATTTAGAAGCAAAAATCATGGAAAAAATAAAGAATGATGATAAAAATTATGATTTAATTGTTTTTTCTGACTTCTCTTATGGAGTTTTAACTAAATATTTAATAAAAAAAATATCCCAATTTGCCCATGATCAATCTATTTCAACAGTTGCAGATTCTCAAAGCTCTTCTCAAGTAGGAGATATTTCAAAATTTAAAAATATGGATATTGTTACTCCAACAGAAAGAGAAATAAGATTATCTTTAAATGATTTTGAGTCAGGTTTAGTAGTATTATCAAAAGAGTTACATGAAAAGTCAAAACCTAAATATGTATTTACTACTTTAGGAAGTGAGGGAATCATGATTTATAACTCAATAAAAGATGAGCTATTAACAGATAATATCCCTGCTTTAAACCAAAATGCAAAAGATGTAAGTGGAGCAGGAGATTCTTTAATTACGTGTTCTTCTATGGCAAAAACAGTTGGTGCATCAGTTTGGGAGAGTGCATATCTTGGCTCTTTAGCTGCAGCCATACAAGTTAGTAGAGTAGGAAATATCCCTATAAAAAAACAAGAAGTTATTAAGGAGTTAAACTTTTAAATGAAAAAAGCCCTACTTTTAGCAGCTGGTCTTGGAACAAGGTTAAGACCTATTACAAATGATATCCCAAAATGTCTAGTACCTTTAAATAACAAACCATTACTTCAATATTGGCTTGAGAATCTAACAAAGGCTGGTATTGAAGAGTTTATAATAAATACTCACTACTTTAATGATAAAGTTGAAGAGTTTATAAACAATTCAAAATTTAAAGAAAATACCACTTTAGTTTACGAGGAAGAACTTTTAAATACGGCAGGAACCATTTTAGAAAATAAAATTTTTTTTGATAAAGATGAACCTTTTTTGGTTATACACGCAGATAATCTATCTTTTTGTGATTTTAATGCTTTTTTTAGAACCCATGAATCAAAAAAAAAAGATTGTGATATAACAATGATGCTATTTGAAACTACTACACCAAAATCATGTGGTATAGTTGAACTTGATAAAGATGGTATAGTTCAAAAGTTTCATGAAAAAGTAAAAAATCCACCTTCAAATTTAGCCAATGGTGCAGTATATATTTGTAACTACAAAATCTTTGATTTTTTAGAAAAAAACAAAAAAAATAATTTTGACTTTTCACTTGATGTAATACCACATTTCATGGGTAAGATCAATACTTATATTAATAGAACCTACCATAGAGATATAGGAACTATTGAAAGTTATAATCAAGCAAAAATTGATATAGTTAAAATTTTAAGATATCATATGTAATAATTGCAAACTTAAAAATAGGTGAAAATAATGGCAGATAACAAAATTCCAGATAATATTCTAAAAATACAAAAAAAACTTGCATCTTTCGAAAAAGGTTCAAGAAATTATAAGAAATATACGAAGATTTTAGCTAAGCACATAAAAAAACACTCAATGAAACAAAGAACAGCTTCACATATCAAAAGTATTGAAACAGTACAGAGATTCTCAAATAATGAAATAAAATTAAATGAAGAGAAAAAAGAAAAATAAAAACATTACAAAATGCAATAAAAATATATACTTTATATTTTTTTTGCTACAATTCACAAATAAATATAAGAAATCTACTTTTAGGATAAAATATAATGGATGATAATCAAAAAAAATCATTAGATTTAGCGATAAAACAAATTGATAAGACATTTGGTAAGGGTACTCTTATTAGATTGGGAGATAAAGAAGTTGTTCCTGTAGAAGCAATTAGTACAGGTTCTTTAGGTCTTGATTTGGCCTTAGGTGTTGGAGGAATTCCAAAAGGTAGAGTTATTGAGATTTATGGACCAGAAAGTTCAGGTAAAACAACACTTACTTTACACGCAATTGCTGAATGTCAAAAAAATGGTGGAGTTGCTGCATTTATTGATGCAGAGCATGCACTAGACACTATTTATGCAAGAAAACTTGGAGTTGATATTGATAACTTACTTGTTTCTCAACCAGATTACGGGGAGCAAGCACTAGAGATTTTAGAAACAGTTGTAAGAAGTGGAGCCGTTGATTTAGTGGTAGTTGACTCAGTAGCAGCACTAACTCCAAAAGTTGAAATTGATGGAGATATGGATGACCAACAAGTTGGTGTTCAAGCTAGACTTATGAGTAAAGCCCTTAGAAAAATCACTAGTATTATGAATAAGATGGGAACTACTGTTATTTTCATTAACCAAATTAGAATGAAAATTGGTATGACTGGTTACGGAAGTCCTGAAACAACTACAGGTGGTAATGCACTTAAGTTCTACTCATCTGTAAGACTTGATATTAGAAGAATAGCAACACTTAAACAAGGTGAAAACTCTATTGGTAATAGGGCAAAAGTAAAAGTTGTAAAAAACAAAGTTGCACCTCCATTTAAACAAGCTGAATTTGATATTATGTTTGGTGAGGGTATTTCAAAAATGGGTGAGCTTATTGATTATGGTGTAAAACTTGATATTGTAGATAAAGCTGGTGCTTGGTTCTCTTATGGGGATTCAAAAATCGGACAAGGAAAAGAAAACTCTAAAATATTCTTAAAAGACAATCCAGAGATTGCAAAAGAGATTGAAGAAAAAATCTTAAAAGCTATGGGTATTGATGATGAAATTATCCAAGGTGAACCTGAAGAAGATACAGAATAAAACTAAACTCTACTGACAAAAAAAACTTCAAAGGCTTAGGTAAAACTAAGCCTTTTTTTATATTCAATTATTCATAAAAGCAAATAAAAATTATAATTTCGATAAAATAGAGCAAATTAATAATATTATAGGAGACCTAAGTGGTATTTATTGATAATATATATGCGGATGAAGTATTAGATTCAAGAGGAAATCCAACAGTAAGAGCTACTGTTGTTTTAAGTGATGGTACAAAAGAGAGTGCTATAGTACCAAGTGGTGCTAGTACAGGTAAAAGAGAGGCTTTAGAGCTAAGAGATGGTGACGAAAGATTTTTAGGTAAAGGTGTATCTAAAGCTGTTGAAAATGTTAATACTTTAATTGCTGAAGAGTTAATGGGATTAAGTCCTTATAATCAAGCTGAAGTTGATGCAACAATGAAAGATATTGATGGAACATCAAACTACTCAAACTTAGGTGCAAATGCAGTTTTAGGTGTATCAATGGCAACAGCAAGAGCAGCAGCAACTTCTTTAAATATGCCTTTATATAGATACTTAGGTGGAGCAAACGCAATGACTATGCCTGTACCTATGTTTAATATCATCAATGGTGGAGAGCACGCAAATAACTCTGTTGATTTCCAAGAGTATATGATTATGCCAACAGGTTTTGAAAACTTCAATGATGGATTAAGAGCAGTTGCAGAGATCTATCAACACCTAAAAAAAGTAATTGACGGTATGGGTGAAAGTACAGCAGTTGGTGATGAGGGTGGATTCGCTCCAAACCTAAAATCAAATGAAGAACCTATTCAAGTTATCATGGAAGCTATTGAAAAAGCTGGATATAAAGCTGGTGAACAAATCTCTATTGCTTTAGATGTAGCTGCATCTGAATTAATTGATGAAGAAGGTTTATATGTATTAAAATCAGAAGATAGAAAAATTACTTCTGAAGAGCTTGTAAACTACTATGCTGATCTTTGTGATAAATACCCAATCGTATCTATTGAAGATGGACTAAGTGAAGATGATTGGGATGGTTGGAAAGTTCTAACTGATAAAATTGGAGATAAAGTACAACTTGTAGGTGATGATTTATTTGTAACAAATGCAAATATCTTAGCCCAAGGTATTCAAAAAGGTGTAGGGAATGCTGTACTTATCAAACCTAACCAAATTGGAACAGTTAGTGAAACAATGTTGACAATTAGATTAGCACAAAGAAATAATTATAATTGTGTAATGTCACATAGATCTGGTGAATCAGAAGATGCATTTATTGCTGACTTTGCAGTTGCATTAAACTGTGGACAAATCAAAACTGGTTCAACTGCTAGAAGTGATAGAATCGCAAAATATAACAGATTATTAGAGATTGGTGCAGAAATTGGTTATGCTGAATACTTAGGTAACCAACCATTTTCTAAATAGTTTTGATATTTAGTCTATGAAGAAAAAGCAACGTGGTTTAAAAAAATTTTTTGTTATAGTTTTATTATCAACTATACTTACAATCTTTCTAAGTTACCATGTTGCTAACATTCTTTTTGGAGTTAACTCTCTTGAAGTTTACACTTCTTTAAAAGATAAAAGAGAGTATCTCCAAAATGAGATTAAGAGATTACAAAAAGAGAATGCTTATTTACAAAAAGAGTATTTTGAATTAAAAAACTTGGAGCCCGAGCAATGAGAACTTTATTTTTATTTACATTAGCAGTTGTTTTATCAACTAATTTAAGTGCAAGAGAGAATCCGTTTAGTACAACAAATGCTTACGATGAAGAAGCTGCTAGAATAATTGAATCAGAACAGTTTGCAATGAATGGTTTTGATGAGAACGAATATGTTCAAAGAATGAGAGAAAAACTTGCAGTTGAAGATGAAGTTGAGCCTAATACTTCTAATCTTAAGAATAAAAATGAAAATAGAAGTGAAGTTAAAGACGAAGCTGTTCCCCCTAAAAAAATGGCAAAACAAGAAGAACCTAAAAAAGAGGTTTCAAAAGATGAGCTAGAAAGATTAATAAAGCAAGCTCAACAAGAGACAGAAGAAAAAGCTAAAAAAATTATTGAAGAGAAGCTAAAAAACACTCAATCAAAACCTAAAGAAGTAGTTTTCGTAAAGCCTAGACTTGATGTTGAAGAGCCTATGAAAGAAGACACTACGCTAAATATTCTTCCTTATTTAGATGTGATTTACAACGATAATAAGATTGATTTAAAATCAAAATATAAGGTTTCAAAGAAGTTTAGTCTTCCAAAGGAAAATAAGCTTATAATTGATTTCAAAGCAAAAGTAAATTTCTATACAAAAAGAGAAAATTTAGACTCTAAAAACTTTGAAAAAATTGCTGTAGGAAATCACAAAAGTAAAGGTTTCTTTAGAGTTGTAATTAAACTAAATAAAAAACCATCTTCATATAAAGTATCTTATAAAAACAACTTAATCTCTATTTTTTCTAGCAATTAGATAAGCCAAAATTCTAATTGCTATCATCACAATCAATACTTCTAAAATAGCAGCTAAAATAAACGCATAGTAATACTCTTGATCAATTGAATGATTATCATAAGCAAGAGTAGTAACTGCAATTAAAAGTGTGATAGGCATTGAGTGTGAAAGTCCTATCATATAAAACTTATCAAAGCCAATATCTTTTATAAATAACATCGAAGCTACAAATCTTATTCCTACCATAGCTGCTACAATTAAAAGTGCTTTTATTAATAAGCCCTCTTGAAAAATAGCCTCTAGTTCAAATGAAGCCCCAACAGAGATGAAAAATATAGGAACTAACCAACCAAATCCAAAGTGTTCAAGTTTCTTTGGAAGCTGTTCATTGTGTTTTTCAAAAAATGTAGTTATAAACGTACCTGCTATAAATGCTCCAAATGCAACCTTTAAATGTAACACCATCATTACAGCAATCATTAAAAAGAAAATTGACATTGAAAGCCTAATATCTTGCTCTTGATGATCTTTTTCAGGCATTAGATATGCTTTTATTTCAGGAAACCACCATATAAGATTATGGAAAAATTTATATATAAATAACATAGAAATAAGAAAGGCTACAAATAGTACCATTGTCTTATAAAATTCAAAGTTTATACCAAACTCTAATGCAGCTGAAACAGTTGTAAGTGCAAAGATAGATACTATTTCACCTATAAGTCCCACAACTATAGCAAGTCTTATCCACTCTACATCACCATACTCTTTTTTTAATGCAGCTAATAAACCAATTGAGATAAGTGGTAAAACAACTATAAAAATGTTACCTAAATCTAAATATAGGGTTATAACTGTGGATAATGAGAACAGTATGACATTATATAAAATTGACTTTTTTAATATGGAAGGAGAGATATTAACTAACTTCTTTAAATCAACCTCCAATCCAGCAAGGAACATCAAATATAAGAAACCTAAGTTTGCTGCTAAATCTAATATTGCATGATTTGTAATCAACATAAAATATGCAGCAATTGCACCTAGCATAATTTCAACTGTGATAGTTGGAAGTTTAATTAACTTTGCTATTAATGGTGAAGAGAAAATAATCAATGAAATTGATATAATTATAGTAATCTCTTCACTCATTATCTATAACCTTTTATATTAGCTTCTATAATCTATTTCTCATCAGGCATTCTAACTACCTGCTTAGCAATCTTATAACCTAATGCTTCTAATGCAGCAACATCATCTTTAGGAGTTTTTCCATCAGTAGTTAAATAATCACCAATTACAAAAGCATTAGCTCCTCTTTCGAAGATTTCATACTGTTG
>JASMTK010000042.1:0-4287 GCA_041694355.1 Arcobacteraceae bacterium | reverse complement strand
ATAAAAACTTTAAAACAAAAATGTGATTTAATTGTTTTAGCTATACCAGTAGATAATATTATTTCAATTTTGCCTGAGTTCTTAGATATAAATGATAATACAACTATTATGGACTTAGGCTCAACAAAAGAGTTTATAGTAAAAAATATTCCCGAATCAATTAGACAAAACTTTATAGCAGCCCATCCTATGACAGGAACAGAGAAGTCTGGACCAAAAGCTGCTATTGATGATTTATATGAGGGTAAAACCGTAGTTTTATGTAATCTTGAAGATAATGAGAACATTCATGTAAATAGGGCATTTAAAGTATTTCAAGAAATAGGTATGAGAATCGTTGTTATGGATGCAGATGAACATGATATTCATGCTTGTTATATGTCACATCTTCCCCATGCTATTTCATACTCTTTAGCAAATACTGTAATGGGACATGAAGATCCAAGATCTATTATAGCATTAGCAGCTGGTGGGTTTAAAGATATGAGTAGAATTGCTAAATCAAGTCCTGATATGTGGACTGACATATTTAAACAAAACCGAGATAATCTTTTAAAATCAATAGATTTATTTGAAGACCATATGAAAAAAGTAAGAAAAATGGTTGAAGATGAAAACTATGATGAGATGAAAGATTGGATGAAAAAAGCAAATACTCTACACGAAATACTTTAAAAGTATTCGTGTAATTATTTAAATATTATTTATAGCCTCTTGAACCTTTATTGCCTGATAGTGTTCTTTTACATCATGACATCTAATGATTGAGGCTTTATTTTTTATTGATTCTAGATGAATTGCCAAAGTTCCTGGTAATCTCTCACTAATATCACTAGCTACAATTTTATCAATCATAGACTTTCTACTAGCTCCAACTAACAACTCACAATTAAAATGAGTAAAATACTCTAAGTTTTTTAGTAACTTTAAGTTATGTTCTAAAGTCTTTCCAAACCCAATTCCAACATCTAAAACAATATCGTTAATACCAAAAGATTTTGCTTTTTTTATTTGTGTATCAAAAAACAAATCTATATCTTTTAATACATCATCATATGTAGGATCATTTTGCATATTTTCAGGGTTGTTTTGCATATGCATTATTACAACTTGTGCATCATATTTAGCACTTACTTTACAAACCTCATCATCTTTTAACCCTGTAATATCATTAACAATCTTAAACCCTCTGTTTAAAACATACTCAATTACATTAGGAGCGTAAGAGTCTATTGAAAAATCAACTTGTTCATAATACTTATGTTCATATATAGTATTTACTATATCTTTTAACCTATCTAGTTCAACATCAAAAGGAACAGGTTTACTTCCAGGTCTTGATGAAACAGCACCAATATCAATAATATCGGCTCTATTTTCAATCATCTCTTCAATTTTAGATTGTGCTTCATATTTATTAAATCTACTATCTTTAAAAAATGAGTCTTCATTTGCATTTAATACACCCATTATTTTTGTTTTATATATTTTTTTCATAGTTACCTTTTATTAAAAAGATTTTTCTTGGTTTAATAAAGAAAGAAGTAGGGCAGTTAAAACATTTACAGGTCTTGAATTTAACTCAATTAGTTTAATTGATTTTGAAAAAACTTCTAACTGTGATTCATTTAAATCCATATTTTGATCTTTTACTTTTAAAAGCAAAGACTCTATAAGTTCTTTTGCTTCATTTTTTGATATTTTTTGATTTTGTTTTAAAAAGTAGTAAATATCTTTTAAATCTAATTTTTTAATATCTAAAGAGGAAGACTCTTTTAGTAAAGACTTTTTAAGATATTTATATGGGATTCTTGAATAAATTGTAGGTAGAATTGTAGCTTTTGAGGTTGTAATGATTATAAAAATAACATTCTTAGGTGGTTCTTCAATAACTTTAAGTAATGAATTTTGAGCTTCCAATCTAAAACTAGAACCACATAAAAATATATACTTTGTTTCATTTGAAGCTATATATGCCTCTTTTATTGCTATATTTGCTTCATTTAATAAAAATTCATCTTTTTGTTCATTTCTTATAACTCTAGTTGAGTGTCTAGGATATAAAGGTAATAGTTCACTTAAGGTATCATCAATACTATTAACAATTAAGATAGACGAATTTTCAATTATTTCCAACATATATTATACTTAATGCTCCACATTAATTTGTGCAAACAGTGCTGCACTAATAGACTTATTATACAATCTAAACATTTGAAGCAGTTTCATATCAAGTGCTTCATCACTACTTCTTAAATTAAAAGCATCTTGTTTCTCTTCATCAAACAACCATAAAAAAGAGTTTTTAGAAACTTTTGGAATTAAAGCTCGTGGATCTTGGCTTTTACCCACATACCAAAAACAATAACCGTTTGGAAAAGATATATTTAACATATCTTTTATATATGAGATATCATCATCAGATTTAATATTGTCTATATATTTATAAAATGATTTAAAATCATAAAATGGCAAAAAAGGTCTATTTAGTTTTGCAGAGTTGATATTTGTCAAGGCATACTCTAAAAACCACTCTCTCTCTTTATCAGTTAAAACAATAACTGAACAACCTTTTTCTAATAAATTTACAATATTTTTAGAAACTAATGGTGTCCATTCGTATTTTTTCTCTTCCAACCAAGGAGATATAAGTCTATCTTCCCTGATTGAATCAACTGTCCAATTTAAAAACTCTTGCACTTTTACTTATCCAATTCATAAACTTCATGTAATGCTCTAACAGCCAACTCTGAATACTTCTCTTCAATAATCATAGAAATTTTGATTTCTGATGTTGAGATTATTCTAATATTTATATTTTCAGCTGCAAGAGTAGAGAATGCTTTAGAAGCAACACCTGTATGAGATTTCATACCTACACCTACAATTGATACTTTACAAATAGAATCATTATAATCAATATTTCTAGTATCCTTTTTAAACTTCTCCATTACTTTTTTACAAGCTTCAAAATCTGTAGTTGGTATAGTAAAGTCTAAATCTGTTTTTTCATCTAAACCTCTTGTTTGAACAATCATATCTACATTTATATTTTCATTAGCTAGAGAAGTAAAGATAGATGCAGCAATTCCTGGTCTATCTGTAACCCCATACATCCCAACTCTAATTTGATTTTTATCTAATGCAATACCACTTACTACTGGTTTTTCCATAATATTCTCTTCCTTAGTAATTAATGTTCCTTCAACCTCTGGTGTAAAACTACTTCTTGAAACTAAATTTACGTTTAGTTTTTTCGCCATCTCTACTGATCTATTTTGTAAAACCTTAGCACCTAAACTTGCTAACTCTAACATTTCATCATAAGAGATTCTTTCTAACTTCTTAGCTTTTGGCTCAATTCTTGGATCAGTAGTATAAATACCATCAACATCAGTATATATTTCACAAACATCTGCTTTTATTGCTCCTGCAATTGCAACTGCTGTTAAATCACTTCCACCTCTACCTAAAGTTGAAACTCTATTTGTATCTTGTGCTACCCCTTGAAATCCAGCAACAATGATTACATTTCCCTCTTTAATTTTCTGATTCATACAATCTGTATTAATAGCTTCAATTCTAGCTTTTGTATGAGAGTTATCAGTGATGATACCTGCTTGTCTTCCACTCATTGAACAAGCTTTATAACCTTGTTCATTTAATGCAATAGAGAGTAAAGCAGAAGTAACTCTTTCTCCAGAACTTAAAAGCATATCCATTTCATCAGCTTTTGGATTGCTTGAAAAACTTTGTGCATACTCAATAAGCTTGTTTGTCTCTCCACTCATTGCTGATACAACAGCAATAACATCATGCCCATCGTCTTTTATCTTTTTTATAATGTTCGCAACATTTTGTATTCTTTCAAGTGTACCAACACTTGTTCCACCAAACTTTAATACTTTTAACATCTTTTTTTTGTATCCTTTTAAATATAACCTTCTACTTTAAAATATTTTAATACTTGTTTGTATACTGTTCTTTTAAAGAAAGTTATATAATCATATATATTTTTTGTTGGTACAAATTTATACTCACTAAATTCTGGTACATCAGTTTGAATATTTATTTTCGCACCTTTTTTCAATCTAACTAAAAAATATTTTTGAATTTGACCATCGTATGGTTGCATTTTTTTTGCGATTGCTGGAGGAAATTCATATGAAACCCATTGAGGGTACTCAGCAATAATCTCCACATCTCTTGTTCCAATCTCTTCTTCTAATTCTCTAAATAATGCCTCTTTTGCTGATTCTCCATCGTCAATACCTCCTTGCGGGAATT
>JASMTK010000041.1:0-4625 GCA_041694355.1 Arcobacteraceae bacterium | reverse complement strand
TATAAGTTATTTTATGAATAGGGTATAAAATGAAAAGAGCTTTACTTATTTTTCTAATTGTTTTTATTGTTATGCAATTTATACAAACTGAACAAAAAAATTATGAAGTGGATAAAAGTTTAGAGATACAAGCTCCTAAAGAGGTAATGAGTATTTTTAAAAGAGCTTGTTATGACTGTCACTCAAATAGTACTAATTGGCCTTGGTATTCAAAGATTGCACCTTTTTCATGGGTTATAAGTGATCATGTTGATGTAGGTAGAAAATGGCTTAATTTTTCCACTTGGCAAAGTTACACGAAAGAGGAAAAAGAAGAAAAACTTGAGGATATTTACAGAACTGTTTATGCAGTTATGCCTTTACAATCCTATGTTAAGTTTCATGAAGAGGCTGATTTAACTAAAGAGGAGAGACAGCTTATTAGAAAATGGACGGGAGTTAGAGACTAAAGTGAGAGAAGAAGTACAAGAGTTATTAGAAGATAAAAAAACACTTCTTACATTTACTTATTTTAAGCTTCAACAGCTTTTTGAAAAAAAGTATGGTGAAAATACAGTAGTTCTAATGGAGATAGGAACTTTTTTTGAAGTTTATGAAGTAAATAATGATGAGGAACAAATAGGTAAAGCAAAAGAGATTGCTGAGCTTTTAAATATACAATTAACAAGAAAAAATAAAACTATTCTAGAAAATTCTCAAGAAAACCCTATAATGGCTGGAGTTCCAGCAATATCTTTTGAAAAGCACTTAGCACGAATAATCAGTGAACAAAAATATACAGTTGTAATAATAAGACAAAGAGGAGTACCTCCCAAAGTATCACGTTATTTAGATACGGTTGTAAGTCCTGGTACAAATTTTGATTTTGTAGTAGATCAAGATGAAAATAATATTACATCTATTGTTGTTGATCAAGTTAAGGGTATTTATTTAGTTGGATACAGTGCTATTGATGTAACAACTGGTAAGTGTTATTACAATGAGGTTCACGGTACAAGTGAAGATAAATTTTATGCTTTAGATGAAGCATTTAACTATATGAATATGCATAAAACAAATGAGGTGGTTGTTACCTTTGCAGATAAAAATATTGATCAAAAAGAGGTTATTGATTATTTAGAGTTAAATCTAAAGACATTTCATATAGGTTCTTTTAGACCAAAAATTAATTATCAAAATGAGTTATTTAAGAATGTATTTGAAATTGAATCACTACTAACTCCTATTGAACATCTTGATATGGAAAGAGTACCTTTAAGTACAGAGGCTTTAGCTGTACTTATTGATTTTGTAATAGGTCATGATTCAAATATCATTCAAAAATTATCTCTACCCTCAAAATTAGATGTTAGTAAGTATATATATTTAGGGAACAATGCTTTAGAGCAGTTAAATATAATAGAAACTACACATAACCCTAGTTTGTTAAGACTTATAAATAACACCTCTACTGCTATGGGCAAGAGACTTTTAAAGGAGAGATTAACACACCCTGTAAAGGATGCAAAAGAGATTCTTAGAAGATTTAATCTATCAAAGGAACTATTTGATTATCATAAACCAATAGAGAATGAATTGGCAAATATATATGATATTGAGAGACTTACAAGAAGAATTAAGCTTAGTAGATTACACCCTTTTGAGTTAAATTATCTGTATGACTCTTTGCTTAGTATTAAAGAGGTTGTATCTTTTATGGAGAATTATAAGTTCTTGACACCACCTTGTAGCAGTGCCCAACTTGAACAGTTTGTACAATCAATTGATTCTACATTTGATTTAGCAGTATCTGGAAAGTATATGTTAAAAGATGTAGAATCAAATATGATTTGTGAAGGAATTAATACTAAAATTGATGAATTAAATAAGGAAAATGAACAACTTTTTTCAAAGCTTGAGATTTTAAGAGAGCATATTTTAAAACATCTAAATACAACAAGTGATTCTAATTTTGTTAGTATAAACAGATTAGATAAAGATGGTTTCTTTCTAACAATGACAAAGAATAGATACAATCTTATTAAAGATGAGCTTCTAAATTCACATATAATAATTGACGATGATTTACACTTGTTTAAAGATTTTAATATTAGAGTTCAAACAAACTCTGTAAAGATTTTTTGCAGCTTAACAGAAAAAGTTAGTGATAAATATGTTCATAATTTAAAAAGAATAGTTGAATTAAATAAACTAGTTTTTAAAGAAAAGTTAATTGAATTTGAAAAAAAGTTTTCAACACTTTTAGAAGAGTTAGTTCAGTTCATAGCTGAGGTTGATTTAACAGTTTCAAATATCAAAACAGCTAAAAAGTATAATTATGTTTGTCCAAAAATAGTTAAAACAAAAGAGGATGAAAACTTTTTAGAAGTAATTGATCTAAGACATCCAATTATTGAAGCAAATGAAGAGCAGGGTGTATATGTACCAAATGATATAATCTTAGGTGAACTTTCATACTCTTCAAAAGAGCATAAAGACAACGTAATAGTAAAAAACTCAAATCCTATAAATCTAAAAGATAATAAAATGAATGGAGTTTTATTATATGGTATTAACTCCTCAGGGAAGTCTTCACTTATGAAATCCATAGGTATTGCAGTAATCTTAGCACAGGCTGGATTTTATGTACCTGCTAAATCTATGAGGTTCTCAATATTTGATGCAGTTTATACCAGAATTAGTGGAGCTGATAATATTGCAAAAGGTTTATCATCTTTTGCAGTTGAGATGTTGGAGTTAAAGAATATCTTTAATAGAGCCACAAAAAAATCACTTATTTTAGGTGATGAAATTTCACATAGTACTGAGACTATGAGTGGATTATCAATAGTAACAAGTGCTATAATGAAATTAGCAAAGCTTGAATCAATTTTTGTTTTTGCTACACATTTACATCAATTACCTCAATTAGAAGAGATACAAAGATTGAAAAATATCATTGCACTACATCTTTCTGTAATGTACAAGGATGATGAGGATAAATTGATTTTTGATAGAAAGTTAGCTTATGGAAGTGGTTCTTCAATGTATGGTTTAGAATATGCTAGATCTTTACATATGGATAAAGAGTTTTTAACTGTGGCAAATGATATAAGAAAACGTCTTACTGATGATTATAGTGCTATTGAGAGACTATCTCAAAGAAAGACTTCTAAATACAATAAGAATTTATATGTAACTACTTGTGTAATTTGTGGAAAAAATTGTGATGATGTACATCATATAAAAGAGCAAGCAAAAGCAAATAAAGATGGCTTTATTGAGCATATAAATGCAAATCATAAGTACAATCTAATACCACTATGTAAAAAACACCATAAAATGGTACACGATGGTACTATAAATATTAATGGGTTTGTAGCAACCTCAAATGGCTTAGAACTTCACTACACAGATGTAAGTGAAAAATAGACTTTTTAAAAGTCTATTTTTATTTAGTAGTTACTCTTTTCACCGTTTTTTAATATCTCTTTAGTAAACCTAATTACTCTATTTCTTCCTGTCTCTTTTGCTTCATATAGACAAAGATCAGCGTATTTGATACATTTCCAGAATTGATCCGTATCTGTTGGGAAGAATGAGTAACCAATACTTACAGTCTTACTAAATGATTCATTATTAAATGTAAATACAATCTTTGCAAACTCTTGGTTTATTCTAGTTGCAAGTTCTTTTGCACTCTCTTCAGTAGGGTTTCTCATAATGATTAAGAACTCTTCTCCACCAAATCTTACAATAAACTCTTCATCAGTGATATTTTCTTGCATAGTCTTAGAAAGCTTTTGCAAGATTGCATCACCTGCATCATGTCCATAAGTATCATTAATCATCTTAAAGTAATCAATATCTAAAAACATTATTCCATAAGTAGTATCTTGAGCTAATTCTCTTGGCATTGTTCTTTCCACAAATTCATCAAGATATTTTCTATTATATAGACCAGTTAAGCCATCTATTAAGTTTCTTTGTCTTAGAACATCCATTAACATTCTACTTTCTAAAATAGGCTTTGTCTCTTCAAGATATTTTTTAATAATACCTATTTGATATTTATTATGTTTAGTACACTCTTCATCATCACATAAAATATGAATTGTAATTGATTTTTGCTCATTAATAGAGAAAGGAATACAAGTATACTCTTTACAATCTTTACACTCTGCTACTCTACATAATTCAGGGAAGTTTTCAGAAGAGATAATATTAGAAGTTCTCTCTGCTCTACAAAGCTCTTTTATGTCTTTTTTTAGATTACAACAAGGCTCTTTGTCTTTTGGACCATAAACTACTTTTCTCTCATCTTTTTGCATATCATTTTCAAAGATATAAAAATCTCTTACTTTTAGTTTATTTCTTAAAACCTGTATTAGTCTGTAGTAAATATCATCTTTTGTTAAATCTGTTTCAATAGTCTTTTTATAGTTATATATTTCAGATATATCTTCTATTATCTCTTTTGCAGTTAAAAGCTTATCGTTATTTATATTTGAAGATCTATTATGTACAAAAGCAGTAAGGTTTTTCTCAATACCTGTTAATACTGTTTCTAATTTTTCAATAATCTCATTTAACCACATAAAGGCTTCTTTATCCTCTTTTAGTATTCCCTCAGGTGCTCTAACTGA
>JASMTK010000040.1:0-3999 GCA_041694355.1 Arcobacteraceae bacterium | reverse complement strand
TACCTCTGCAAACTCAGCTAATAAATCTTTATGTTTAAACAGCCACCGTTTTTTGCTTAATGGTACGACTGTTATCTTATCTGCATTTTGTATAAAATGTATTAAGCTACTTTTATCTATATATTGTATATTTTTAACTAACTCAGTTGAAAACAGCTTATTTACAATAGATACAGGTATAGGAAACTCTTCTTTATGGAAAACATCCCATTGTTCAATTTCATTGATAGTTTTATGTAGTACTTTAACATTGCTTATTATTTTATATTTTACGTCACAAAATCTTTAAAATCACAAAAAAAGAGTTTATAAACAACTACTTGATACTGTTTTAATACTTTTTATGTATATAATTAAGTTATGGAAAATACAAATCAAAACCTAAATGAACTTATTGAATTATGTAAAGATATGACTGTCCTATATGTGGAAGATGATATCAAGCTAAGAGATGTAAACACAGCCATTCTAGAAAACCTTTTTGCACAGGTTGATACTGCTAGTAATGGTGCTAAAGCTTTGGAAAAATATGACAATCAAAAGCTAGAAGACTCTTGCTATGATATTATTCTTACAGATATAAATATGCCTTATGTAAATGGTATTGATTTAGCAAATCAAATTCTAGAACAAAACCCAAATCAACAGATTCTAGTGATTTCTGCATACAATGACTCACCAAAACTAGAGGCACTAATAGAGCTAGGTATAAAATACTATGTACAAAAGCCTGTGAGTACAGAAAAGCTTATGACTATTTTATACAAGGCTGTAAAAGAGGTTGATAAAAGAAGAAAAGAGACTCTAGAGAGAGAATCTTTAAATAACATAGATAATATCACCAAGCTAAAAAATACAGCTTGTCTTTATGAAGATTTGAAAACTACAAACTATAAAAACATCTTACTAATCAAGCTTAGAAATTATGAAAAAGTTCAATCAATCTATGGTATTGAAAAGTCTGATGAAATTTTAAATGAACTTATAAGTGAGATAGATGCAAACATAGATTTTAAAGAAAATCTTTACAGAAGTGGGATAAATAAACTTGCTTATCTATTTGATGAAGATATTTTAGATACCGTAAATAGGTTTATTGAGAAACTTGATGAGAGTATTTTCACTTATACTATTGGGGTGAGTGAAGAAAAAAGTGACTTTATTTCAACTGCAAAGATGGCACTTGCTTATGCAATAGATCATGATATAAAATACAAAGTTTATGATAAAACTATTGATACAAAACACATAGATGAAACAGAACTTGAAGTACAAGAAGCAATTGCTTTAGCTATTAAAGAAGATGATGTTTATCCAGTGTTTCAACCTATATATAACCAAGATGGGACTTTGTTAAAATATGAAATTTTAATGCGATTATCAGTAGAAGAAAACAAAAGAGAAAGAGTATTTTATCCAAATGAGTTTATTAAAATAGCGGTTAAAAATAATATGTTTTTTGATTTAAACTGCATAATGCTCAAAAAAGCCTTTGATGTAATAAGACTTAGCAATAAAAAGTTCTCTTTTAATATCTCATATCGAGATATTGAAAACTCACAGTTATGTGATTTTATAGAAGATGAGTTTAAAAAAGATGAAACTCTATCAAAGAAATTTATCTTTGAACTTTTAGAAACAAATGAAATAGATGATTACAATACATTAGAGAAATTTATCAAAAGATTTAAGGACTACAGTGTACAGATTGCACTTGATGATTTTGGTGCAGGATATTCGAACTTAAACCATATTTTAAATATTGAGAGTGATTATATCAAGATTGATGGTTCACTTATCAAAGAAATAAACTGTAATAATAAAAGTTTAGCAATAGTAAAAGCTATAGTTAGTTTCGCAAAAGATACAAACCTAAAAACTATAGCTGAGTTTGTTTCATCAAAAGAGATTTTTGAAAAATTAAAAGAGATTGGTGTAGATGAGTTTCAAGGCTTTTACTTAAGTAAACCATTAAAAGAGATTTAATATGAAGATTAAAAGTCTTAAAAACATACTTTATTCAAACTTTTTGAAAACTACACTAATTCCTCTATTTGTGATAGAAATAACACTTCTAATTCTTTACTTTGGGATTAGTAATTTTTTAGTTGACAATAGTAAAAATCTTTTATCATCAGAGATAAAAGACAACCTAATCAACATAGCAAAAAATGAAACAAAAGATATAAACTCTCAACTAAAAGAGATAGCAAATACTGCTTATTTTTTACAAAATGAACAGCAATATATCTTTGAGAACAAAGACAAATATCTATCAATAGTTGATAAACCTGGTTTTTCAACTGCAAAAAATGGTGTGTTTTATAAGACAAAAGATGATGGTGGTTCAAGTCTTTTTTATGCTTCAACTACCAATGTAGAAAAATATGAGAAAGAAAAAGCCATATTTACTGAAGCTTTTGACGAAAGCTTAAAATACTCTGTAAACAGTAGTGATCTTATAGTAGCTTCATACTTCAATAGTTATGATAATATGAATAGACTATACCCTTTTATCAAAGATGTCTATTCACAATACCCTCCTGATATTAATATGGAAAACTACAATTTTTACTATAAAGCAGATAAAAAAAATAATCCAAATAGAGGTACAGCTTGGACTAGCGCCTATTTAGATCCAGCTGGTCAAGGCTGGATGGTAAGCTGTATAGTACCTATTTATAAAAATGACTTTTTAGAAGGTGTTACAGGACTTGATGTAACGATTGATAAGTTTATAAAAAGTGTTTTAAATCTAGATTTACCTTGGAATGCTACAGCAATGCTTGTGGATGAAAATGGAATGATTCTAGCTATGCCAAAAAAGATTGAGGATATTTTAGATATCAAAGAGCTAAAAGAGCATACTTATAATGATGTTATCAAAAATACCAACCTAAAGCCTGATGAGTTCAATATATATAAAAATAAAAAACTCTCAAAATACTTTAGTGAACTAAATAAAGAGAACTCTTTAATAGAAAAAAGAATAAACAATCACGTCTATCTAATAACAAAATCAAATATCCAGCAAACAAACTGGAAACTTATCACTTTTGTGGATAAAGCAATGATTTTTCAACCAGTAAATGACATAGAAAGAATTTCCAATGAAATTGGTGTGATTGCTATACTTGGTATGTTTATTTTCTACTTGATTTTCTTTATTTTTTTAAATAAAAAAGTAAAAAATATTTCAAGACATATTTCACATCCTATTTCAAAGCTTGCAGATATTACTAAAAACTTCAACGCAAAAAATAAGATTGATAGATTACAAAACACAAATATAGAAGAGATTGATGCACTGTCAACAAACTTTTATAATATGACAAATGAACTTTATGTAAAAAGACAAAAACTTGAAGAACTAAACTCTTCACTTGAAGAGAAAATTACCTCAGAGGTGGAAAAAAATAGAGAGAAAGATCAACTTATCTTAAGACAATCAAAGCTTGCGCAAATGGGTGAAATGATAAGTATGATAGCTCACCAGTGGAGACAGCCCTTAGCAACAATTGCTTCAATAATAGTAAATATCAAACTAAAAATAGCCCTTAAAAAGTTCGATTTATCTAAAGAAGAAGATAGAACTAGATTTGTTGAATTTTTACAAAAAGAGTTTAATGAAGTTGAAAAATTTGTTGAAGTTTTATCTACTACAATCGATGATTTTAGAGATTTTTATAAACCAACAAAAGAAGCAAAAAAAGTATCACTTAAGAATTTATGTAAAAAATCTATCTCTATTTTAGAACCAGAACTAAAAACAAACAATATAGAGTTATATGAAGACTACAAATGTACAAAAGAACACTTGCTATATGAAAATGAACTAATGCAAGTATTACTAAACCTCATAAAAAATGCCGTAGATAACTTCAAGTTATCAAATCAAGATAATAAGCATTTAAAAGTATCTACTTTAAATGAAAATGGTATAATAAAAATAATCGTAAAAGATAATGGTGGTGGAATACCAAACAGTATAGAAGAGAA
>JASMTK010000039.1:0-5180 GCA_041694355.1 Arcobacteraceae bacterium | reverse complement strand
AATTTGATGTAAATTTAGCTTTAGGTGTTTCTAAATGAAACTTTAAAATCTTTGTTTTTTAGTTAGGTTTCTTTATAGTTGACTCCTTTTTTTATTTGCATAGTAGACATACTCAAGTTATACTCATTAAATTGAGTAGAAGATTGCTCACAAAACAAGGGGGATGTGGAAAAAAGCATTATGAAAAATATTAATATGTGCCTCATGAGTTTTCTCCTATTCAATTTAATTTACATAATATATTATAATTCAATCATAAATTTGTTGGTAGAAAAATACTCTATCTTTATTGCCTAATTCTATAAATATGAAAATTGTAATTTATAATTCTACCTCAGCCTCTACATGTTTTGGATTTTTAGCAAATATAAGTGTAATACAACAAGCAACTACTGCTATTACTCCATAAAATATTGAAACATGAAACAAATCCATATAATGTGACAACTGTCCAGAAATAAAACTAGGAACCGCAGCTCCAGTATAAGAAACAGCATATATTAAAGACAAGATTCCTGCTCTTTCTTTTATTTTCACATCAGCAAGTAAGGAACGAATACTTCCAGTTAGTGCTGCTCCTTGTGAAGCACCAGCTAGAGCACTACAAACTAAAAACATAGTTATACTAGAAAATTTTAACGATGTAATAATCCCCATAACTCCAACTGTAAACATAACCATTCCTATTCTTTGTGCATTTGCAGGAGTTAGTTTTGCTGTGATTGGTCCTCCTATTGCACTAGGTAACAGATAAGAAGAAAACAAAATTCCAATCATAAGGGTACTATGAGTTCCTAATTGGTCAACGGCAACAGAGGGTCCAAAAGCTTGATAAAATGCCCCCATAGCCCAAGTAGATACAAAAGTTACTGCAGCAATGGGAAACAATCTTTTATCAGCCTGTGGTAAGGAAAATTTAGGCTTAAATGAATTAATCAAGCCTGGAGTTTTACTTACAGTCTCTTTACTTATTGCGATTAAAATAGTACAAATAGCTAATATAATTAATACTATAATATAACACAATACTCTAGGATATGGTCCAAATTCAACTAAAGACCCAGATACAATAGCACCCATAGTTAATCCTGTCATAGGAGAGTTACTAATTACAGCTGAAGGAACCCAATGGGGCAAAAATGAGCCACTATCTGCTATATATGATGTAATTGCACTTGAAGCCAACCCACAAGCAAGTCCTAATAATAATCTTCCAATAATAAGAGGTGTTGCACTATCAACATCAAATAAAATTATAGTTGCCACAGCTGTCAAAGCAAAAATTAAAAATGCTACTGGCTTTCTTCCAAGATGATTTGATATTCTTCCAAAAATCAAAAGTGCAGTAATTGCACCAACAAAATAAACAACCGCTGTAAGGGCTAAATCATTATAGGTTAAGCCATCTTCTTGTCTATAAATATCATAAAGTGGTATAGGTGTTGCAGATGCTGCAAAGACCATTAAAAAAGAGATTGTTGAAGCAAAAAATCCAATTTTTGTATTTGTTTTTTGCAATTTATGTCCTTATACATTATATAAATTTAATTATAAAACAGTTTTATTATTTTAAGTAGAAAGATAATCCAAACAACTTGTCTGATTCTCTAAATTTGATAGTTTTTTATTTTGTAGGAATTGGTATATGATTTGTAGAATTTGGTATTCAAATATATTTGTAATCTTTTTATAATTCACTCTCAAAATTTAATGAAGGACAAAATAAATGGAATTTTCTTTTCACAATCCAACAGGTATAGAGTTTGGAAAAGGTAAAATCAAAGAGATTGCAAACCTTATCCCAAAAGATAAAAAAGTATTAGTAGTATATGGTGGTGGTTCAATTAAAAATAATGGTGCATATGACCAAGTTGCAAAAGCACTAGAAAATCACAAGTGGTTAGAGTTTGGTGGAGTTGAACCAAACCCAACAGTTGAGACTATGAACAAAGCAGTTGAACTTGTAAAAGCTGAGGGTGTTAATTATATCCTTGCAGTTGGTGGTGGTTCTGTTATTGATGGTTCTAAATACCTTGCAGCAGCATCTTTATATGATGGTGACGGATGGGATTTCTTAGATGGAACAGCCCAAGTTCAAGAAGCTCTTCCTTTAGCAGTTGTATTAACTTTAGCAGCAACTGGTTCTGAATCAAATAACTTAACAGTTGTATCAAGAAAAACTACAGATGAAAAAAGAATGTATTTCTCAGACCATTCTTACCCACAATTTGCAGTATTAGACCCATCATTTATGGGAACTTTATCTGACAGACAATTAGGAAATGGTTTAGTTGATGCATTTGTTCATATTTCTGAGCAATACTTAACAAAAACAAATGACCTTTTAGTAAATGATGGTTATGCTGAAACTTTATATAAAGGTTTAGTAACTCTAGCTTCTAGATGGGAAGAAAGAAGAACTTTATGGTGGCAAGAAAACTTAATGCACATCTGTAATCAAGCACTTAACTTCCAATTAGCAAATGGTGTTTGCCAAGACTGGTCAACTCATATTATTGGACACGAATTAACTGCATTCTACGGATTAGACCATGCTAGATCATTAGCAGTAATCTTACCTCACTTAATCAGAGAGATGATTGATGAAAAACAAGACAAATTAGCACAATTTGGTAAAAATGTATTTGGAATCGAAAATGACAACGAAGCTGTTATCAAAAAAATCGAAGAAGTATTTGAATCTGTTGGACTTCCAACTAAATTAACTGCTTATGAGATTGATGACAAAGTTGTAGAAAATGTACATAAGGCATTTAAATCTCACGGTTACACTGAAATCGGAGAAAATGGAACTGTTACTTTAGACAAAGTTGAAAAAATTATTAACAGATCTATTGCAGCGTAAGTTTCAACTTACACTACACTAACAAGAGGCTTTTGCCTCTTTTGGTGAAAATCCAAAATAACTTTTAAAATCCCTACTAAAATGTGAAGGGTTATCATAACCTAATTCATCAGCAACATCTACAACTTTATAATCGTGTTTTACTAATAAATCTTTTGCTCTTGTTAATCTAATTTTTTTAATATATTGTAATGGAGTATGTGAAGTGATTGTCTTAAAATGGTTATGAAAAGAGGAAACACTCATATCACAAATTCTAGCTAAAGAGTCAATATCTAATGTTTTATTATAGTTATCATGGATATGTTTCAAGGCTTTTGCTATTTTTGATTCTTTATTATCTTCTAAAAACATTTTATGTAAAACATTTGCATTTTGACCAATTGCAATTCTATAAAACAACTCTTTTAAAACACCTCTTCCTAAAATAGAAGATTCCTCTTTTGATTCTAAAATATCTAATAATTTAGATGTTGTATCTTCAATTTGTTCTGTAACTTTATCAGAGAAGATACCAACACTACTATTGTTTTGACTTTTAAAATCTCTACTACTAAGTTCTTCAATTATATCAACCATCATTTTTCTATCAAGTGAGATGATTAAACTTATAAAAGGTTCATCTTTAGTTGCATAAGTTTCACACTCTAAAGGAAGTGTTGTAGGAACAACAAGATAGTTATCACAGTCAAAGATAAAACGATTGCTTGCAAGGTTTGCAATCTTTTTACCTTGTAAAACCAAGATTAAACATACATCATAAATCAATGGACTTTTAGGTTCATACTCACCTGTTTTAAAAATTTTTATACTCTCTAAGTGTGTGTCGTGAATCCCATCTTCAATCAATAATAAATCTCTATTTTCAATAATGCTTTTTTTCATTTTTCTCTTTATTTGGGTATTAAATCGCGCAATTTTAATATAAAAAACCCATTATATACTTTAAATTTTATTTTTTAGATGTTTTAATTATAGAATCAATTAATTGATGAACCTGTACAGCATCTTCAAAACTTGGAGCTGTTTTTGAACCCTTATTAATATCATCTGCAATTTTTGCATAAACTCCTGCAACATTTCTAGGAATTACATGCTCTGGTTTTCCATCATATAACTCTTTTGGTAGTTCTATTGATTTTAGTTTTTCATCTTTTTCATTTGCACCATAGATTTCAAAATTTGCAAATTGACCATGTCCTATGTCACCTCTTACTTGAATATCCCCTTTTGTACCATTGATTTCCCATAAGAAGTTTGTTCCTTTAGATAATCCACCTCTATAATGGGCAGAAAATGCAGCACCATTTTCAAATACACCATTTGCCATAATTTGGTCAGCAGCTGTTTGAGTTATGGTTTTATTTGTATCAGTTACTAAAACTTCATCTCTTCTTGTTATTAATCTTCCAGAGATATCACTAATTTTTCCTAACACATCTTGAATACCAGCTAAGGTGTGCCCAAATGGAATAGTTAACATAGTTGCACCTTTTGTTTTATCACTTAAATATTCTAAATCTGCAATAGTTTCATATCCCCATTGTCCACCATCACCAACAAGTGTAGTTGAAAGAATCTCTCCTACAAAACCTTCATCAATCATTTTCTTAATATAGTTTACCTCAACCGAAGTTCTCATTTGATTTCCAACAGTAGCTGTAACACCTTTTTCTTTTGCTAGTTTGGCTAATTTTTTTGCTTCGTCTAAACCATTTCCCAATGGCCACTCACAATGTACATTTTTGCCAGCATTTAATGCCGCACTTACTAACTCAAAATGGTATGGAACTTTTACAGTAACAACAACTAAATCTATTTCATCTGATGAAACTAAATCTTGTGGTGTTTCAAATGCATATTTTAGATTTAAAGCTTTTGCTGTTTTTTTCGCACTCTCATAAGTAGAGTTTGCAACACCAACAACTTCAAATTGTGAAGATAAGGATTTAAGTGCAGGAATATGAGCTAAAGATGCCCAATGAGAATCAGCATTTAGTCCAATAAAACCAACTTTTATTTGCTTTTTCATTTTACAACTCCTCGTATAATAAATTTATGAATATATCAACTAGCTTTTAGCTAAAAAATATATTCTTCTAAGATTGAAGTACTAACTTCAAATCTTTTACTTTTTACAGTCTATGACTTTAGATATAACAACATTTTTCTCCTACTAATAAATTTTGTATAATTACATACAAAGAGATAAGTAAGATGATCACATTTTTTTTAGATCAATGATAGAACTTTTAATGAAGTTTTATTAAATCTCCAAGGAGTCTATCACTTACTTCAAATCCCAATAGGTTGA
>JASMTK010000038.1:0-8769 GCA_041694355.1 Arcobacteraceae bacterium | reverse complement strand
TATATTTATATAGATATTTTAGCTAAAAAGTCCTACAAAAGCCCTTATATAAAGGGTTTTATCGCTTTATTACAAAGTATACATCATCAGTGATTTTAAGAATATTTGCAATTTTTATGAAAATTGACTAATTTTTAGAGGTGCCCTTTAGTTTAAATTTGATATAATATATAATCTTATTTGTTTTGGAGTATTATGTTTAAAGATAATGACAATTTTATAGTTTTTTTTATTAAGTTTGCACCTATAATATTTGTTATTATTTTATCTATTATTACTACTCAAATTGTCCTTTATGAAAAAGAAAAAGAGTTTCAAAATGAAACTAAAGAGTTAACAAAAGAGTATTACCAAAGCAATAAAAAAAGAGTAAAAGAGGAGATTTCAAGAGTATACTCTTTTATTAAGACAGAACAACAAAAAAGACTTAATCTTAAAAAGAGTCTAAAGAATAGTGTAAATCAAGCCTATAATCTCTCTTTAAACATTTACAATAAATATAAAGATGAAAAATCTAAAGAGGAAATTTTAGAGATTATAAAAACTGCCCTATCCTCTTTGAAGTTTAATCAAAATGAAAACTACTTTTTTATTTTAAATGAAAAAGGTAATTTTCTACTTCAACCTTTCATAGACAAGGTAGCTAAGAATTTTGATAAGAATGTTTTAGAGAATATGATAACTACATTAGAGAATAAATCACAAAGATTTGATTCTTACAAGTGGTATAAAAATAAAAACTTAGATAAACAGTTTGAAAAAATATCATTTTATAAATATTTTGAACCATTTAATATAATAATTGGAACAGGTAAATATTTACAAGACTTCGAGGAACAGCTAAAAGAAAAAATTCTAGAAAGAATACAAAAGATTAGATACAATCAAAATGCCTATATATTTGTAATAGATTATGAAGGTAACTACTTAGCCCATTATAACAAAGATTTTATTGGTAAAAATAGACTTGACTATAAAAATAATGAAGGTAAATATTTAGTAAAAGACATTATAGAGTTTGCTAAAAAAAATAGCGGTAAGTATATGACTTACACTGCTACTTTAAATACTCACAAAGGTATATATAGCAACAAAAAAATCTCTTATATAATTGGTTTAGATGAGTATAAATGGTCTATTGGAACAGGTTTTTATACAGAAGCATTAAATAAAAAAATACAACAAAAGAAAGAAAGGTTAGAGAGAAAAAAAGAAGAAAGTGTTGATAAAATCATAAAACTTAGTATCTTGCTAACTCTACTTTTACTAGTAATCTCATTTTTAATCTCAAAAGCATTAGAGATTAGATTAAGAAACTATAAAAAAGAGATTGAAGCTAAGGTTTTAGAGAATGAAGAAAAAGACTATATTTTATATCAACAATCAAAAATGGCAACAATGGGTGAGATGATATCAAATATTGCTCACCAATGGAGACAACCACTTAGTCAAATAAGTACCATATCATCTGGTATAAAAATGCAAAAAGAGTTAAACTCTTTAGATATTACTACTATTGATAAAAATATGGATAATATCACAAAATCAGTACAGTATTTATCTACAACAATTGATGACTTTAGAGACTTTTTCTCTCCTGATAAGAAAACTAAAATATTTTATTTAGAGCAGACTATAGAAAAAACCCTAAAGCTTGTTGAGTCACAGTTTAAAACACATAATATTAAGATAATTAAAAACATAGATTCAGTGCAAATAAATAACTATGAAAATGAATTATTACAAGTACTGATTAATCTTTTAAAGAACTCTCTTGATGCTTTACTAGAGTACAAACCTCAAAGTGAAAAGCTAATCTTTATAACAACAAAACTACATGAAAAAAATGTAAGTATTTCTATAACTGACAATGCTGGTGGAATATCAGAAGAAATAATTGACAATATATTTGAACCTTATTTTACTACGAAAGATAATAAGGGTACAGGTATTGGACTTTATATGTCTAAAAAAATAATTGTTCAAAGTATGAATGGTAAGGTTGAAGTAAAAAATAGTGAATATGAGTACAATAAAAAAATACAAAAAGGAGCAAGCTTTAATATCTTGCTTCCACTTGAAGTTTAACTAACGTGAAACTCTTCTTTCATATTTGCTACTAGCTTTGTCATCAAAGTTCTTTCATTTACAGTCATTGAGGTATTTAAAATATCATCTAAATTACCAAGTTTAGAGAAGAAACTCTCTTTAAACTGTTTATTGATTTTATTTTGATTATTCAAAAATGCCCCTAATTTTATTAGTGTGAAAACAACATCTTTTTTTCCCATAATTACAGCATAATTGATAGGTAAAATACCAAACTTATCTGGCATATTTATCAAATCTCTATTCTTAAGTGCAATCTTTTTTAAAATATCTATCTTATCTTTCCAAACTGTATTATGGATATAATTTCTACCTTTATTATCAATTGCTCTATAATCCCCTACTCTTTTTGTAAGAATATTTATAACTTGTAAATCATGATCTAAAATAGCTTTATGGATTACATTTCCTCCATATGAATCTTTGTTGTCAATATTTACATTGTTTAAAACTAAAAAATTAAGTGTTTTATGGAAATTTTGTCTTTGACCTTTTTCATTTTTTCCAACTTCCATAACTTTATAGAATACATTTAAGTTATCCTTTGGACTTAATATATCTAAATTTGCTCCATATTTTTTAAAAGTCTCTAAAAGAGGTACGTTAAATGATTTTGCAATTTCAAATATAATAGGCTCTCCATCAAACATCAATTCATCTATATCAACTTTTATATACTCTAAAAGTAAATTTAGTATCTGATTATAGTTTACTCCTGGATAAACCCTTGTGTTAGGTATCTTTCTAACTCTATTAATAGTACTCTCAGTTAGTATTATATCTACAACTTTATCAATAACACTATATCCATTTTGATCTTTTAAACTTGAGTCAATATTAGAAAAAAGTAATCTTTTAATTAAATCAATATCAGGTTTTCCATTGAATATTGCAATATCAAGAACCGTATGACCTACGCTATTTGCTTGATTTACATTTATTTGTGTTGAGTTTAAAATAAAATCTAAATTAATATCATTTTTCTTTCTAACAATTTGAAATAGCAAGTTTTCATTATCACTGTTTAAAATATTCACATCAGCGCCATGTTCAATTAGTGTCATAATTCTATCTTGACATTGATTTATTGAACCTTTGTTTTCATAGATTTGAATATCAAAGCTTAATAGCTTTTGTACTATTTTCATTAAAATTGAAATATTTTTATTTCCATAAGTTCTATCTAGTTTTGCTCCATTTCTAATAGCATAAACTAAAATATTATCACTTAACTCCAAATCATTACAATTTAAATATAAGAAATCCTCACCTTTATCGTTTAGGATATTTAGATCTAAACCTAACTCTAAAAGCCCATCAAAAATATTTAAATCAGTTGTAATCTCTTTTAAGTGAACTATTGTATTACCACGTTTATCTTTATGATTAACATCTAGGTTATCAACTAGAGCTATTACTTTTTTTATAGCTAATCTACTTTTTGATTCAATGGCGTAAAATAGGATATTTTTACCATCTTTATCAGTTTTATTTATATCTTTTGTTTTTTTTGCTATTAAATCTACTAATTGAGTCTGTCCGTATCTAAATGCTAGATGAATAGGTATATTTCCATCTAAATTTTCTTTATTTACATCAACACCATTATTTAGTAAGATTTTTGAACTCTCTTGAGCCCCAGCTCTTAATGCTGCAAATAGAGGATTCTCTGCATTTATATCTAAGCTATTTACATAAAAACCTCTTGAAATTAGATACTTTATTGCTATAAAAGCATCGTGCTTAGCACAGTGATGTAAGATAGTAGATGAAACTTTATCATAATCTTCTTTTTGAAGCTTTTTCTCTACTGCTTTCTCATTAAATGGCTTTTTTATTACTAACTCTTCTAAAGTCTCATTTTTACCAAATAACATATCTAACATTATTAACCTTTAATCTCTTTTCAAATGTACTAAAATAGTATCTATATTTTAGTTATAATTCTATTAACGTATGTTTTTACAGTACTTTAAAAAATTATTTTATTCTATATTTAGTTCTTCTTGCATATTTTTAACTAATTTCACCATTAGTTTTCTTTCATTTTCTGTCATAGTTGAATTTAGTATATCCTCTAGTTTACCAAGTTTTGCAAAAAATTGTTCTTTAAAGGTTTCATTCACATTATTTGGATTATTAAGTACTGCACCTAGTCTCATCAGCTCAAATACACAATCTTTTTTGCCCATTATAACTGCGTAGTTTATTGGTAAAAGTCCAAACTTATCGGGCATATTCATTAAGTCTTTATTTTTAAGTGCAATCTTCTTTAAGATATCTACTTTATCACTCCATACTGCATTGTGTATATATGTTCTACCTTTTCTATCTGTAAAAGTAAAATCATTAATTCTTTTTATCAAAATGTTTACAACCTGTAAATCATGATCAAGAATTGCTTTATGAATAACATTTCCACCGTATGAATCTTTATGGTCTAAATTCACATTACTCATAACTAAAAAATTCAACATTTTTAAAAAAAGTGGTCTTGCATCTTTTGCACTCTTTCCAGATTCTAAAACTTTATAAAAAATATTTAATCCATCCTTAGGACTTGCTACTTCTAAATTTGCTCCATGTCTTTTCAAAATCTCTAAAAGTGGTACATAAAATGATCTTCCCACTTCAAATACTAAAGGCTCACCCTCAAACTCTAAATTATTGATATTAACTTTTGAGTAGTCTAATATCAGTTTTAATATCTGAACATAATCAATACTTTTGAAACTTTTAGTTGTACCAATTTTTCTAACTCTATTTGGTAATGCATGACTTAAAATAACATCCACAAGTTTTTCAACTACTGTGTACCCATCTTTATCCTTTAAAGTACAATCAATATCAGAATATATTAAATTTTTAACAAGTTCAACATTTGGTTTTCCATTGAAAATAGCAAGATCAAGTAGATTTTTACCTTGTTTATTAACTTTGTTTATTTCAACTTTTATTCTGTTTATTACAAAATCAAAAGTTAAATCATCTTTTTGTCTTACTACATTAAATAGAATATTTTCATTTTCGTAGTTAGTATTATTTTGATTTACTCCACTTTCAATAAGTGAAAGTATTCTTTCTTGGTACTTTGTAACTACACCTTTATTTTCAAATATTTGAATATCAATACTTAAAATTTTATCTATAATCTTCATAAGTAAAGTTTCGCCATTAAACCCATAGTTTCTGTTGATATTCTCTTGCATTCTTAAAAATGATGACAATACCTCATCTTCTATATCTAAATTTAAACAGTTTAAATAGACAAAATCTTCATTTAATTTATTTACTTTTTTTATATCTAAGCCTCTATTTAGCAACTCTTTTAAATAATCTATATCAAAAGTTATCTCTTCTAAATGTATTATTGTATTGTCTTTATTATCTTTGTGATTGATATCAATATCTTCTTCCAATACCCTATTAATCATATCTTTATTTTTTGAGAATACTGCATAAAATAGAATATTTCTACCTTGCTTGTCACATTTTAATATATTATCAGTCTTATTTACAATAATCTCAAAGATGTCTAGCATTGCACTTTTACAAGCTAAATGAATAGGCAAAACACCTTTATTATTCTCTTGATTTACATTGATTTTATTTAAAAGAAGTGCTTTACAACAATTAGCACTATTATGTTTAAGGGCAGTAAAAAGAACATTTTCGCCATTTACATCTAAAGTATTAGGGTTAATTCCTTGTTGAATTAAAAAAAGTAATGCTTCATGTCTATCATTTTTTGCACATAAATGAAGTAAATATGGATTTTTTAAATCAAGTTTAAAACCAGATAGTTTTTTTTCAAGTTGTTTTTCACTAAAAGGATCTTTCAAAACAACTTCTTCTAAAGTCTCTTTTTTCCCAAAAAGTTTATCAAGCATCTTTAACCCTACTAATATTTGTTACAAAATTATTAAAACAGTACCATATTAGTAGTTATAAATAAATTAAAAGTACCATAAAAGAGGGATTTCCCTCTTTTATTTATTTCATAAGTGGATCAGTAACTCCAAGTACATACATACCTATTACACCTATTATTCCAGCTAATAAACAATAATAAATTGTAGGAATAATTGTTCTTCTTAAAGTTTGTCCCTCTTGGTCTAAAAGTCCAACTGTAGCAGAAGCAGCAACAACATTATGAATTGCAATCATATTTCCAGCAGCAGCTCCAACTGCTTGAAGTGCTACCATAAATGCAGTTGAAACACCAAGTGCATCTGCAACACCAAACTGATACTGAGCAAGCATCATATTAGAAACTGTATTACTTCCAGCAATAAATGCACCCAATGCACCAATCATTGGAGCAAATAGTGGATAAATATCACCAACAGCTGTTGCTACAAAATTAGCCATTGCAACTGGCATAGAATCAAATCCTGATTCATTTACACCAGAGTTGATTAAAATTCTAACAAGTGGAATTGTAAATATAAGTACAAAACCTGCTCCAATCATAACCTTTGATGATTCACTAATTGCTGCTTTCATCTCTTTAAACTCCATTTTATGGAAGAAGTAAGTAACTAAAGCAACAAAAACTAAAATCCCACCTGGTAAATATAAAGGAGTGATAGAGTAACCTAAGTTCTCACCTAAAATATCTTTAAAAGGTATAACCCAAGATTTTACAAATGCTTTTGCCTCATCACTAACTCTTGTGATAACTAAAATCACAGCAACTAGAATATAAGGAATCCATGCTTTTGTTAATGACATAGGAACTCTTGCAGAAATACTATCTAGTTTCATCTCTAACTTTGAAACCCAATGAACTGGCCACTCCTCTTTTGGAGCAAAATCCCAAGAGTTTTTTGGAACTAAAAATCCAATTTTCGCAGCAAATACAACTATAGGTAAACCAATTAATGCCCCAATAAGCGATGGGAACTCAGCACCTAAGAAGATTCCTGTTAATGCGTATGGAATAGTAAATGCTAAACCTGCAAAAATAGCAAAAGGAATAATACTTAACCCCTCACTCCAAGATTTGTTTTTACCAAAAAATCTAGTTAACATAACAGTCATAAATAGTGGGATTAATGTTCCAACTATTGCGTGTGTAATAGCAACTTGTGATGTGATAATAGATAAATAAGCTTCCCAAGATGAGCCAAGAGTATCTAAACTTAAACCAATAGTTTGAGCATCTAGACCCTTATTTACTCCAATTAAAATAGGAGTTCCAACAGCACCAAATGATACAGGTGTACTTTGAATCATCATACCAACCATAACAGCAGCCATTGCAGGGAAACCAATCGCAACTAATAATGGTGCAGCAATAGCAGCTGGTGTACCAAATCCAGAAGCTCCTTCAATAAATGATCCAAATAACCAAGCAATGATTATAACTTGAATTCTTCTGTCTGGACTAATGTTGTTAAACCCTTGTCTAATAACAGCAATAGCACCAGAATGTTTTAGTGTATTTAAAAGTAAAATAGCACCAAAAATAATCCATAAAACAGCCACAGTAATTAATAAACCTTGAATAGTTGAGGCAATAACCCTGTTAAAAGATACTTCCCAAACTACAAAAGCAACAGCAACAGTTGCTATGTATACTAGTGGCATAGCCTTTTTAGCAGATACTCTTAGTCCAACTAATAAAATACCAGCTAAAAATATAGGTAAAGCAGCAAAAAAAGCTTGTAATCCTATACTCATAATATTATCCTCCTTGTTTTGACACTAGAAAGGTTAATTCTTAGGTGTGAGATTTTTATGATAATTTTCAAATAGCATAAAAATAGCAATATTTTCTTTCTATAAATGATTACTTTAGTAACATATATAGTTTAATTCTTTAATTTTATTATAAGTTTATCATATGTATGTATCTTAATTAACTTATAGTAAAAAAATACTATAATATCATTTTTAATAAAAGGATTTGATTTTTATGAACAATACTGTTATTTATATTTTTAATAGATTAGTAAGACTTGCAATACTATTTTTTATTTTATATCTTATATTTACAAACTTTGGTACTTTCTTGATGATTTTAGGGATTATATTTATTATTGGTTTTTTAATCATCTATAATTTAAAGAAAAAAATCAAACAAAATGGTTTTCACTTCAAATTTAATGGTCAAGAGTTTTCACAAGGTTCTAATGCAAACTTTAACTTTAATGATTTTCAGGGTTTTAATTCAAGTGGCTTTCAAGACTTTGCGAATCAACCAAGATTTGGTGAGGTTCAAGAAGCAAAAGAGTTTTTTGGTTTTACAACTACTCCTACTAAAGAAGAGGTAAAAAAAGAGTACAAAAGATTAGCAAGGAAATATCATCCTGATATAAATAATGGTGATGATACTATGATGAAAAAGTTAAATCACTATAGAGATATTTTAATCAAATATTTAGAATAATGTTTCTAAAAAACCTTCAAAAACTTTTTTTAACTATAACCTCTATAAGTGTTATTTTGCTTATATATCTTTGGTACGATGATTATAAGTTCAAAACAGCTCCTTTAGAGAGTAAATACTTAAGGGAACCTCTAAAAATACCTTTTAAAGCTCCCAACTTTTAGTTTTTTTGATTTTTAAAAAATCTCAGCCCAATTCTAACTGAACTTTACTAAGAATTTTGTGAAAATCCCCCTAATATTTTGGATATTTCATCCATTTCCCAA
>JASMTK010000037.1:0-9349 GCA_041694355.1 Arcobacteraceae bacterium | reverse complement strand
TTCATTTAGTTTGATTCTCTTACTTTATCAAAGTCCTCAAACTCCTCATCATAGAAACATCCAAGTTGACAATGTGTAACTTTTATATCAGAGTTTTTTATTGATGCACCAACTTTTTTTAAAGTTGATCCTTTTTCTTGAGCTAATTTCCATGCAATTTCACATTGCACTTTTTTATTCTCTTTTGAGTTTTTTGATAATTTATTATAAATCGCATCATTTCTATCTGTAAATTTCAGTTTACCAAATACGCCTAATTCACAGTTAGTAATTTTTATATTTAAATCTTTAGCAATTTGTGCCATATGTTTTGGTTTGATACCCATCATCTTTGCAGCTTTAAAAGCCTTAATACATGATAGTTCACCATTCTCATCTAAATTATTAAAAACTAGTTGCTTTTGTGTAGAGTCTAGTTTTACCATTATAAATAGTAATCCTTTTATAAATTTTTGATATTATAGAGTATGAAACTTATATCTAAGTTACACAGATATTATATATAAATACTATAATATAATTATTTTCGTAAAGTTTAATAATTATACAATTTTATTGATTAAACTAAAAGATGAGAGTGCCATATTTAGGGGGGACTTAGGCACTCTCGTTTTGACTTGTATATTATTATGTAGGAGAGTCAAGTTGAAAAAACTTTCTTTATCAAAATTAAGTACGTTTACTTAATCGATAAAATAATTATAAGGTATCACCATTAACATTTTTTTAATAGATAGTTAACCATTAGTAAATAGGACTAGTTTAATCCTATTTACTATTACAAAAGACTAATGAAAATTTTTACAAAGGTTTTCGATTACTTTGATATATTCATCATTTGTTAGTTTTCCTATTTTTTCTTTTATTCTAATTTTTGAAAGTGTTCTTATTTGATTTACTAAAATATCTGAATCTTCTTTTAGGTTTTCTCGAGATTTTATTCTCACTCTGTATGGAGTCATGTTTTCAATAAGGTCAGTTGATAGAGGCATAAGGATTACAGTATCTAAAATGGCATTCTCATCATCTCCTGAAATTATAACAGCAGGTCTTATTTTTCCAACTTCATCTCCTTTTTTAGGATAAAGGTTTACTACAACTATATCACCTCTGTTTAATTCCATCATCAACTCCAACTTCTGCAAACTCTAAATCCTGATGAGCTTTAAGTTTTTTTAATTTTGCTAACTTCTCTTCTCTATCAATTTTTTCAATTACTGGTTTAATAAGATCATCATATTTTGAAGAGATAAAATATCCTAATGTTGTATGTTTCCTTCTATCAATAATTTCAGCTATATCCATAGCTTTTATCAAAGATGGTTTATTTTGAATATCTGTAACACCATAAGTTAACATAATTTTTCCTTTCTATATTTTAATCTATAAGTATTATATCTTATATTATAAAATATATCAATTGATTGTGAAACCACACTCTTTTAGAGTGAGGTTGGTTTATCTAATGCTTTAAATTGTATTAGAAGTCTTGGTAGTAAAAGTAATGCAGATGCTAGAATTGTTGCCATTACTATAACTGTTAATAGTCCAAAATAAATAGTTGGAATTAGATTTGATAAAATTAAAATCGAAAATCCAACAATAACTACTAAAGAGGTGTAATACATAGCATATCCAATACTTTTATGTGTTCTTTGCATACACTTTTCGTAATTATTATCATATTTAAACTCTTCTTTAAATCTATGAATATAGTGAATTGTATCATCAACACCTATACCAATAGAAATAGCTGCTATTGTAATAGTCATAATATCTAATGGAATATTTAACCATCCCATTATTCCAAATATTATAGAAATAGGAACTAGGTTCGAAACTATAGCAATTAATGCTATTTTTAAAGATCTAAATATCAATATGAACATTATAAATATTATTGCAACAACAATACCTAAAGTTTTAATTTGTGAATCAAATAGTGATTGAAGCATATTATTATATAAAACCATAAGATTTGACAATCTAAAGGTTGTATACTCATTTTCAATCATTTTCGATAAATCAGTTTGAATCTTATTTAGAAGTTCATTTCTTCTTAGGTTAGGATTTGAATCCTCTATCCTAACTGTAACTCTAGCTTCATTTTTTTCAATATTGATATATGGAGTTAAGATTATATCTTTATATTTTTGAGGAAGTTTATTATAAAGTAAAGCAAGTGTAATTCCATCTAACTGCTCACCATCATTTAGTAGTTTACCAAGTTTTAAAGTTGTAGCTAATGATTGTACTTTTCCCACTTCTTCTAAACTATCTAAGTAGTTATGAACCTTAGTTATTGTATCAAGTTTGTCTTGAGTAAACCAGTACTGTTTTTCATCTTTACTAGATGCAAACTCATCTTCAAAAGAACTAAAATCACCAAAGCTATCATCACTTGACTGCTCTTCTTGTTTTTTTGTTTCTATGGTTTTATCTTTAAAATTGATAATAATATCAAGAGGAGTGGTTCCTCCTAATTTTTCATCAATTACTTTCATTCCTTTATATATTTCAGTATCTTTTTTAAAATAGTTTATAAAACTATTCTCAACAATAAGTTTAGATGAACCACTCAATGAAAACAGTACAAGCAAGATACTTAAGAAAAATATTGCAAACTTTCTTTTTAATACAATATTAATACATAAATCAATAAGTCCTAAATCTGTTTTTAAACTTTTAGATTTCTTATCTTTTAGCAAAATTAGAACAGTTGGAAAAACTATAAATGCAATAATTAAAGATATTGCAATACCTGCACTCATCATAAGACCCAAGTTAATTACAGGTTTGATATTTGAAAGTATTAGTGAACTAAAACCAACTATTGTAGTTAATATGGCAAAGAAAGAGGGTGAAATTTTTGATAGTATAGTATTTATTGTTATTTTATAGTTACTAGCTTTTGGATATTTGTTTTCTAACTCTTTGTACCTAACAATTAAGTGTAAAACAATAGATAGTGTGATGATAAGTTGTAAAGAGATAAAGTTTGATGAAATAACTGTAACTTTTAGATTTAAAAGACCTAAAATACCTGTTGTTGAAATAACAGATAATAGACAAATAAATAAGGGTAAAGTAACCCATCTTAGTTTCTTAAATATAATCCATAAAATAATAGTAAGAAGAACCAAAAGAGAACTTCCATATATAATCAAATCACTTTTAATATAGCCAATTATATCATTAGCTATCATATTAACACCACCTAAGAAAATCTTTCCTTTATCCTCATGGTTTTTAATGATTGTTCTAATCTGTGAGATATATTTACTTTGTATCTCTCTTTGTGTTTTTTGGGTTTGTTTATTCTCTTTTAGATTTAAAACTATTGCAGTTGTTTTAAAATCTTTACTTACTAGATTATTAGTATAAAGCTCAGAGTTTAAAAACTCTTTTTTTACAAGTTCTTTATTAATATTCTCATCTTGTAAAGTTTTAACTCCATCAACAACACTACTTAATGGTTTAATAGGTGATTGAAATAGTGGTACATTTAAGATTGATGTGATGGTATTAACTTCATTGATTTTCAAAAACTCATCACTCATACTTTTTATAGTTTCTAAGCTTGTATTTGAAAGTAAAGGTGAGTTTGGTGTAAAGGTTACTAATAAAAAGTCAGGATTATGATAGGTTTTGTTTACTTCTCTATAAAATTGTAAATCTTTATCATCATCTAAAAGTAAAGTATCAGCAGAAGCATCGATTTCAAGCTTTGTACTGTAAAAACCAAGAATACCAATTACAGTAAGTGTTAAAACTAATACTGTAATTGGAAATTTAAAAATTATCTTATCATATAGTTTTTTAACCATTATTTCTATTTTTTTCTTTTAATATTTCTAATAACTCATCAAAGCTTTTATTTTTCAAAATACCAGCAAATTGGTTTCTATATGTTTTTATTATACTAACTCCAAGAAGATTCACATCATATATTAACCAACTACCTTGTTTATTATAAAAATTGTAGTGAACTTTATATGTTTCATCTTTTGCAATAATCTTTGTTTTTAGTTGTAGCCTTGAACCTTTATATGGAACTAAATCAACAATTTCTATTTTTTGATTTGTGTATAGCTCTAGTTTATCTATATAAGAAGCTTTTAATCTCTCTTCAAATAGTTTTAAATACTCTTTTTGCTGTTCACTACTAGCTTCAACCCAAGCACTTTTTCCTAGTGAGATTTTTGCCATTAGTTCATAATCAAATATTTCATCAAATAAGCCAAAAAGTTCATTTGCTTTTTTATCTGTATCTAGGTTCTTATCTTTTAAAATTACTAAAGCACTGTCAATCTTATTTGACATAGTATCTTTTATATCCTCTTTTTTTAAAGCAAATGCAAAATTAAAAGTTATAAAAGCAATAAGTAAAACTTTAAATAGTTTGTTCATTTATCTTAATCCTTGATTTCTTGATTTCTTTTTTGTTCATACGCATCTCTTAAAAATGGATATAGTTCAATAGCATCTTTTTTGATACTCTCATACTGTCCTAATTTTAAAGAGACACCATTTACTCTTTCATATGAACTTATAGTAAATGATTGAGTTGAATTATTTGGGATTTTATATGAAAGATCACTCTCCCCAACTGTTGATGTTGCTGATAGATATGAATCAGGTACTATAGAAAACATATCTCTTAAATTTGATGGTCCTAAAAAGGGTAATACTATATGAAAACCACTACCAACCCCATAGTGTCCAAGTGTTTGACCAAAATCCTCATCATACCTTTGCCAATTTAACTCATCTTTTGCAGGATTTAAAATACCACCTAGCCCCCAGATAGTATTAACTGTAAAACTTGCTAATTCCATAGAAGCTTCTTCAAATTTAAGTTGCAAAATATTGTTTACAAACCTAATAGGAAAAGCAATATGACTAAAAAAGTTCGATACACCTATTTGTATAGGATTTGGTACCACATAGTCATAACCTTTTGAAACAGGATTAACTACATTTAAAAAAACAAAATCGTTAAATTGAGTCATTGACTCATTATACTCTTTTAGTGGATCAAAAATCTCTTTTTTCTCTTTTTGTTTAAACTCATTATCAAATTCATTAAAACTATCAAATTCATTTGCAAAAAGCGTATTTAAACTAAATCCAACTAGAAATAGAAATATAAGTTTCTTCAAAATATTCCTTCATAATATAATTTTAAAATATATTATATAAAAAAGTTGGATAAAAAACGTTGAAGTAACTTTTTAGTTTAATTTGTTAAGAGTTTTTATAGCTTGCATAGGATCAACTTGAATAGAGTTTATTCTAAAGGCAAAATGTAGATGAGGTCCTGTAACTCTACCTGTTGAACCACTTAAACCTATAATTTCACCCCTTTTTATAAAATCACCTTCTTTTACACTCATTTTACTTAAATGATAGTAGCAAGAGTACACACCAAACCCATGGTCAATTATCACAGAGTTTCCAGCATAAAATCTATTTTTTGCCATTTTTACTATACCTGAGTTTGAAGCAATAATCTTTGTACCAACTTTTGCACGAAAGTCTGTACCACTATGATATGATTTTAATTTATTGTTATAAACTCTTTTTGTTCCAAATTCACTTGTGATTTTTGTATTTAATGGATTTATAAAATCATCTTTCCAGTAAATCTTTTTATCAACAGAACGGTAAAGTTCCATAGCATTTTTATACTCTCTTTTTGTTCTCTTCTTATTTTTTGCACTTAAACTTACTTTTGAGTCACTAACAGTAATCTTTTCACTATTATAATTACCTTCTTCTACATTTAAATAAATAGAGTCAAATATCTTTTTATCATTTAGTCTATATGAGATGATAATCTTATATTTATCAGGCTTTATATAGTATGAAGTAGGAATTAGGGCATAGTATTTATTTTGTTTAAAAGGTGTTTTAAAAAAGTCAATATTAGTTTTGTTTTTTAATATTGTAAGTTTAGCATCTTTGATATTCTCTTTTGTTTCAAGTACTAATAGTGCAGTTTGTGCATTTGATATGGTTTTATCCTCAAAGTAGAGTTTCACATCTTTTGCCAACAAATTTGAAAAAAATAAAGTTATTAATAATACTATTTTAACATACATAAAGATATTATAGCAAATTATAATAAATTTAAAGTAATAAATAAGGAAAAAATGATGGTAGATGAGTATAGAATTGAACATGATTTATTAGGTGAAAAAAAGATTGATATGTCTAGTTATTATGGAATTCAAACTTTAAGAGCTAGGGATAACTTTTCAATTTCAAAAGTTCCATTAAGTAATTTTCCAAAACTTATAGTTGCGTTAGCTCAGGTTAAAAAAGCGTGTGCTTTAGCAAATAATGAATTAGGTTTATTAGATGATAAACTATGTGACGCTATTTGTAAAGCGTGTGATGAAATAGTAGATAGAAAATACCATGAGCAATTTATAGTTGATGTGGTGCAAGGTGGAGCTGGAACTTCAACAAATATGAATGCAAATGAGGTTATTACAAATATTGCCTTAGAAATTATGGGATATGAAAAAGGTGATTACCATATTTTACATCCAAATAACCATGTAAATATGTCACAATCTACAAATGATGTATATCCTACAGCAGTTAGACTTGCTTTATATGAATACTTATGTAAACTTCAAACAAAGATGCAAACACTAAGAGACTCTTTTTATAGAAAGTCTAATGAGTTTGAGAAGATTATAAAGATGGGTAGAACACAATTACAAGATGCAGTTCCTATGACACTAGGGCAAGAGTTTAGAACTTTTGCAATAATGGTAGAGGATGATATTGGTGCAATTGAGATGGCAAAAGGCTTAGTTGCTCAAATGAATTTAGGTGGAACTGCAATTGGTACAGGAATTAACACAAATGTAAGATATGCCTCTTTAGCAAAAGAGAAATTAGAGTTAGTAAGTAATAGACCATTTGTAACTGCTTGTGATTTAGTAACTGCAACACAGGATACTTCAACATTTGTAAGAGTTTCAGGTGTATTAAAATCAATTGCTACAAAAATATCTAAAATATGTAATGACTTAAGATTATTAAGTAGTGGTCCAAGAACAGGGTTTAATGAAATAAACCTACCAAAAATGCAACCTGGAAGTTCAATAATGCCAGGTAAAGTAAATCCTGTAATCCCAGAAGTTGTTAATCAAGTTGCATTTCAAGTTATAGGGTATGATACTACTATAGCATTAGCTAGTGAAGGGGGACAATTACAACTAAATGTATTTGAACCAATTATTGCATATAACCTGTTTCAGTCTGCAAATATGATGAGTAAAGCTTTTGATACCTTAGCTTATAAATGTGTTGATGGAATAACTGCAAATGAGCAAAGATGTGAGGATTTAGTGTTAAAATCAATTGGGTTGGTTACTGCATTAAACCCACATATAGGTTATCAAAACTCTACAATAGTGGCAAAGGAAGCATTAGAAACAAATAGAAGTGTTTATGATATTGTTTTAGAGAAGAAGCTTCTTTCAAAGGAGCAGTTAGATGAGTATTTAAAACCTGAAAATATGACACATCCAACAGATCATAGAAGTGGAAAAAAGGATTAATAATCACTTCTTTATTACAGTTACGCTATAATCTTCCAAAAATTATTATTGGAGTGTTTTATGGGTAGAGCCTTTGAGTATAGAAAAGCAGCAAAAATGAAAAGATGGGGAGCAATGTCAAGAATTTTCCCTAAACTTGCAAAAGGAATCGAAATTGCAGCTAAAGCTGGTGGAGATGACCCTGAAATGAATCCAGCTTTAAGAACAGCTATACTAAATGCAAAAGCACAAAACTTACCTAAAGCAAATATTGAAGCAGCGATTAAAAGAGCAACTGGAAAAGATGCAAAAAGTTATACTGATGTTAATTTTGAGGGTAAGGGACCTCATGGAGTTTTAATATTTGTTGAGTGCGCAACAGATAATAACACAAGAACAGTTGCAAATATTAAGATGCATTTTAATAAAAATGGTGGTCAAGTAGTTCCTACTGGTTCTTTAGAGTTTATGTTTGATAGAAAGTCAATTTTTGAATTTGAAAAAACTGATGATATGGATTTAGAAGAGTTAGAGTTAGAGCTTATAGATGCAGGATTAGAAGAGCTAGAAGAAGAGGATGGAATAGTTATTGCTTTAGCAGACTTTACTGATTTTGGAAATATGAATACAAAATTTGAAGAGTTGGGTGTTGATTTAAAGAAAGCCGAGTTAAAAAGAATAACAAATAATCCTCAAGAGTTTAGTGAAGAACAGCAAGAAGAGATAGGAAAACTACTTGAAAAGCTTGAAGATGACGATGATGTTCAAGCAGTATTTACAAATATGGCATAAAACTTAAGAGTATTAAAACAGAATGTAGATTCTGTTTTAATATAGATTATCTTTTTTTACTTTTTTAATTAATGCTTTTAAATCATTTATTCTTGTATTATTGCTTGGGTGTGTTGATAGAAACTCTATGCTTTGTTTTGAACCTTTATTCATATTTTCCCAAAATTTTATAGCTTCATTTAGATCATATCCTGCTTTGGCCATAAGGTAAATTCCAATTTCATCTGCTTCACTTTCGTGTAATCTACTATAAGGAAGCATTATTCCTAATTGTGTCCCAACACCATAAGCTTGATTAAATACATTTGAATACTCAGGTGCTGTTGCTTGAATTACAATATTACCTATTACTTGAACTCCTTGTTGAACCATTGAGGAGCTAACCCTTTCTGCACCATGTCTTGCTAAAGCATGGGCAATTTCGTGAGAAATTACAGTTGCTAGTTGGTCTTCATTTTCTGCAACTTCAAGTATACCTGTATAAACTACAACTTTTCCACCAGGTAAGCAAAAAGCATTTTTAGCTTCATTGTCAACTAAGTTAAACTCCCAATTAAAACTTGGTTTATTAGCAACTTTTGCAATTTTTTCACCAATCTTTTTTACAAGTCTTGATTCATTTGTATTCTTTATTACTTTTTCGTCTTTTAAGACTTTGTCGTAAGATTTTTCACCTAAAGCCATCTCTTCTTTAGGAGACATAAAAATCATTTGTGACCTATTTGTATATGGAGTTTTATTTGTACATCCTGCTACTATAAAAAGAACTAAAAAAATCAGAGTAAATTTTTTGAATTTAAACATTTGCATCCTTGAGTTTTTTTGTTATTATAACTAAATATTTATTTATTAAAATAGAAAAACTAAGAAAAAACAAATATAATATAAACTATAATGATAATTAATATCAAATATAAAAAAGGAAGAAAAATGGAATTTAGAGTTGAAAAAGACACCATGGGAGAGATGAAAGTTCCAAATGATAAGTATTGGGCAGC
>JASMTK010000036.1:0-2972 GCA_041694355.1 Arcobacteraceae bacterium | reverse complement strand
TTTAAGAACTCTATTTGGAATAGTAGTTTTTATATCTTTTTTTAAACTAATAAAAGTAGATTTAAAATTAAACTCTTTACAAAAATATAATCTATTAGGTGCTTTAAGTGATGGTTCAACTGGAATTATTTTGATTTTTCTTGGAAGTTATTTATATCCATTATTAGGTTTTAAATTTACGAATAGTTATGAGTATATTGTATTTATTTTTGTTTTTACTACAGGAGTAATGCACTATTTTGCTTTTAATTCTAAAAACTCGCAATATGAGTTTACCTTACTTACTGCACTAATTAGAGTTTTTGTTAGCTCAATGTTTTTTGCTTTATATTTAAATGGAAGTTTGTCTTATGAAGCACTTTTTATTACAGTTTTTGATTTATCTTTTTCAATACTGTTTTTCTTAATTTTTTACAAAAAGGAGTTAAAATGTTACCAAAACTAGCTTTACCAATATTCATATCTTTTGAACTTTGCTTTTATTTATTGATTGCACAAACAGGAATTGTTGAGTATTTCTCATCAAATATTTATGCTATTTCACCTTTAGCTATTGGTGGAATTGTAGGTTCAATATTAGTTTATTTTGTTAAATTGTCTTCTAAAAATAAAATAGTTTTACTATTGTTATTACAATTTTGTGTAAGTTTAGCATATCCTGATTTCTCAAAAATTTTACTTTTCTTATTAGGCTTAAGTGTAGGAGGATTAGCTCCTTTAATAATTGAAAAAATAAAAGAGAGTTCACATATACAATTAGCAAGTGCTTTAGCCTTATCATATACTTTAGGAACCGCACTTTTTGTAATAGAACCTGCAAGTAGACAATTTATTGCATTAAGTTTTTCTTTAATATGCTTGATAAGTGCACTGCTACTTAAAAATGCCAAGAGTATTAAAAGTTTACCAAGTTATTCATATTCATTATTTTCAATGACTCTTTGGGTTTTTTTAGATTCTGCTTTATTTGAAACTTTATCAAGAGATATATCTATTTCTATTTGGAGAGATGGCTTTACAATTGAAATAATAGTTTTTCATATAATAGGTGTTTTAGCTGCCTTTGCATTTAAATTTGAGAAGTTTGAAAATGAGATTTTAATAATCTTACTATTTGCCTTAAGTTATCTTTTTTACTTTTTACAAGAAGCAGCTATTTTAGCCCTTGTTTATCCATTTGTTATTTCATATTACAATGTAACAATTTTAAGAAGTATTATAAAAAAAGATTTTAAAACTATTTGTATTTATATGGTTTTTATTGGTTGGATAGCTTCAGGAGCTGGATTATTTGTTGCTTTAGAAAATTTAACTTTATATGTACCAATTATCTTTTTAGTTTCATTAATAAAAGTTTTAAGTACACATAATTTACCAATAAAGGAGAAAAAATGTATAAATTAATATTTATGATTATTTGTATTTTAAGTACTTTAAATGCAAGTAATTTAGTTTTAAAAGAAGGAAAGATTGAAGCTCATACTGAAGTTTTTGGTGATAGTAATATTGATCCTTATACTACAAATATAAGCTCTAATATTCAGTTTGACAATACTATTTCAAGCATAAAAGGAGCTATTTGGTTTGATAGTATTAAATTAGTAAGTGATAATCCTGATAGAGATAAAAATATGCATGAAATGTTAAAGTCTCAGATAAACCCAAAAATTAGTTTTGATTTTATAAGTATCAAAAAAATTGATGAACAAAACTATGAGATAGAGGGTTATTTATCTTTAAATAAAGTAAGTAGAAAAGTAAAAAGTATAGCAAAAATAAAAAAAGAAAAAGAGGATATTATATTTGATGGCACATTTGATATAAATCTAACAGATTTTAATTTAGAACCACCTACTCTACTTTTTTTAACTGTTAGAGATAGAATTGATGTTAAATATATGTTAGATTTCAAGGCAATGTAATATGAAAAAATTTACAATAATAATCTGTATTTTATTTGCTAACTATGTCTTTTGTAGTACTTATGAAGTAAGTAAAAAAATTGATAAATTCTCTTTGTTTAATCAGTTTGATAAAAAAATTACTATTGATGAAGATACAAAATATATGCTTGTTTCTTTTGAAAAAAATAGCTCTGAAACAATAAATAGTTTTATTGAAAAAAATAAAGGCTTTTTAACAAAAAATAATACAGTATTTATTGTAAATATCTCAAAAATGCCCTCAATTATATTAAAAATGTTTGCTATTCCTAAAATGAGAAATTTTAAACATAATATCTTACTAGTATATGATGAAAATAACAATAACTTCAAAGAAAAGCAAAACTGTATAACTTTATATAAGCTAGATAAATTAGTTGTAAAAAAGATTGATTTTTTAGAATCAAAAGAGGATTTACAAAGAGTTTTCAATGAAAATAAATGATATTAATAGTTTAAATGTTTTAGTAAATAAATCAAGTTTAAACAAGTTTAAAATACTACATATAAGTGATTTACATATAAATAAAAAGACAGATATTTTATCAATAAAAAAGCTTATAAACTTATGTGAAACTATAGATTACGATATTTTGGTAATTACAGGAGATATTATAGACTGTAAAGCAATCGCTATTAAAGATAAACTTGAACTTCTAAATAGTTTAAAAAATGCCTATTATATAAGTGGAAATCATGACTTGTTTTATGGATTAAAAGATTTAGAAGATATATTAAATGAGATAACATTTTTAGATAATAAAATCGAGTTTTTAGAGTTTAATAATAAAAAAATTGCATTAGCAGGTCTAAGTGATAGATTCTCTAAATTTTTTAAAATAAAAAGAGATGAAAAATCTTTATTGGATTTATTAGTTAAGTGTGAAAATAGAATTTTACTTGCTCATCAGCCAAAAGATTATACATATGCCATAAAAAACAATGTTGATGTTTTTTTATGTGGACATACTCATGGTGGGCAAATCTACCCTTTTCATTATATAGTAAAATTAGTTCAGCCCTTTTTAT
>JASMTK010000035.1:0-33485 GCA_041694355.1 Arcobacteraceae bacterium | reverse complement strand
TTGAATTATTTGATACAGCAGCTTCAGCTTTAGGAGCTTCTTGTTGAACAGCAGGAGCACTAGTTTGTGCAACTGGTGCTTGTGCAACAGGAGCTTGTTGGTTAGTTGTAACTACAGTACCTGACTCAAAACCTTTTTGCATAGAGATCTCAAATTCACCCTCTTTTACTTTAAGTTTATTTAATTCGCTTTTATCAAATACTCTAATTAACTCTTTTACTTCTTTAAAATTCATAATCAGCCTTTAATCCTTCAAATTTTCTATATATTATCTAAAATTTAATTATAAATATATTTTTAGTTACTTAAGCAAGCTACTTTTAAGTTAAAAAATTAAAATTTTGATATAATTTCGAAAAAAAATAGGATAACTATGCTTAGTGATATAAATTTTATAAATATTGCCCATGAAATTGCAAGTGCATCAAAATGTGTCTCAAAGCAAGTTGGTGCAGTAATTGTAAAAGATGGTAGGATATTATCAACAGGATACAATGGAACACCATCAGGATATGTAAACTGTAGTGACCACTGGGATGGTAACTATACAAAAGATCACCATGAATGGTCAAAAACGTATGAAATACATGCAGAAATGAATGCTATAATTTGGGCTGCAAGAAAGGGTATTAGTATTGAGGGTGGAACTATATATGTTACATTAGAGCCTTGTAGTGAGTGTTCAAAGAACTTAATAGCAGCAGGTATACAAAGAATTGTTTATGATATTCCTTATGAGCATACAAACTCAGAAGTTGTATCAAAATTTATAAAAGAGAATCATATTATTATAGAAAAGGTAAAAAAAGATTAGTTTTTTAAACACAAAAATTGGTTGTAAATATAATAAAGAGTTTTATAGTAATGTAATTGATAGATTTGGAGTGAGTCATCAAGGAGTACATTGGAAATCAAAATATACGCAGTATATGAGATTTGAAGTTTTAACTTCTTTTATAATTGATGACATTAAAAACTCTAAAATAGTTGATGCAGGCTGTGGTTTTGCAGAGTATTACAAGTTTTTAGATAAATACGATATCCTCCCTAAAAAATATATAGGGCTAGATATAGAAGAGAAAATGATACAACTATGTAAGAAAAGATTACCAAATGAGAGCTTTTTTATAAAAGATATTTTAGAAGAAAAACTATTAAATGCAGACTATTATATATGCAGTGGAGCTTTAAATATTCTAACAAAAGAAGAGATGTTTCTATTTATCAAAAAGTGTTACGTAGCTTCAAATAAAGGTTTTGTTTTTAACTTTTTAAAAAATGAAACTTTAAATAATGTTGACTATAACGAAGTACTAGGCTTTTGTAAGAGTATAAACAAAAACATAATAGTAAAAAACAACTACTTGGAAAATGATATAAGTGTTTACTTAAAGAAACACTTGACTAATTAGTTAAGTAAATCTCAAAATATCATATATATTTCATACACAAAGTATAGAATTGTTCTATAACGAAAAAGGAGTATGTATGAAAATTGGTCTATTTATTCCATGTTTTATGAATGAACTTTATCCAGAAGTTTGTAAAGCCACATACAAAGTACTAAAAATGCAAGGACTTGATATCGAGTATCCACTTGAACAAACTTGCTGTGGTCAGCCTATGTCAAATTCAGGTTGCTCAAAAGATACAGAAGTATTAGCAAAGCAATTTGTAAAAACCTTTAAAAAATATGATTATATAGTAGCTCCTAGTGGTTCTTGTGTTTCCACTGTAAAAGAGCATTATGCTGAATTTTTTAACAACAACAGCGATTACAATAAAGTAAAAGCCTCTATTTATGAAATATGTGAATTTTTACATGATGTAATTGGTGTAGAAAACTTAAAAACCGATGTTAGTTTCCCTCATAATGTAGGACTACATAACTCATGTCATGGGCATAGAGTATTAAAGTTAGGAACTGCAAGTGAACTTAACGTACCTTATAACTCTAAATTAGAAAACATACTAAATAGCGTAAAAGATATAAATTTAGTAGAGCTAAAAAGAAAAGATGAATGCTGTGGCTTTGGAGGAACATTTAGTGTAGCTGAAGAAGATGTTTCAGTTGCTATGGGTAAAGATAGAATTAAAGACCATCTTGACTCAGATGCATCAATAATAACAGGTGCAGATATCTCATGTCTTATGCATATGGAGGGGTTGATTAATAGAAATAAATACCCAGTTAAAGTAATGCACATTGCTCAAATTCTTGCAGGAGAAAAATAATGAGTACACATCCACAAAATGCAAAAGAGTTCGTAAAAAATGATGAGAGAATGCACTGGCACGATGAAGCTTTATGGTTTGTTAGATCAAAAAGAGATTTAGCTTCTAAATCAATTCCTGAATGGGAACAATTAAGAGAGTATTCAAGCCAGATAAAAAAGCATACTATGGCAAACCTTGATAAGTATCTTTTAGAGTTTGAAAAAAACGCCAATGCAAAAGGTATAAAAGTTCATTGGGCAAGTGATGCCAAAGAGCACAATGAAATTGCATATAAATTACTAAAAGAACAAGGTGTAAAAAAGTTAGTAAAATCAAAATCAATGTTAACAGAAGAGTGTCATCTAAACCCTTTTTTAGAAGCTAGAGGAATAGAGGTAATTGACACAGATTTAGGTGAAAGAATTGTTCAATTAAGAAATGAACCACCATCACATATCGTATTACCAGCTATTCATCTAAAGAAATCTGATGTTTCTGATACGTTTCACGAGAAACTTGGAACACAAAAAGGAAATGATGACCCAACATATCTTACAAGAGCAGCAAGAGCAAGCTTAAGAGAAGACTTTCTAACAGCCCAAGCTGGTATGACAGGGGTGAATTTTGCTATAGCTAATACAGGTGGAGTTGTAGTTTGTACAAATGAGGGTAATGCAGATATGGGTGCTTCAGTTCCAAAGTTTCATATAGCTTCTATGGGGATTGAAAAGATTATTCCTAGATTAGAGGATTTATCTGTATTTACAAGACTGTTAGCAAGAAGTGCTACAGGACAACCAATAACATCTTATACATCACACTACCACGAACCTGTTGAGGGTGGGCAGATGCATATAATTATTGTAGATAATCAAAGAAGTGAGTTTTTAAGCTCAGAAAAGTATAAAAATGCATTAAACTGTATTAGATGTGGGGCTTGTATGAATACCTGTCCTGTATACAGAAGAAGTGGTGGGCACTCTTATGAGTATACAATTCCAGGTCCTATTGGTTCGATTTTAGGTTCAGTAAAAGATCCAAAAAACAATAGTACTTTACCGTTTGCTTGTACACTATGTGGTTCTTGTTCTCATGTTTGTCCTGCAAAAATTGACTTAGACTCTCAACTTTATGCAAGAAGACAAGACTTAGCCCAAATGAATCTAATAGATCCAAAAAAGAAAATGGCTATGAGAGTCACAGCTTGGCTTATGAGTAAACCAGCACTATTTAATTTTGCAGGAAAAATGGCAAGAAAAATCGTACCAAAACTTCCAGATTCACTAATCTATAGTAAATCTAATGTTTGGGGAAGACAAAGAGATATGCCTAAAATGCCAACAAAAAGCTTTAAAGAGATGTTTGAGCAAGGAGAAGTAGATGACAAGTAAAGATAGAATTCTAGAAAGAATAAGAAAAAATAATGTTGTTGAAAATGTTGAGCTTCCAAGCTCTTATGAAAATTTTGGAATTACATTTGAAGATAAGTTTGAAAAGTTTTCTGCTATGCTTGAAAGTGTTGGAGGAAAGGCACTTTTAATTGACAAAAAAGATTTAGATAAAACAATTAAAGAGATTTACCCTGATGAAAAAGTAATTGCTTCAAATGTTGAGGAGTTCTCTTTAAAAAACTTTGAACCAAACGATGAAAAAGACGCCCATAACTTAAAAGACATTGATTTAGCAGTAGTAAAAGGAAATTTTGCCATTGCTGAAAATGGTGCAGTATGGATGAGAAATTCTGAAAATAGACATAGAAGTCTTTACTTTATAGCACAAAATATTGTGACTGTTTTAGATGAAAATGATATTTTAAATAATATGCACGAAGCTTATGAAAAAATCAACTTTGAAAATAATGGTTATGGTGTATTTATTTCAGGGCCTTCAAAGACTGCTGATATCGAACAGTCATTAGTTATTGGAGCACATGGACCAAAATCAGGATATGTTATTTTTACAAAATCTTGATATAATTGCTAAATAGAGGAATAATAATGAAAAAATTTGTACTATTTAGCATACTATTTTTGAACTTTTTATTTGCATCACAAAGCAAAGATGTTTTACTACTCCACTCATATCACAAAGGGTATGTTTGGAGTGATGATATATCAAAAACTATAGAAAAAGAGTTTAAAAAACATAAAGATATAGAGTTAACTACAGTCTATATGGATACAAAACACGTGGCAAATCCACTCTACTTGGATAAGCTTGCACAACTATATAAAGAGCAATTTAAATCAAGGGATTTTGACTTAATAATTGCAAGTGATAACAATGCTTTTGATTTTGCTATTAGATATCATGAAAAACTTTTCAAAAACTTACCAGTACTTTTTTGTGGAATTAATAACTTTAGTAAAAACTTACTTTATGAAAACAGTATGAACAAATATATGACAGGTGTTGTAGAACAAGTTGATTTAGAGAAAAACTTCAAACTAATCTCAAATCTTCATCCTAATTTAGAAAAACTACTAGTAATAAATGATAGATCAAAAACTGGCCTTGCTGTAAAAAGAGACTTAAGAAGTATTATAAAAAAGTATAAAAAAGAGTTTGAGATTGAGTATATTGATCAAATGAAGATTGAGTCTTTAAAGAAAAAAGTGCAAAACTTAGGTGAGAATGATGCTATTTTATTTGTACTTTTGTTTAAAGATACTACGGGTAAATATTTTACATATAAGCAGAGCTTTTTAGAGATAAAAGAGGCTAGTAACGTACCAATTTATGGACTTTGGGACTTTTATTTAAATTATGGAATTGTTGGAGGACTTTTAACATCAGCTATTGCACAAGGTGAAAATGTTGCAAAGATGGCTATTGATGTATTAAATGGGAAAAAAGTCACAAATATTCCAATTATAGAAAAATCACCAAATAGATATATGTTTGATTATAATGAACTTGAAAGATTTAATATAGATGTTACAAAACATTTAGATGATTACACAATAATAAATGAACCAAATTCAGTCTATAGAAAGTTTATTGAACTAATTATCATAGCTGTAGTTATAATCTTAGTTCTTAGTATTATTGTACTTATTTTACGTGCAAATATAAAAAGAAGAAAGAAAGTTGAATTAGCACTATCTAACCAACTTGAATTTGATAAAGTATTACTAGATACAATTCCAAACCCAATCTACTATAAAAATGTTGAGGGGAAGTTTCAAGGTTGTAACCTTAGTTTTGCCAATCTTGTAAATTGTAGAAGAGATGAGATTATAGGTAAAAATGCTTTTGATTTCTTCCCTTATGATGTTGCACTAAAAAACACTAAGATTGATCAAGAATTACTAAAAACTTTTAGTACAAGTACTTCTGAATTTACATACTACACAGCATCAAATCATATGAAGCATATCATTTTAAATAAGGCTGTTTATAAAAATATTGATGGTGATGTGGGTGGTATTGTTTGTATTATGGATGATATAACTGATAGAGTTCAACAAAAACAGTTCTTAATTCAACAAAGTAAATTAGCAGAGATGGGAGATATGGTTGCAGCTATTGCTCATCAATGGAATGAGCCTCTAACTGAATTATCAGCATTAGTTCAAGATATACAAACCTCTTATTTATTAAATGAGTTAGAAGATGTTGATGTAAAAGATTTTGTAAATGATTCTATGATTCAAATTAAGTATATGTCTAAAACACTAAATGACTTTAGAAACTTCTTAAAACCATCAACAAAAAAACAACTATTCTCAATATCAAAAGCATTAAATGAGATAAATGAGATTATAGGTAAGCAAATTTTCTATTCAAATATTAAAATGTCATTTAACTATCTAAATAAAGATGAAGAGTTATTGATATATGGATATGAAAATGAGTTTAAGCAGGTTTTATTAAATCTAATTAATAATGCAAAAAATAAAATTGTAGAAAAAAACATCGATACAAATGAAAAAGGTAATATTGATATTAATATACAAAGAGATGAAAACTACAATATTATTGAAATATGTGATGATGCTGGTAGTATTGATGAGAAGATTATAAACTCTATTTTTGAGCCATACTTTACAACTAGAAAAGATGGTACAGGACTTGGACTTTATATGGCAAAAGTTATTATAGAAGATAAGATGAGAGGAACAATTAGTGTTAAAAATCATCTTGAAAATGTTATATTTACAATTAAACTTCCACACAAAAAGGTTTAAAGATGAAAATCCTACTTTTAGAAGACAATAAAAAACTAAATGAGACAATAAAGAAAAGACTAATGTTAAAAGGATATCAAGTTGATGCCTGTACAGATGGTCAAACTGCATTGGAGAAAGTAACGGAAGGTTATAGCTGTTTTATACTTGATATTAACGTACCAAATGTGGATGGAATAAAAATACTTAAAAAGATTAGAGAGTTTTATAAGGACATACCTGTAATTATTATTTCTGCAACTGTAGAACTTGATATTATTAAAGAGTCATATGACTTTGGATGTAATGATTACTTGAAAAAGCCTTTCTTTATTGATGAACTAGAGATTAAAATTGAGAAATTATGTAACATAAAGGATGATTTTTTATATTTTGATGAGGGTTGCTACTTTGATTACAAGTCCTCTACAGTTGTTATTGATGAAGAGGAACAAAGATTAACAAAAAAAGAGAGACTACTTATGAACCTCTTTCTTACAAAGAAAAATCAAGTCTTATCTTATGAAAGTATAGAAAACTATGTGTGGGAGGGTAGTTTTGCCTCACTTGAGTCTATTAGAAGTTTAATAAGAAGACTTAGAAAAATTCTAAAAAAAGATTACATACAAACTGTTGTTGATACAGGATATATTTTCAAAAGTACATAAATATTATATGTTTTATACATAAAAATTACATTTTCTAAGAATAAATATCATATCATTATCATTTCTAATGGTTAGAATTTAATCATAACAAATCAAAGGAGAGAATGATGATGTTAAAAAAGACAACAAAGTTACTATTAACTTCTGCTTTAATTGCAGGGTTAAGTACAGCTGCGATGGCAAAAGATAGAGTTTACAAGTGGAAACTAGCTACGACTTGGGGTTCTACACTTACGCCATTTATTGATGCGCCAAAAAATATGGCAAAAATGGTTGAAGAGATGTCTGATGGAAGACTTCAAATTAGAGTTGATGCTTCTAACAAACATAAAGCACCATTTGGTATCTTAGATATGGTAAAAGGTGGACAGTATGACATGGGTCACTCTGCATCTTACTACTGGAAAGGTAAAGATATCAATACAATGCCATTTAGTACAATGCCATTTGGTATGACTACACCTGAACAATATGCATGGTTCTACCACGGTGGTGGAATGGAACTAATGAAAAAAGTTTACAAAAAACATAGAGTTTTATCATTCCCAGGTGGATCAACTGGAAACCAAATGGGTGGATGGTTTAGAAAAGAGATTAACAGCCTTGATGACTTAAAAGGTCTTAAGATGAGAATTCCTGGATTTGCTGGTGAGATTATGGCAGAGTTAGGATTAACAGTTACAAATATTCCTTCTGGTGAATTATATACTTCACTTGAAAGAGGTACAATTGACGCATTAGAATGGGTTGGACCTGGTATGGATATCAAAATGGGATTCAACAAAATTGCACCTTACTACTACACAGGTTGGCATGAGCCAGGATTAGATTTACAATTCTTAGTAAATAAAAGAAAGTTCGAAAGATTACCTGAAGATTTACAAACTATTTTAGTTACAGCTATGAGAGTATCAGCTTACGATATGTACATCCAAAACTACCACATGAGTGCTATGGCTTGGTCTAAAATCGAAAGTGATTATCCAAACATCAAAATCAAAACTTTCCCTAAAGAAGTTATGGAAGCGATGAAAGAGACAAACGACAAGTTAATTGCTGAAAAAACTAAAAACAATCCGTTATTAAAAGAGATTTTAGATTCTCAAGCTGCTTACCAAGAGAAAGCTAGAGAGTGGACTAAAATGTCTGATTACTTATACTTAAAAGATAACTTATAAGATATGTACTAACTCCCTCTTGGAGTTAGTATTACTTTCAATTCGTTATAATAGGTTAAGTAAATATAAAAACTGCGGTATGTTTATTTGACTTATTCATAATTTCAAAAGGATTTTTATGCTGTTAAAACTAGAAAAAGGTTTCGACAAATTTGCTGACATCATAGGATATATTACTGCATTTACAATGGTATTAATGATTTTAAATGTTTTTTATGATGTAGTAATGAGATACTTCTTTAAAACAGGAAGTATTGCAATGCAAGAGATGGAGTGGCACCTATTCTCTGTAATTATACTTTTAGGTGTAGCGTATACATTAAAAGAGGATGGGCACGTTAGAGTTGATTTAATTTATGATAGATTAAATGATAAGAAAAAAGCTATGATTAATATGGTTGGTGTAGTTCTATTTATTTTCCCTATTGCTTTATTAATTGGTACAGGGTCAATTGATTATGTAATAGAATCATACACATCAAATGAGCAAAGTGGTGATCCAGGTGGACTTACAAATAGATGGATTGTAAAGTCACTAATTCCTTTATCATTTTTCCTATTAATCATCACAGCAACTGGGTTTTTTATTAAGAATTTAAATATTTACAAAGGTCTTCACCAATATAACGAAAGTGGTTTAGAAAATGAAATTGAGCATTTAAAACAAGATATTGAAGATCACAAACACAATATTGAGGGAGGAGAAAACAAATGATAGGTATCATTATGTTTTTTACAGCCTTATGTATGCTTTTAATTGGTTTTCCAGTTGCATTTACATTCGCTGCTGTATCAGTATTTTTTGGAATGATTGCAGGGATCGTTGAGATTTGGAGATATGCAGATCCAGATATGGCAATAACTTCTATTGTAGTTGAGGGTTTAAATGAGGGTATCTTCATGTTTGACTTTATGCCATATAGAATTATGTCTATTATGCAAAACACAATTTTAATGGCTGTTCCTATGTTTATTTTTATGGGTATTGTTTTACAAAAAACAGGATTAGCTGAAAGATTGCTTGAATCTATGGGATTCTTATTTGGAGAGTTAAGAGGTGGTGTTGCTATTTCAACTGTATTAGTTGGTGCATTACTTGCAGCTTCAACAGGTGTTGTTGGTGCTTCAGTTGTTGCAATGGGTGTAATTTCCCTACCAGTTATGATGAAATATAAATACAATACACCTTTAGCGTGTGGTACAATTTGTGCTTCAGGTACATTAGGTCAGATTATCCCTCCTTCAATTGTATTAATTATTTTAGGGGATGTTTTCCAAGTTCCAGTTGGTGACTTATTTAAAGCAGCAGTTTGGCCAGGTCTTACACTTGTTGGTGCATATATTTTATATATTTTAGTAATGTCATTTATAAAAAAAGATATGGCTCCTGCTATTCCAGCTGATCCATCAAGAGGTTCAAAAGGTAAGCAAGTAGTTAGAGCACTGATTGATATTATTCCATCATTAACACTAATCTTATTAGTATTAGGTTCAATTTTTGCAGGTGTAGCAACTCCAACTGAGTCATCAGCTGTTGGTTGTATTGGTGCTATTGCATTAGCATTATTATATAAATCATTTTCAATTCAAATGATTAAAGATGCAGCACTAGAATCAGTAAGAATTACATCAATGGTATTTGGTATTTTAATTGGTGCAACAGCATTCTCTATGGTATTCTCATATACAGGTGGAGAAGAGTTAGTTGAGCACTTTATGTTAAGTTTACCAGGTGATGAGAAATGGGGATTCATTATCTTTACAATGTTAGCAATTTTAGTTCTTGGATTCTTTATTGATTTCGTTGAGATTTCATATATTATTGTTCCAATTTTAGTTCCAATTGCTATGAACTTAGATATTAACCCTGTTTGGTTTGCAATTTTAATTGCACTAAACCTACAAACATCGTTCTTAACACCACCATTTGGATTCTCCCTATTCTACTTAAAAGGGGTTGTTCCAGCAACTGTTAGAACAATTCAGATTTATAAAGGTGTTTTACCGTTTATTGCAATACAAATTGCCGTGCTATTCTTATTAGCATTCTATCCTGAATTCTTTGGAATTAACCCAAGTTTATAGGATAAGTTTTAAGTAAAAGGTTCTCCTTTTACTTAAATATAGGAGTTAACCTATGAAAAGAGAAAAAAGAAAACTAACTAGCAATATCATCTTAAAAGTTAAAGATAGAATGTTTAGCTTTATTGATGATCCACAACAAAGAATCTACACAGTTCCAAGGCTTGAATAAATTTAATTCTTTATTTAACAAATTACAATAAAATATAAGCAATAAAGGATTTAAAATGTTAACAGGTAAATACAAAAATTTTTATGATGAGATTTCAACTCAAATAGACTCAAATAATATTTTCACAGATAAGCTACATACATTAGCATATGGAACAGATGCCTCTTTTTATAGGCTAATCCCTAAAATAGTTATTAAAACTGATAACTCAAATGAAGTTCATAAAATAGTTACTTTAGCAAATGAGATGAACCTAAGTATAACATTTAGAGCAGCTGGTACTTCACTATCAGGTCAAGCTATTAGTGACTCTATTCTTATAATAACTTCAAGAAAGTTCTCTGATTTTAAAATTGCAGATGATAAAAGTTCAATCTCTTTACAACCAGCACTAACAGGTGCTCAAACAAACAATCTACTTGCACCATTTGGTAAAAAAATTGGTCCAGACCCAGCTAGTATAAACGCTGCTATGATTGGTGGAATTGCTGCAAATAATGCCTCTGGTATGTGTTGTGGTATCTCACAAAACTCATACAAAACACTAAAATCAATGAAACTTATCTTTAGTGATGGAGCTAGACTTGATACAGGTTGCCAAGAGAGTAAAAATGAGTTTAGAAAAACACACCAAGAGTTTTTATCAAAGTTAAAAGAGATAGCAACTGAAACTAAAAATGATGAAGAGTTAGCAGCTTTAATTGAAAAAAAGTTTAAAATCAAAAATACATGTGGTTACTCACTTAACTCATTAATTGACTTTGATGATGAATTTGATATTTTACAACACTTAATTATTGGTAGTGAGGGTACTTTAGCCTTTATTGAAGAGATTACTTACTACACAGTTGAAGATTTAAAAGATAAAGCAAGTGCTTTAATATACTTCAAAAATGTTGAAGAGGCCTGTAATGCTGTAACAAAACTAAAACTAGCAAGGGACTCAAAAAAAGTAGTAGTAGATGCTGTTGAGCTTATGGATAGAGCAGGGTTAAGATCTATTGAAAATGACCCTGCAATGCCAAAATATATAAAAGATTTTGATGAAGAGGTTACTGCTTTACTTATTGAAACTAGAGCAAAAAATGATAAAGAACTAGATACTCAAATCACACAATTAGAAGAGCTTTTAGAAGAGTTTGAAGTTGCTAGAAATATTTACTTTACTAAAGATATTGCTGAGTACACACTCTACTGGAAAATAAGAAAAGGTCTTTTCCCAGCTGTTGGTGCTGTAAGAGAGTTGGGAACAACTGTAATTATTGAAGATGTGGCATACCCTATTGAGAGTTTAGCCCAAGCCACACTGGAACTTCAAGCTCTGTTTAGAAAACATGGATATAAAGAGGCTTTAATCTTTGGACACGCTTTAGAGGGTAATTTTCACTTTGTATTTACACAAGATTTTAGTGATGAAAGAGAAGTTAAAAGATATGATGAGTTTATGAATGATGTTGTAAACTCTGTTGCAGTAAAATATCAAGGTAGTCTAAAAGCAGAACATGGAACAGGTAGAAATATGGCTGCGTTTATTGAAGTAGAGTGGGGTAAAACAGCTTATTCTATGATGAAAAGAATCAAAGATTTATTTGATCCTAAAGGCTTATTAAATCCTGGTGTTATTATCAATGATGATGCTCAAGCGCACCTTAAAAATCTAAAATCAATGCCAGCAACAAATGAGATAGTTGATAAGTGTATTGAGTGTGGTTTCTGTGAACCAACTTGTCCCTCAAATGAATTAACACTAACACCAAGACAAAGAATTGTTATAAATAGAGAGATTTCAAAACTTGAAAAAGAGGGTGATTTTAAGCAAGCCCAAGAGTATAAAGATTTATACCAATATGATGGAATTGAAACTTGTGCAACTTGTAGTTTATGTTCTACAGCCTGTCCTGTAAAAATTGATACAGGAACATTGACTAAACATCTAAGAGCAGAACAAAATAGTGCAAGGGCAAATGGGGTAGCTAACTTTGTAGCAAATAACTTCTCAACAACCCTAACTGGTACAAAAATAGGTCTACACACTGCTAACTTTATGCATAAATTAATTGGAACTGCTAGTATGGAGAGTGTTACAGATACTTTAAGAGAGTGGACAAGACAAAAATCACCTAAGTGGTCAACTTCTATGCCAAAAGCAATCTCAATAAATACAAACTTTGAACAAAAAGCAAAAGATAAAAAGGTTGTTTATTTCCCATCTTGTATTAATAGAACTATGGGTAGAAGTTCTGCTAGTAAAGAGGATAAAGAGCTATTTGATGTAACAGTTGAATTACTTAAAAAAGCAGGATATCAAATAATATTCCCTGATAACTTAAGTAATCTTTGTTGTGGAATGCCATTTAGTTCAAAAGGTTTTGATGATGCATCAAAGACAAAATCCCAAGAGTTAGAAATAGCACTTCTTGAAGCTAGTAATTTTGGAGAGTACCCTGTACTTTGTGATACAAGTCCTTGTACTAAAAAAATGCTAGAAACATTCCAAGATAGTAGTAATATTTATGAGCCTATTGAGTTTGCACTAGAGTTTTTAGCAAATGATTTAGAGTTTGAAGCAATTGACGAGCCAATTACTATTCATACAACTTGTAGTTCAAGAAAAATGGGTCTTGAGGATAAGTTTAAAAAGTTAGCATCTTTATGTTCTACAAATGTAATTGTTCCAGCCGATGTTCAGTGTTGTGGATTTGCAGGGGATAGAGGATTTAACTTCCCTGAACTAAACAAATCTGCACTTAGAAATCTAAAGAAACAAACACAAGGTGCAAAAATGGCATTTTCCACATCAAAAACTTGTGAAATTGGACTTAGTGATGAGTCAGGACTTGATTATAACTCGATTTTCTATTTAGTAAATAGAGTTACAACTTCTAAAAACTCATAAACTTTTTTTATCAAAACAGATATTTACCATTTTTTTGGTAAAATATTTGTTTTATGAAAAAAGGATTATTGATGTATAAACTTTTAATATCGCTACTTTTAGGTTCTACGCTAAGTTTAGCTGGTGTAGTAAATGGTATTGCTTTAACTGTAAATGGTGAGCCAATCACACTTTATGATATAGAAAAAACTGTGTCTAAAGAGGGGTTATCAAAAGGTAAAGCTGTAAATAAACTTGTTGATGAAATCTTATTTGATCAATTAGTACAAGAGCATAATATTTCAGCTGATGTATTAGAGGTAAATAACTATATTGAAAAGTTAGCTGCTTCTAAGGGAATGGATGTTTACTCTTTTAAATCTATTATTAAACAACAATTCTCAGATTATGAAGAGTTTGAAAAACAAGCAAAAGAGGCTGTTATAAGAGAGAAACTAATATCTAAAGTTGTAAAAGGAAATATAAAAATTGCCTCAACAGAAGATATGAAGTTATATTATGAAAACAATATTCATAAGTACAAAGCTGCTAAAACTATTGATGTGGTTCAATACTCTTCAAAAAGTAGACAAGCCTTACTAAAAACAAAAAGCAACCCTTTATTGGTATCAAAAAAAGTTGCTAAAAATGAAGTTAGCTTAGATACAAAAAGATTAAATCCTCAGATGTTATACATTTTAAATCAGACAAAAAAAGGTAGTTTTACACCTATATTTACTGCAAATAGTGCTTTTAATACACTTTTTGTAAAAGATAAAAAGGGAGTAACTAATCTAGAATTTAACACTGTTAAAGATCAAATCTTTAGAGAGATTATGACTCAAAGAGAAAAAAAATTCTTAAAGAATTTATTTGAAAAACAAAGACTTACAGCTGATATTAAAATATTAAGATAAAGAAAGTTAAAGGAAGAGAATTAGATGTTTGAAGTTATTATAGGATTAGAAGTTCACGCTCAGTTAAATACAAAAAGTAAACTATTTTGTTCTTGTGCCACAAGCTTTGGAGAAGAGCCAAACACAAATGTTTGTCCAACTTGTTTAGGTCTTCCAGGAGCACTTCCTGTTTTAAATAAAGAGGCAGTTCACAAATCTATTATGCTTGGAACTGCACTTAATTCACAAATAAATAAGAAATCTGTTTTTAATAGAAAAAACTACTTTTACCCTGACTTGCCAAATGGTTATCAAATCTCACAGTTTGAAGTTCCTGTTGTTGGACTTGGTGAATTAGTTATTGACTTTGAAGATGGAACAAGTAAAAAAATTGGTGTTACAAGAGCTCACTTAGAGAATGATGCAGGAAAAAATATCCATGCAGGTGATGTTTCTCATGTGGATTTAAATAGAGCAGGAACTCCACTTCTTGAAATAGTATCAGAGCCTGATATGAGAAGTGCCCAAGAAGCTATTTTATACCTTAAGAAACTTCACTCAATAGTTAGATACTTAGGTATTAGTGATGCGAATATGCAAGAGGGTTCTTTTAGAGCAGATGTAAATGTATCAATTAGACCAAAAGGTGATGACAAGTTATATACAAGATGTGAAATTAAGAATATGAACTCATTTAAGTTTATTGAAAAGGCTATTAAATATGAGGTTCAAAGACAAATTGAAGCATGGGAAGATGGTGTTTACGAGGAAGAAGTAGTTCAAGAAACAAGACTATTTGATCCTGAAAAAGGTGAAACAAGATCTATGAGAGGGAAAGAAGATGCAGCTGATTATAGATACTTCCCAGATCCTGATTTATTGCCTTTAGTTATTACTGATGAAATGATGGAAAAGTATTCGCAAATCCCAGAGCTTCCAGATGAGAAAAAAGAAAGATTTGTAAAAGAGTATGGTGTAAAAGAGTATGATGCTTCAGTTATTACAGCATCACTTGAATTAGCAGATTACTTTGATGAGATGATGAAAGAAGGAATTAAAGCTAAAAACGCAGTTACTTGGCTTACTGTTGAACTACTGGGAAGATTAGATGGTAATAGTGTTGATTCATCTTCTGTAAAAGCACAAACATTAGCAACTGTTGTTAAAAGAATTGAAGATGGAACTATCTCAGGAAAAGCTGCTAAAGAAGTGCTTGATTACTTAATGGAAAAACCTGATATTCAAGTAGATGCAGTTATTGAGGAACTTGGATTAAAGCAAGTTTCTGATGATGGTGCTATTTTAGAGATGATTGATGGAATTTTAGCAGCAAATCAAGATAAAGTAGAGCAATATAAAGCAGGAAAAGAGAAACTATTTGGATTCTTTGTAGGACAAGTTATGAAAGCTTCAAAAGGTAGCGCAAACCCTCAAAAAGTAAATGAATTATTAAAAGAGAAACTAGGATAAATATGCTTAAAAACTCAATTGCAGTAATTGGAGCAGGGAAGTGGGGGCAAGCCCTTCACTATGCTTTAAGTGAAAAACAAGAGTGCTTAATAACATCAAGAACAAAAAGAGATATTAAAAATTTTGTTGATTTAAAAACTGCAATGAACTGTAAATATTTAGTTATAGCAATACCTGCTCAACAAATTAGAAAATGGCTTGAAGAGAACTTTGAGTATAAGGGACAAAAGGTTCTTGTGGCTTCTAAAGGTATTGAAGCAAATTCAGGAGAGTTTTTAAATGAAATCTACTCAAATTTTGTTCCAAATGAAAACTTAGGCTTTATCTCTGGCCCATCTTTTGCGGCTGAAGTAATTCAAGGACTTCCTTGTGCATTGGTTTTAAATAGTGAATCAAAAGAGTTTTATAATGACTTTGAACCATTTTTTCCAAGCTTTATAAAAACCTATTATGATACAGATGTAATAGGTGCAGAAATTGCAGGTGCTTACAAAAATGTACTGGCAATAGCAAGTGGTATTTGTGAGGGATTAAATCTTGGAAACAACGCAAGAGCTTCACTTATTTCAAGAGGTTTAGTGGAGATGCAAAGATTTGGTGAGCATTTTGGAGCTAAAATGGATACATTTATTGGCTTAAGTGGTACAGGAGACCTTTTTTTAACTGCAAGTAGTACTTTAAGTAGAAACTATAGAGTAGGACTTGGGCTATCTAAAAATAAGAGTTTAGAGACTATTTTAGAAGAGTTAGGTGAAGTTGCAGAGGGTGTTAAAACATCTTATGCAATTAAATCTTTAACACAAAAACACAAAATCTACACTCCAATAGCAAATGAGGTGTATGATATTCTTGAGGGTAAAGACCCTAAAGATAGTTTAAAGGATCTATTAAGTAATTAATAGTTTCTTAACTATTTTTTTATAATATCTTATTATGAATACTAAAATAATCATTTTATCTTTTTTTACTGTTGTATTCTTACATTTTATCACCTTTTATAACTTCTCTTTTCAAACAAACAACAAAACCTTAAATAAGCCACTACAAAAGAAAGAAAACAAACAAATTAACATAAACCTTGCGCAAGTACAGATTGAACAAATAAAGCAACCTAAGAAGATTGAAAAAGTAATGCCTAAAAAACCTGTACAAAAAAAAGAGCCAAAAAAAGTTAAAAAGAAAAAGCCTATAAAAAAGATTGAGAAAAAAAAGAGAAAAAAAAGTGAAGAGAAAAAGCAAAAAGAAGAGCCAAAAAAAGTAAAAAAGATAGCTAAGAAGGCAACTAAAAAAACTAAGAAAAAAGTTGAAAAAAAAATAGAGCAAAAACCTAAAACAAACTATGACTATGAACTTATAGATAGAATAAAACAAGAGTATTTAGATAAATTAAGACAAAGCATAAATAAAAATAAATACTATCCAAGAATATCAAGAAGATTAAAAGAGCAAGGTTTTACTCTAGTATCTTTTAAAGTACATAAAAATGGTAAAATTGACGAAATAAAAGTTTTAGAATCAAGTAAAAAAAGAAGATTAGATAAAGCAGCAATTGAGGCTGTGAAAAGCACCAGTAGCTTTAAAAGCTTCCCAAAAGAGATACAAGATGATTACCTTGATATAAAGCTTAAGATTGGATTTATTATAAGATAATAGTATTAGTAATAAAAAAGTTAAGAGACAAAATGCAAACAATTCCAATAATAAATCTACTATACCTTTTAATACCACTAGCTTTAGTTTGGTACTTTTATAAAATTTGGGTAGGGAACCAAACAGAGATTTTATATGCAACTTTTAGAATGGTTTTACAACTTTTAATAATCGGTTATTTATTAGTATACCTATTTGAAAATAGAGATATATTAGTAGGTATATCTATTCTATTTTTTATGATAATTGTATCTGCATGGATATCTATTCGTAATATTAGAAACAAATCACTATACGAATTTACACTAATATTTACTTCACTGTTTTTATCAAGTATTTTACATCTAGTTTTGATTTTATATTTTGTATTAGATTTAGAAAATTTATATGAACCACAGTTTGTAATACCAATAGCAGGTATGATATTTGCAAATATTATGAATGGCCTATCATTAGCCATCGAAAGGTATGAAAAAGAGTACAACTTAAGTAAAGACTTTATAGAATCAAGAAGAAGTGCATTTAAAACCTCTATGATACCTCAAGTCAACTCACTACTTGCAGTTGGATTAGTATCATTACCTGGTATGATGACAGGGCAAATACTATCAGGAATTGATCCACTAATAGCTGTTAGATACCAAATAGTTATTATGGCAATGGTACTTTCAGGTACAGGATTTAGTGTTATAGTTTACTTTCTTTTAAAGAAGAGAAATTATTAAATATTCTCTTCTTTCTTCTTATGTTCTAATCCCCAAAAATACAGTTGTTTTAAAATTGGTTTTAAAGTTTGCCCATAGCTTGTTAAGGAGTATTCAACTTTAGGCGGAACTACTGGATAAACCTCTCTGTGAACTATCTCATCTTTTTCTAACTCTCTTAATTTTTGTATTAACATCTTTTGTGTAATACTTGGTAGTAATTTTTGTAGTTCATTAAATCTTTTCTTTTCATCTTTTAAATACCACAAAATAAGAATTTTCCATTTTCCTGCCAATACTTCCAAGGCTGTTTCAACAGGGCATTTTTCAAAGCAAATTTGGTCTGTTTTAGTCATATCTTTTGTCATTTCTAATTCCTCTAGGTATCTTTTTAGTAAGTACCTATCTTTTTTGTTAGTTCTTGCTCTTTTGTCATATTTTAGCTAAGATTTTTAAAAATTCAAAGAAAGGATTTATATGAAAGCTTTTGTTGTTGAAAAAATTGCAGATAAAGAGTATAGCTCTGATGTAAAAGAGTTATCTATGCCAGTTTGTGAGGAAAATGAGGTAATCATAAAAGTAAATTACTCGTCACTAAACTATAAAGATGCATTAAGTTCTGTTGGGAATCCAGGAGTTACTAGAAACTTTCCACATGTTACAGGAATCGATTTAGCAGGTGAGATTTATGAGTCAAAATCACCAATTTTCAAATCAGGTGAGAGAGTTTTAGTAACTGGATATGACTTAGGAATGAATACAGATGGTGGTCATGCGCAATATGTAAAAGTTCCAGCTTCATGGGTAGCTAGAACACCTGATGCTATAACAGATAAAGAGATTATGACATTTGGAACAGCAGGTTTAACAGCTGCATTATCAGTAAATGAACTAATAGAAAATGACATTAAAGCAGAAGATGGACCTATACTTGTTACTGGTGCAACAGGTGGAGTTGGCTCTATTGCTGTATCAATTTTAAGTAGAATAGGGTATGAAGTTGTTGCTATTTCAGGTAAAGAAGAGAAAATCGATTATCTTCAAAGAATTGGTGCTAAAGAGGTTATTTTAAGAAATGAGTTTAATGAAAATGCAAAAAAACCTCTTCACAAAGAGACTTATGCAGGTGTAGTAGATACAGTTGGTGGTGAGATTTTAGCAAATGCTTTAAAGTATGTAAAATATGATGGAGTGGTTACTTGTTGTGGTCTTACATCATCCCATGAACTAAATACAAATGTGTTCCCTTTTATTTTAAGAGGAGTTAGACTAATAGGTATTGATTCTGTTGAGTGTAAACTACAAAAGAAACAAGATGCTTGGAATAAACTAGCTAGTAAATGGAAAATTGATACACTAAAAAGTATTACAACTGAAATTGAGCTAGATGAGATTAAAGCTGCATATACACAACTTCTAGATGGAAAAGCTGTTGGTAGATATGTAGTAAAAATAAATGATTAAAATAATTAATAGCTAAATTCGATATAATATTGTTTCTTACATAATATAAACAAAAGTATAATAGGAAACAGGAATGCAAGAATTTTTAGAAGAAGCTAAAAAAGTAAGTAGACAAATAGCAAACCTAAGTACAAAAACTAAAAACAAAGTATTAGACCAAATGGCTAATGCTTTGGTTGAAAATAGTGAGTATATTCTAGATTTTAATAAAAAAGATATGTACGAAGGCCAGCTAAACGACTTAAGTGAAGCCTTACTAGATAGGCTATTATTAACAGAAAATCGAATCAAAGTGATGGCGAATGCACTAAAACAAATTGCCTCACAAGATGAACCAGTAGGAAAGACTCTACAAGGTTGGATCACAGAAGATGGTTTAAATATCCAAAAAGTATCTATTCCTATTGGTGTTATTGGAATTATTTATGAGAGTAGACCAAATGTAACTTCAGATACAGCTGCATTATGCTTCAAAAGTGGTAATGTATGTGTATTAAAAGGTGGAAAAGAGGCTCAATACTCAAATAAAGCAATTGCAACTACTCTTCAAGATGTTTTAGAAAAAAACAATCTTCCAAAAGAAGCTATCTCTTTACTTCCTGATTCAACAAGAGAGGGAGTTGCTAATCTTATAAAACAAGATAAATATGTTGATTTAATTGTACCAAGAGGTGGCGAACAACTTATTAGATTTGTTAGTGAAAATGCTACTGTTCCTGTAATAAAACACGATAAGGGACTTTGTCATATCTATGTTGATAAAGATGCAGCACACAATAAGGTTATTGATATATTACTAAATGCAAAAGTTCAAAGACCTGGTGTTTGTAACTCAATGGAAACACTTCTAATCCATCAAGAAATTGCACCTTATATCTTACCTGGTATTTATGATGCCTTTACTGAACATAATACATCTTTAAAAGGTTGTAAAGAGACAATAAGACATATTGAGGTTGAATTAGCAACAAATGAAGATTATCATACTGAATATTTAGCAAATATTTTAAATATAAAAGTTGTTAAAAATGTTGATGATGCTATTTCTCATATTGAAGAGTTTGGTTCAGGTCACTCTGAGTCTATCTTAAGTGAAAACTACACAGTTGTAAATAAATTCTTAGATCAAGTAGATGCTGCTTGTGTATATGCAAATGCAAGTACAAGATTTACAGACGGTGGGGCATTTGGTCTTGGAGCTGAAGTTGGTATTTCTACAAACAAACTTCACTCAAGAGGTCCTATGGGAATAAATGACTTAACTACATTTAAGTATAAAATTCTTGGTAAAGGAAATATAAGAGAGTAGATTATTACTCTCTTTTCCAATTCTTACAAAAATTAAACTTTCTAAAATCATTCATAGGTTATAGTAATCGTTATATAAATTTTATAAAGGTTACAAATGAGCTTATTTTCATTTAAAACAGAAGAAGATAAAGAGCAACTTCAAGCTTTGGAACAAAACTATGCAATCATTTCATTTAAACCTGATGGCACAATACTTAATGCAAACAAAAATTTTTTAGCTGCTTTAGGGTATGAATTAAATGAGATAGTTGGAAAACACCATAGTATCTTTTGTGAAAAAGAGTACGCAAAAAGTCAAGACTATATCAACTTCTGGTCACAACTAAATAAAGGACAGACTCAAACTCAAGAGTTTAAAAGAATTAAAAAAAACAGTAAATCTATCTATATCCATGCTTCATATACTCCTATTAAAAATAGCAAAGGAGATATTACAAAAGTTATTAAATTTGCACAAGATATTACTGAAAGAAAGACTGAAAACCTATATTATCAAGGGCAAGTTGAAGCCATAAAAAAATCACAAGCAGTAATTGAGTTTGATATGGAAGGTAAAATTTTAGATGCAAATGATAACTTCCTTAAGACACTTGATTATAATCTTGATGAGATTAAAGGAAAACATCATAGTATTTTTTGTGAAGAGTCATATAAAAACTCAAATGATTATAAAAGATTTTGGGAGAGTCTAAATCAAGGGAAATATGATTCAGGAGAGTATCTAAGAATTGGAAAAAATGGTAAAAAAATCTGGATTCAGGCAACTTATAATCCAATCTTTGATTTAGATAATAAACCATTTAAAGTTGTAAAATATGCTGTTGATATCACAGATAGAAAAAATATGATTTTTGAAATTGATGAAAATATCAATAAACTAACAAAATCATTAAACAACCTTTCAAAAGCCTCTAAATCTATGAATGAGGGTGCAAAGATTACCACAGATAGTTCAAATGAAGTATCAGCTTCTACAACTCAAATAAATGAAGCTGTTTTAGAAGTATCTAAAAGAATTGAGCAGATGTTAAACTCGATTACTAATATTGCCCAAACATCAACAAAAAGTGAGAAAATAGCTCTTGAAGCAAAAGAGCAATCAAAAAATACTACAAATGCTATTCAAAGATTAGACAAAGAGTCTGAGAAAATTGGTGAAACTATAAACCTTATTACTCAAATTGCATTTCAAACAAATATTTTATCTTTAAACGCAGCAGTAGAAGCAGCAACAGCTGGTGAAGCTGGGAAAGGTTTTGCAGTGGTTGCCCAAGAGGTTAGAAACCTAGCAGCAAGATCTGATGAAGCTGCAAAAGAGATTACCAATGCTATTGAATTAATACAAAGCTTGGTAAAAGAGTCTTTAGGTTCAATAAATAGTATTGATAAAACCGTAGAGGAGTTAACATCTATGTCAAGTGAGGTTTCAAGCTCTATTAGTGAACAAAAAAATATCTCAAATGAGTTAGCTAATACTGCTTCAGAAGCTAGTGATGGAGTAAACCAAATATCAAATAATATACAAGAAGTGTCATCAACTGCATCAAATACAAGAGAAGAGTCTCAAGAAACTTTAGAGGCTACAAATCAACTAATTGATGTGTCTAACCATCTAATAAATATATTAAAAGCACTAAAATAGTAGTGCTTTTAATCCTCTTTACTTTTTAACATCATAATTTCATGGGCTATAAATCTAGCTATCTCTTCAATCTCTTTTTTTGAGTATTTATCCATCTGAAAGTTCATAACCAAAGATTCTATATCTTTTGATTTATAAGCAAGAAGTGATTTTAAAATCTCATCTTCACTCATATATTTTACTATTCTCTCACCATCAGTTGACATGCTCCAGTTTTTCCCATGGCAGTTTTTACACTCTTGTACTAATCTTTTTGCTTTCTTTTCAAAGCTTGATGAGAGCTTCATATCCTCTACTACCTCATCATAACACTTTAGTCTTAGCTCATCTTTTTTTATCTCTGTACATCTTTCCACATCTACTAAAAAATTTGCATTTAAACCTGAAAATATCAATAAAACTAAAAAAAGTAATCGCATAATCTTACCTTTGTGCTAATGCTAATTTGATTCCTAAACTTACTAAAACAAATGAAGTTAATACATTCATATACTTCACAATCTTAGGATTTTGTGTAAGTTTATTACTAAGTAAATTACCTGCAATACCAATAGATGAAAAAGTAATGATTGTAAGTAACATAAAAATTCCACCTAACATAATCATCTGAAGTGGTACACTACCTACGCTTGGATTCACAAACTGTGGTAGAAATGCCAAAAAGAAAATAGAGACTTTTGGATTTAGTATATTCATAATAAATCCTTTTATATATAGTTTTTTTAAAGCTAAACTACTATTTACACTCTTTAAATCTAAAGGCTCATTTCTATGCTTAAATGCTTGATAGGCAATATATACCAAATATGCAGCACCTGCAAACTTTACAATATTAAAAGCAAGTTCTGAAGTTTGAAAAATCACGGAAATACCAAAAGCCGCTGCACTTGTATGAATAATCAATCCAGTTGCTAAACCAAGTGTAGTAACTATTGCTGCTTTTTTACTCTTTGTCATACCTTGGGTTAATACATAAATATTATCAGGACCTGGAGCTAAACATAGCAAAAAAGAGGCTACTATAAACATATATAGATTTGAAGCATCAATCATAAAAAGCCTTCATTATATTATTTCTTATACCTTATTCTATCCAAAAAACCAAAAAAAAATTTTATACCACTAAGTGAACACCAATATCAAATAAACTTTTATCTAAAGGAGTTTATTATGAACTATACAAAAAAGAGATATTTAACATATCTTATCTTGACTATTTTTATTTTCACACTACCCTTTATAAAAATAAATGGTAACCACATTTTACTTCTATCTTTTGTGGATATGAAGTTTCACTTTTTAGGGTACGCTTTTAATGTAAATGAACTTTACATTATGCCATTTTTACTAATGTTTTTATTTATTGGTATTTTTGCCATAACTACTATCTTTGGTAGAGTTTGGTGTGGTTGGGCCTGTCCTCAAACTATCTTTAGAGTTATTTTCAGAGATTTTATAGAAGGAAAACTTTTAAAGCTTACAAATCCAAAAAACAAACAAAAGCAGATTGATTTTTCTAAACCTAAAAATATGATGAAAAAGTACTTAGCAGTTATTATATACTTCTTTGTTGCACTTATTGCCTCATCTAACTTTATGTGGTACTTTGTACCTCCTGAGGATTTCTTTTCATACTTACAACACCCTACAGAACATATGTTTATGATTCTATTTGTGTTAAGTGTTGCTGTGTTTTTAGTATATGATATTGTTGCTATTAAAGAGAACTTCTGTGTTTATATCTGTCCTTACTCAAGAGTTCAATCTGTACTTTACGATGATGATACAAAGCAAGTAGTTTATGATACAAAAAGAGGAGGAGATGTATATCAAAACAGTGAAAAATCTATTTTCAAGATGAAAGAGTGGCAAGGAAATGAAGAGTGTACTACTTGTGAAGCTTGTGTAAGGGTTTGTCCTACTCATATTGATATTAGAAAAGGTTTACAAGTTGAGTGTATTAACTGTTTAGAGTGTAGCGATGCTTGTGAAAAAGTTATGGGTAAACTTGGCAAAAAATCTCTTATTAACTGGGGAAGTACAAATGAGGTTATAAACAAAACAACAACAAAGATTTTAAATAAAAGAAATCTAGCCTATTTTATCTCACTTACTTTATGTATTGTTTTAGCTTTAGCATTTGCTTCTAAAAAAGAGTATTTTTTGGTAAATGTAAATAAAACTACAAAATTATATAGTATCAAGGAAAATCAACAAGTTGCCAATAACTATATTTTTACTTTTCATAACACAAGTGATAAAGCCTATACTTTTGATATGAAACTGCAACAAGATAGTAAGTTTTTCCTCAAAAGATTTAAGCCATTTACGTTAAAACCAAATAAAAGAGTTAAAAAAGTCGTAATAGTTCAAACAAAAGATAGACTTTTCTTATCAGACAATAAAAATACACCATTAAAAGTAAAGATAGATGTTCTTGCAAAAGAGAATAAAAAAGCAAAACAGACTAAAACTTTATCTTTTATCTATCCTAGAAACTCAGAGTTTAAAGACTAAAGAACAACTTTTTCAAAAAAGAGGGTAAAACAAGCTCCCTCTTTTAGATATATCCTAAAAAGTTGATTTTATTCAAAATTAGTTATAATCTAGTACTTTATATATAAGATGAGTCAAATGGATTATAGTAATTATAAAAAAGATGAATTAATAAAAATTATTCAACAATTAGAGCTTGAATTAGCAAATAAGAAATATGGACTTGTTTGGGATAGAGAAAGAGAGCCAGAGCAAGTTGTATTAGACTGCCAAGATAATTTACCAATACTAAAGGAAATCAAAGATAAACACATAAAAACAGATGATACAAATGATAATATTTTAATAGAAGGAGATAATTATCATGCTTTATCTGTACTTAACTACACCCATGAAAACAAAATTGATGTTGTTTATATAGATCCACCATATAATACAGGACAGAAAGATTTTATATACAATGATGAGTTTATAGAAAAAGAAGATAAATATAGACACAGTAAATGGCTTAACTTTATGGAAAAAAGATTAAACTTAGCAAAAAAAGTGTTAACAGATGATGGTATCATTTTTGCAAGTATTGATGATAATGAGTATCCTAGACTAATAATGCTCTTTGAAAAAATATTTAATGAAAATAACGTTAAAACAATTGTTGTAAAAATGTCTGAACCCACAGGTGTTAAGATGTCACATATAATTAATAAAGGTGGTATTGCAAAATTGAAAGAATACCTAGTAGTTGCAAAACTAGACGGTATAAATAATATTTATTTAGAAAAAATACCTAAAAAACAATGGGATAAAGAATATAAAACATTAATAACTAATGCTACAAGAAATGATATTGAACTTATAAAAAAAATTAGAGACAATAAAAATCATAGTAAAGAAGAAATAAAACAATGTGACGAAATACTATCAAACTTTAACACTATATCATTATCTGAATACTATAAAAAGAATAATATTAAAACTAAAATAGAAAAAGAAAAATTTCAATATGATAATTCATATAGAATATTTAGAACTGTTGCAACAACAGGTAGTGCAAAAGAATTAGCAGATGCTAAAAAAAATTCTATCAGCGGAGATTTCTTTTCTATAGTCACACCTAGAAATAAAATGTATTTTATGTTAAAGAACTATAATATAGAACAAGCCCAACCAAGAATTAAGATTTTATTTGCTGATGACTACTTAACACAGCACCCTGGTGATTTTTGGACAGATATAAAAACTACTGGATTAGATAACGAGGGAAATATACATTTTCCTAATGGTAAAAAACCTATTAAACTTATAGAAAAAATACTTAAATCCATTCATAAAGATAACTTTACAATTCTAGACTTCTTTGCAGGTAGTGGCACTACAGGTGAAGCACTTTTAAAATTACGAAATGAACTAAATGCAAACTTTATACTATGTACTACAAATGACGATAAAGAGGCTATCTGTGATAAGTTTACTTATCCTAGATTAAAATATGCAATAGAAAAATATGGAGGTAACTTAAAGTATTTTAAAACACATCTTCTTAAAAAAACAAATAGTCCTTTTCAAACAAGAATTAATCTTGTAAATGAGTGTACAGAAATGCTTTGTATTAAAGAGAATATATTTAATTTACATTTTGAAAAAGAAGACTTTAAAATATTTACTTCAAATAATAAAAATCAATATTTAGGTATATACTATAATATTTCAGATGATACTTTAGATAGTTTTTTAGAGTTTTTAAAAACAATAGATGAACCAAAAATTGTATACATTTTTTCTGAATCTAACGAAGTAGACCACTCGTTATTTAAAGGAATAAAAAAGTGTACTTTAAAGACTATTCCTCAAAAAATACTTAATATTTATCATCAATTAAATAAACAAAATATATTACCTAAAACTAATACAATCTTTGTTGATTTAGAAAAAGCAAAAAAAAGAATTTTTGAAGAAAAAGATAAAGATGATGGAGCAAGTAAACTTAGAGTTGTACTTGAACAAATAATTGAATATATTGCATATAAAAATGGTCTTAACCTAAATGATTATAAATCAATATCAAGAGTCAATACAAAACTAAAAGATAATACAATTATAACAAAAGTTAAATGGAAAGAAAATGAAAAATTTTTAACAATTGGTAATGATGCAAGTCATGGTAATTATGATAACTATGAAATGAATCAAGTAAAAGATTTTTATAAATACGTACAAAGTCTAATTAGTGAATTTAATATGGGGAAATAATATGAAAGTTTTAAAAAGGTATCAAGAAAAAGCAATAGAAAAATTAATAGTTAGAACAAAAGAACTATTTGAAGAAAAAAAAGAAAAAGCTACAATTATATTTCAATCCCCTACAGGTAGTGGTAAAACTTTTATGATAAGTAATTATATTGAAGAACTTATTAAAGAGTTTCCAGAAGATGATATATGCTTTCTTTGGGTAAGTATTGGAGCAGGAAGTTTACATAAACAAAGTTATTATTCACTAAAGAAGACATTTAATGGCTTCCCTGATGTATATATGCTAGAGGATGAATTTCATGGAGGTAGAGCTTCAATAAATAAGAATGAAGTAGTAATCATAAACTGGGATAAAATTAATCAGAAAGATAAAGCAGGAGACTGGACAAATATCTTAATGAAAGATAGTGAAACATATAATTTTAGAGATATAATTCAAAATACTAAAGAACTTGAAATAAAAATAATAATGATTATTGATGAAAGCCATACAAGTGCAAAGAGTGAAAGAGCAATAGAATTAAGAGATCAAATAATAAAAGCAGATTTAACAATTGAAATGACTGCAACTCCAGTTATAAATGATTACAATGAAAAAGTTTCTGTTGACCCTGATAATGTTATTAAAGAAGGTATGATAAAAAAAGAAATAATTGTAAATGATGGTCTAAGTAAACATAAAACAGAGGATATTACATCTTCTAATTTGATATTAACTACTGCTTATTCAAAAAGATTTGAATTAGCTGAAATATACAAACAGAATGAATTAGAAATCAACCCTTTATGTTTAATTCAAATACCAAATGGGGTTGACTCAAAAGACATTCAAGAAGAAATTGAACAATTCTTAGCTGATAATTATATTTCAACAGAAAATGGAAGATTAGCTATTTGGCTAAGTGAAGATAAAATTAATCTTGAAATGTTAAATAATAACCAAAGTAAAGTAGAGTTTTTGATTTTTAAGCAAGCTATTGCTACTGGTTGGGATTGCCCAAGAGCTCAAATTCTTGTGAAGTTTAGAGATAAAGGCAGTGAAACTTTAGAGATTCAAACAGTTGGTAGAATATTAAGAATGCCTGAAGGTATACATTATAAAAATGATGAGCTTAATAAAGCTTATATGTATATAGACACAAATCAATTCAATGTAAAAAAAGAAGATTATAACCCTAATATTATAAAATCTATATATTCTGCAAGAAAGAATTTATACAAAGAACTATCTTTAAAATCTTATTATCTAAATAGAATTGACTATGGAGATATTACTAGAAATATATGGACTGACCTAGAAGAAGTATTTTGTAATTATTTTAGAATAGCTATTGGTAACTATGAATTCTTTGATGAAAATAGAAAAGCAATATCTAAGAAAATAACTCTTGAGAAGTCAACACTAAAGAATGAACTTATTCTTAATGAACATCTTGATACAAAAGAGTTTGATGAATTACATGAAAAAACAATTAAAGCAAATGAGCAAATTGAAACTAAATATTCTGAAATGGATTATGATAACTTACTTGTACACTTAATTAAAACAAATTTAAATGGATATGCTCCTAAAAGATCAATTAGTCCTGTTTTAAATGCAATTAGAAGGTGGTTTGCAAACTATTTAGGAATTAGTGCAAGTAAAACTGAAAATGGCCATATTAAAATAAGAGATATTATTTTAAGTAACTATAATACATTTGAAAAATTAATTGATCAAGCTACATATAATTTCAAAGATACAAAGAAAAAAGAAATTGAAGAAAAAGTAGAAGAGCTTGAAGAGTGGAATAATGCTTGGGAAATCCCTAAACAAAAAGCTTTTAATCCTGAAACTTACAAAAAGTTTGATTATAACTTATGTTTATATGAACCATGTTATCTTAATATTGACAGTAAAATTGAACAAGATTTTATAGAATACTTAGAACAACAAAATAATATAAAATGGTGGTGGCAAAATGGTAGTGAACATATGGCAGTCAATTTTGGAATTAAATATAATATAAAATCTACTTTCCAACCTGACTTTATAGTACAATTTAATGATGGTAGACTTGGTATATTTGATACAAAAGCTGTTGGTTATCAAGAGGATGATAATAAATTAAAAAGTGAAGCACTCCAAAATTATATAAAAGAAGAAAATAAGAAAGGGAAAAACCTATTTGGTGGTATAATAATAAAAGATAGAAACCATTTTAAAATTAATAGAAAAGAGAGTTACATACCTTATAATCAATCTAACAAAGACTGGGACTATTTAGAATTTAAAGACTAAGGAACAACTTTTTCAAAAAAGAGGGTAAAACAAGCTCCCTCTTTTTTATTTTTTACTTCTATTTTACCATCAAATGTTTTTTCAATAATCTCTTTTACTAGATATAAGCCAATACCTAAACCATCTTTTTTAGTTGTAAAGTAAGGCTGAAATATTTTATTTATATCTTTAATACCACCTGCATTATCCTCAATACTTAAAGTTACAAAAGCACTATTTGAGTCAATTATGATTTTGATATGTGGCTTTTCTATACTCTTTAATTCATCTTTTGCATTAAATAGAAGTGATAAAAGAACCTGTGATAACTCACTTTTAATCCCATATATCATCACATCACTATTTGTCTTATAATCTATATCAAATTGAATATTATGCTTTTTTAAATCTGCACTTATCACTGTTAAAGCACTTTTTATAGACTCATCTACAAAAAAATTCTCTTTATGTTTTGTAAGGGTATAAAAATCTTTAAAATCATCAATTGTTTTTGATAAGAACTTTAACTGGCTATTTGCTTGCTCATACTTTTTATCAAAGTAGTCTTGAGTTAGCTTTTGATTTTCATATCTTGCTTTTAGATTCATCAAAATATATGATAGATTATTTAAAGGCTGTCTAAATTGATGAGTAATATTTTGTATCATCTGTCCTGATTTAGCTAGTTTTGATTGCTGGAAAAGCATATTTTCATACTGTTTACTTTGCTCTTTTAGATTATTGTATCTATATGCAGCAAGAAAGGTAAATAAAACTGCCTCAATAGCAAATGCTAAAAGCAGTAAGTTTAAATATCCTTTGTTTGTATAAACCCCTTTAAAATCCCAAATAAATAATGCTATACAAATTATTGACCAACCAAATACATAAATACCTTTGGATTTAAAATTATCCTTTGTATTAAATATAATTGATAAGAAAAGTATCCCATAAATAATAGTATAAGGAAGATACTCAAAAACCATATAGTGATAAAATGCACTTAAAATCACTATATTTAAAAACAGTGTGTTTACTAAAAGTTCTTTATAGTTTGAGATTTTAGGAATAAAACTAATATTGTAAAAATTAAAAGCAAATACCAAAGCACTAAGACTAGCCCCAACTAAAGAGATTTCTAAAAAAAGATAGTGAAAATCAAATAATTTACTATAAGCAAGGATGTAAACTAAAGAGAAAATTTGCATTATTGAGTAACTTATGTAAAAAATCTCTTTTGAGTAAATTGATCTAATAAGTGTATAAACGATAGTCATTAAAACTATACCAAAAGTAACTCCGTATGTTAGTACAACTATTAAATCATACATCTATTTTATATCCAGTTCCCCATAGATTTGAAATAAGCTCTTTTGGAACCTTTGATTTTAGATTTTTTACTACAGTTTTTAGTGCATCTTTTGTCATAACACTATCTTGCCACACGAAATTTTCTATTTCATTATAAGTTACATATCTATTTTTATTTTTAATCAAAAGAGTTAAAAACTCAATCTCTTTAGCTCTTAGCTTAACTTGTTCCTCTTTGAAAAAAAGTGTTTTATTAAAAGTATCAAACCTGTAACCATCTTTTAGATTTACGATATTTGAACTATCATTTTTAATAGCCTCAATACACATATCTAAAGACTCTTTTAAACTCTTCTCATCAACAGGTTTCACTAAATACTTTACAAGTTGTAACTCTATAGCCTCAAAAAGATACTCTTTGTTACTAAAAGCTGAGATAACTATAACTTGTACCTTTTTATCTTTTTGCCTTATTTTTCTTACAAACTCTAAGCCATTTAATTTTGGCATTTGAATATCTGTAATTATGATATCAGGTTTAATCTCTTCATATAGCCTTAAAGCACTTAATGCATCACTAGCTTCATATATATCATCAAAGAAGTTTTCTAAATACTCAACTGCATTTTGTCTTGTAATCTCATCATCTTCTACAAATAAGAGTTTTATTTTTTCATAATTACTATTTTGCATAATATATTATATCTTATTTTCTTTATGATAAATATTTAAATCATTATATACCTATATTTTAATCTACTCTCAAATCCCCATTTGATATAATAGTCCTATTGAGTTGATTGATAATAGAACGGTTTTAATCTACTCTCAAATCCCCATTTGATATAATATTACAAATAAAGAAAAAAAAGAAATGTGTGTTTTAATCTACTCTCAAATCCCCATTTGATATAATTCTTTTTTTTGCTGTCTTATTGCCTCTGAGTTTTAATCTACTCTCAAATCCCCATTTGATATAATAAAAGAAATGAGAGCTTCTATTTCATAGCCGTTTTAATCTACTCTCAAATCCCCATTTGATATAATAAAACTAAAAAATGAGATCCCTAAAGAGGGGTTTTAATCTACTCTCAAATCCCCATTTGATATAATTTAGTAAAATAGTCTACTATCGTGTTTAAAGTTTTAATCTACTCTCAAATCCCCATTTGATATAATTGCTATCCAATTTATTTGTCTTTCTACTTGGTTTTAATCTACTCTCAAATCCCCATTTGATATAATTGCTGATTTAAGAGATATGTTAGAACTACTGTTTTAATCTACTCTCAAATCCCCATTTGATATAATAATAGTATCTTTAATAAATAGCACTCAATAGTTTTAATCTACTCTCAAATCCCCATTTGATATAATTATAGTTTATAAATATTCTGAAAAAACAATGTTTTAATCTACTCTCAAATCCCCATTTGATATAATTTAATATTCTAAAAACAAAATTGGAAAAAGTTTTAATCTACTCTCAAATCCCCATTTGATATAATATACATATACATAAGTTGCATAATATTCATGTTTTAATCTACTCTCAAATCCCCATTTGATATAATTTTATATCATTTGGATTAATAGTTTCAACTGTTTTAATCTACTCTCAAATCCCCATTTGATATAATGATGCTCTTGCATCTTCTCATCATCGCTTGTTTTAATCTACTCTCAAATCCCCATTTGATATAATCAATGATCTAGCTTTTGACATAAATCTACCGTTTTAATCTACTCTCAAATCCCCATTTGATATAATCGTTTAATTTTGCACATAAAATGAAAGTATGTTTTAATCTACTCTCAAATCCCCATTTGATATAATTATGGAAATTTATTAATTCTAGTTTCCATAGTTTTAATCTACTCTCAAATCCCCATTTGATATAATTTTTGGTGCATATGTTTTAACATAAGGGTGTTTTAATCTACTCTCAAATCCCCATTTGATATAATAAGAGAGCTTTTTTTGAGAAAAAAAGAGAAGGTTTTAATCTACTCTCAAATCCCCATTTGATATAATTGAAACTGTGTCATCTTCTATAAATCCATTGTTTTAATCTACTCTCAAATCCCCATTTGATATAATCAAAGCAGGAATGTCAAGACCATCTGCACCGTTTTAATCTACTCTCAAATCCCCATTTGATATAATTAGGCAGTGGACTCAACATAGTTGAGATTCGTTTTAATCTACTCTCAAATCCCCATTTGATATAATTTAGTACCGTGATAAGCAATGATTTTCATATGTTTTAATCTACTCTCAAATCCCCATTTGATATAATAGAGTAGCTTAAAGCTCCTACTCTTAGGATTTTATGAGGAGTTTTTATACTAAAAAATAAGCACACTTTGTGTTTGTTTTAACACTTTTTTCTCAGGTTTTTCTCGATAATTTTCTATTATCAACATATTTTTGTATTGAGCTTCTGTGATTTTTACTACTCTTATAGAGCCACCTACTGGTGCAGCTAATTCTATTTTTTTCTCATATTTTTGCGCGATAGCTAAACTTTTACAAAATCTTATATAAATAGAATACTGAAACATTATAAAGCCCATCTCTAAAAGCTTCTTGCGAAATTTTGTGTATTTTTTTATATCTTTTTTAGTGTTTGTTGGCATATCAAACATCGCAAATAATACCATCTTTCT
>JASMTK010000034.1:0-40052 GCA_041694355.1 Arcobacteraceae bacterium | reverse complement strand
CTCATCAGTAATCTTTTTAATTCTTGATAGTAACTCTTCATCACTTAATAAATCTGCATTTAAAGATTCAATTTCATCTCCTGTACAATCTAATCCCAACTTTCCACCTATAGCAAATTTTGGAGAAGAGTGATCAAGTGCATCAACTACACCTTTAGAGATCATTAAATCATCTAAATCTATTCTATTTAATATATATTTAGTCAAGGCATCATGATCTTCAAGTTCTGGTGCATCTTCATTTACAAAGATTGCATGCTTTACAAAAGACATTTGCCCTACTCCCCAAAAGGCATGCATCATCTGTTGTGCATGACCTGGATAAAGTGTTTTAATCTTAGCAATAATTAGATTATGAAAAACTCCATTTTCAGGCATATAGTAATCTATTAAATCAGGTGCAGTTGTTTTTAATAGAGGTAAGAAAATTCGCTCTGTTGCATATCCCATATATTTATCTTCTAATGGTGGTTTACCAACAACTGTTGCTAAATATGTAGGCTTTTTCTTATGAGTAATTGCAGTTACTTCCATAAAAGGATACTCTTCTTCTAGTGTATAATAACCTGTATGATCACCAAATGGACCTTCAATTTTCATAGTTGAAGTATCTACTAATCCCTCAATAACAAAATCATTATCTCTTGGTGTATATATGTCATTAGTTATAGACTTAACCAATTGTGCATTTTTGTTTTTAACAAATCCATATAACATAAGTTCAAAAATACCAATAGGTAAAGGTGCTTGCCCACACCATATATACATTGGGTCACCTCCAATACCTATAGTTACTGGCATTTTCTTTCCAGCTTTTTTATATTCATGGAAAAAGTGATTTGAGTCTTTATGTATTTGCCAGTGTAATCCTAAAGTGTGATCATCAAAAACTTGAAGTCTATACATACCTAAGTTTTTCATTTCACCGTTTAGTGATGTAGTATAAACTTGTCCCATAGTAATAAAAGGTCCACCATCTTGTTCCCATGTTGTTAAAACAGGTAAATCAGATAACTTTGCCTCTTTACCTAACTTTATAACCTCTTGACACTCACCTTTACCTCTTATTTTTTTAGGAATTGTATTTTTTAAAGCAAATAACTTACCAAAGGTAGATAACTTCTCACCTAAAGTAGTTGGTGGTTTCATTTTAAGTAGTGATTCAATCTCATGAGCAATTTTATCTGCATTTCCAATAAATAGTCTTACTGCTTCATCATTACAAAATACATTCATCAATACTGGTATATCAAACTTTCTATTGTTTTTCTTATCTACTGGATTTTTAAACAGTATAGCTTTAGAGTTCTCTTTTTTAACCTCTACATATGCAATATGAGGTATCTCTAGATATATATCTAACTCTTCATCTATCTCTTTTAATAAATTGTTTTCTCTTAGAATTTGTATTGCTTTTTCCATCTTTTAAATAACCTTATAATTAGTATAAATCTTATAGCATTTTATCAATAAAATATAGTTTATAATAGAGGTTTTATATATGATTAATTAAGTTACAATGAAAAAATATATAATTAAAATATGATAATGGGAATTTCTATCATAATTTTTGAAATTTAATCAAATCAATAATTAATATTAATATCATAATAAGTTTTCTAAGGTTATAATCCATGTAACATATACTTATTGTGTTACCTTTTAAGTAATTATGAAAGTATAGAATCCTTAAATTTAAAATTAGAATGGAGAAAATTAATGAAAAAAATTCTTATTAGTAGTATAGTAGCTAGTATCTTAACAGTAAGTGCAACTGCAGCAGAAACTTATGGTCCTTATCCTGTAACAGTTAAAGGATATGAAGGTAAAAAAGAGAACTCAGTAGCTTACACAGGTCAAATTGCAAGACAAGCTTTAGAGAAATCTTTAAAAAAATTAGCAACTCAAGGTGATGGTACACCAAACCCTGAACTAAAAGCTAAGATGTTATCTTATTATGCTGGTAAAGATACAGGTAGAACTATCATTGATCCAAAAACTAAAGGTGAATTTAAAATCAAACAAACTAAGATTGATGAAATTTCTAAAGGTAAGAATTTAAAAGGAAAAACTTATAAAGGTATTATCAATGGATTCCCAGGTCAAATGACTGGTCCTGAGATGATTGAGTTTTTAATTGATAAAGCTTCATCATCAAATGGTGGATATGATCCATTAACTGGATACAAATATGAACAATTAATCTCTAAGTTTTTAATGGGTGGTGTAGCTTATAGCCAAGCTGTTAATAACTACTTAGATGAAAAATTAGAGGCAGATACAAAACCTAATGACAAACCATATAAAGATGGTGCATACTACACAGGTAAAGAGCATGCGTGGGATGAAGCATTTGGTTACTTTGGTATTTCAGCTCATGCTTTAAAACTAACACCTGAAAATGTTTATGATATCGCTAAAAAAAGAGATTTAAAAGCAGCGGATTACAACAACGATGGTGTTGTTGATTTAAAAACAGAAATGACTTTTGGTCCGGCATATTATGCAGCTGGTCTTGATGCAAAATCTGGAACTAAATACATGAGTACAATTACTCAAGCATTTATTGATGGTAGAAAACTAATCACTTCTGCAGATGGTGAAAAATTAACTGATTCTCAAAGAGCAAAATTAAAAGAGTATGCCTCAGTTATTAAAACAAACTGGGAAAAAGTACTTGCTGAAGCTGCATATAAATATGCTGGCTCTGTTTACAAAGATTTAAATATCATTAAGGCTATTGTAGATGGTGGAGCTGGTGATATTAAAAAAGCATTCAAAACATATGCTAAACACTGGGGTGAGTTAAAAGGTTTCTTAATGGCACTACAAACAAGTGGTGAGGATTTAGGAGCAACAGCTGTTAAATTAAATAGATTATCTGGATTTGGACCTGTTCTTGTAACTGGTGGACAAGTTACTGGTATTGATAAAGATGGTAACTTTGAAATTGGTGGAAATATGACTATGGCAGAATATATGCTTAATATGGCAAAAATTCAAAAAGTGTTAGATGATAAATTTAAACTAGAAGCTAAACAAAAAGATGTAACTGGTAAAATGAAAGATATAATCAAATTAATGGGTGAGTCATCTCACGCAGAAAATGACTAAACTTTATTGGTATAATTTATGATTGAAACTTTTATCCAACCATTCCTTAATGGATGGTTGGAGTTTTTCACTAACCCACAAAAAAGAGTTTACTGGTTATATTTATTAACTGCAATGCTTATAGGTTTTATGTACCTATTTTATACAAAAAGATCAACCTCTCTAGCACTTCAAAAACTATTTTCTAAGAAAAACTGGTGGTCAAAAACTGCAAAAGCAGACTACTTAATTTTGATTTTAAATAGTGCAATTATGATTTTACTATCACCTAGACTTTTAACAAAAAGTGTAGTTGCTTTTGCCTTATTTTATACCTTAATAGATTGGATTCCTAAGTATCCTGTTTTTATAGGAACTTTAGAGACTTGGATTGTTGCTACAATGTTCACAGTTGTATTATTTATATTAGATGATTTTGCAAAATATTGGGTTCACAGATGGCTTCATACTATACCTTTCCTGTGGCCTTATCATAGGGTTCACCACAGTGCAACTGCATTAAATTTTTTTACAATTTTTAGAACACATCCTATTGAAGGTGTCCTATTTTCAATTAGAAGTGCATTAATTCAAGGTTTTGTTTTAGGTATATTCTTCTTTTTATTTGGAGATCAAATAAGTTTAGTAATGCTTCTTGGAGCAAATATGTTTACTTTCTTATTTAATCTATTAGGTTCAAACTTAAGACATAGTCCAGTTGCTATGCCATACCCTAAATGGCTAGAAAGATATTTAATGTCACCTGCACAACACCATATACATCACTCTAAAGCACCTGAACATATAAATAAAAACTTTGGAGTTGTTTTTTCTTGTTGGGATAGATGGTTTGGTGGCTTTTGTCACTCACAAAAAGATTTAGAAATTGATTACGGTATTGGAAAAAACAGTGGAGATGAGGAACATACTTTAAGATGTTTATATTTAACTCCTTTTTCTAACTCATTTAAGGCTATAAAGAAAACTCTTTTTAAATAGCCTTAATCTGATACCCAAGCAATTAAACCTTTTGTCTCTATATCAAAACTTACCTGCATATGTTTCTCTAATTTAGCAAAAGGCTCGGCAATTGCTTTAATTAGTATCTCTTTACTCTCTAAAGTATATTTTATAATAACCTCTATTTGAGAACCAACAAAACTTGCATGTTCAATAACTCCTTGAAAGTTACCGCTTTTAGAAATACTTACAAGCTCTGGTCTAATACATAAAACACCCTTAGAGGATTTCAAACTATTTGCTAAGCCAAATATATTATCAAATCCTTTTTCATCAAAGTATGTATCTATAAGTGTAGTTTTACCCATAAAAGATGCTGTATCCTCACAAGTTGGTCTCCAATATAATTCATAAGGAGTACCAACTTGAGCCATTTTCCCCTCATCTAAAAAAGCAATTTTATCTGATAAAGCAAGGGCTTCACCTTGGTCATGTGTAACAAAAAGTGCTGTTGTTTTCGTCTTTTTTATAATATTATAGATGTCTAATCTCATCTTTTCTCTAAGTGAGGTATCTAAATTTGAGAAAGGTTCATCCATTAGTAGGAGTGAGGGTTCAGTTGCAAGTGCCCTTGCTAATGCTACTCTTTGTTGTTGTCCACCTGATAACTCATGAGGATATCTATTATCATAACCAACTAAATCCACAATCTCTAAAAGTTCATCTACTTTTCTTTTTTTATCTTTCTTTTTTTGTCCATGTAATCCAAAAGATATATTTTCATATACATTTAGGTGTGGAAACAAAGCATAGTCTTGAAACACAAGACCAACCTTTCTTTTTTCAGCTGAAAGATTAGTCTTTGAATCAAATACAGTAACTCCATCAATTCTAATAGTTCCACTTGTGGGTGTTTCAAGTCCTGCTACTAATCTTAAAATTGTACTTTTACCACATCCACTAGGTCCTAAAAGAGTAAAAATTTCACTTTTTTTAACACTAAATGATAAATTAGAAATAACCTCTACGCCATTTCCATAATCCATAGTTACATTTTCAAACTCTAAAAGTTCCATTTATTTACCTTATCTATTATTTTTAAGCTGTTTTAGTCATTGTTTTCATTAAAAGTATAATTGGTCCAAGACCAATTAATACAAGTGCTAGAGCAGGAACTGCTGATTCTTGGAGTTGTTCTTGCCCAACTAACTCAAGAGCATAAACTGCTAATGTGTCAAAATCAAATGGTCTTAAAATTAAAGTAGCTGGCAACTCTTTTAAAACCTCAACAAACACAATTAAAGCACCTGCCATAATACTAGGCCTTAATAAATTAAAGTGTATTCTTTTTAAGATACCAAAATTATCACTTCCTAAAGTAGCTGCTGCTTCATCAATACTTTTTGGTATTTTAGAGTATCCACTCTCAAGTGAATTTATAGAAATAGCCATAAACCTTACTACATATCCATAAACTAATGCAATAACTGTACCACCCAATATAAGTCCGGTATTAAAACCAAAACTTCCAAGTGTTTTTATTAGTTTTATATCTAACCAACCTATTACTATTAAAACCCCAACAGCTATTACAGCTCCTGGAATAGAGTATCCTAACATCGCAATTTTTTGAATTGTTTTATTAACTGCTGTATTTTCTCTTCTTGTATTAAAAGTTATTAGTAAACTAAATATGATAGCTATTATACTACTAACCCCAGCTAATATAAACGAGTTAGTCATAAGTGAAATAAAATGTTCATCTACAACATCTTCAAAATATGTAAGAGTCCAAATAATCATCTGAATAAGTGGTAGTAAAAAACCTAAAAAAATTGGTACAAAACAAGCTATAAAAGCAAAAAATGCTTTTGAACCTTTTAAATCAATCTTTCCAACTGGTCTATTATTTTTTCCAGAAGCATTATACTTTTTCTTACCTCTTAAGCCTCTTTCAATTAATATAATTACTAAAACAAAAACCATTAACATTGCTGCTAATTTTGCACTTGAAGCTTGATCTCCTAACCCATTCCATGTTCTAAATATTCCAATTGTAAAAGTATCAACACCATAATGATTAACTGCACCATAATCACTTATTGCTTCCATTATTGCTAAGGTTGAACCTGCAATAATAGCTGGCCATGCTAGGGGAATACCAACTTTCTTAAATAGTCTAAATGAACCTGCACCTAATGTTCTTGCTGATTCTAATGCATGGGCTGATTGGTTAAGTAGTGAAGCCTTTGAAATTAAGTATACATAAGGATAAAGCACTAGTGACATTACTAAAATAACTCCCTCTAATGTTAGAATATCAGGAATATACACATCACCTAAAGATAAGCCAAAAAACTTTAATATCCCTTGTGTAATTGTTCCTGTATATCCAAACATCCCATCATATGTAAAAGCAATGATATAGGTAGGAAAAGCCAGTGGTAAAACAAGTCCAATTTCTAAAGTTTTAGAAAAAGGAAACTTGTATAAAGTAGTTATCCATGCAGTGGTAAATCCAATTATTGCAGTAAGCAGTCCTACACCTACTATTAACCATAAGGTATTACTTATATATCTTATTAATACTGTATCAACTAAATGTTGCCAGTTTTCATTTTCTACAATAAAGATATGTAGAAAAATGATAATCGCTGGCAACGATATTATGATACCTATTAAAGAACCAAATATGATTAGCTTATTAGACTTTAAAGTTTTTATCTCCAACCTGCCTTATCAAATATTTTTACAGCTTTTGAGTTTAACTCACCTAAAGTATTCATTGGTAATGAATCCTCTTTAAATGTTCCCCATGACTCAACTAACTTTGAAGAGCTTACACCATCTAAAACAGGGTACTCATAGTTTGCCTTTGCATAAATAGTTTGTGCTTTTTTAGAAGCTAAGAACTCTATATATTTAATAGCATTCTCTCTATTTTTAGAGTGCTTTGTAACACCAATTCCAGAAATATTTACATGAGTTCCTCTACCATCTTGATTTGGGAAGAATACTCCAATTTCTCTTGCAATCTCTTTTTCAGATAAACTTTTTGAATTTGCCATTCTACCGATGTAGTAAGTATTCATAACTGCAATATCTGCAATTCCAGCTACAATAGCTTTTGCTTGATCTTTATCATTACCTTTTGGTTTTCTTGCAAAATTCTCAACAACACCTTTTGCCCATTTTTCAGAAGCTTCTTCCCCATTGTGAGCAATTAATGACGCCATTAATGATTGATTATACACATTGTTTGAAGATCTTATTGCAATTTTACCTTTCCATTTTGGATTAGCTAAATCTTCATAAGTACTTAACTCTTTAGGATCAACTCTATCTTTACTATATACAATAACTCTAGCTCTTTTAGTAAGTCCATACCACATACCATCTGGATCCCTTAAGTGAGAAGGGATTTTTTTATTTAATTCATCTGAAGATATTGATTGTAACAAACCTTTAGATTTTGCGATTTGTAACCTACCCGCATCAACTGTCACTAAAATATCAGCTGGTGAATACTCACCTTCAATTTCTAATCTTTTTAAAAGCTGAGAAGATTTACCTTTTACAATCTTAACTTTAATTCCAGTCTCTTTTGTAAACATCTCATTTAGTTTTTTATCTGTCGCATAATGCCTGTGAGTGTATACATTAATCTCAGAAGCAAAAAGTGGAGCTGTTATACAAACAGCTAACGCAGATAAAATTCCTTTATTAAAAAGTTTATTTATCATCATTTCATCCTTATATTGAAAGTGCGTAAGCATATCTAAAATTAATAATGATTGTCAATTATAAAACTATAAAATAAGTTTAAGATTTTTTAAATAGAATTAATTTACTTATTCTAAAGGTTATTATAATGAAATTTAATTTTGATGAAAAAATTGATAGAAAAAATACAAATTGCGAAAAACATGATGCATTAAAGAAGGTTTTTGGTTATGAGGACTTACAAGGTATGTGGGTTGCAGATATGGATTTTAAAACTCCTGATTTTATAAATGAGAAAATACAAAAAGCTGCTAGTAACTCTTTATATGGATACTCATTTCAAAGTGATGAATTAATAGACTCAATTATAAATTGGCAAAAAGATAGACATAATTTTCATATAAAAAAAGAGGAACTTTTTTTAACAAATGGAGTTGTACCATCATATTCAGCTTGTATAGAAGCTTTATGCGATGAAGATGATGATGAAATAATCGTACAAACTCCTGTCTACCCTCCTTTGATAAAATTTGTTGAACTTAATAATAAAAAATTAGTTTTAAATGAGCTTATCAATGACAATGGTTACTATAAGATAGACTTTGAAGATTTAGAGAGAAAAATTACTAAAAAAACAAAAGCTTTATGTTTATGTTCACCACACAACCCAGTTGGAAGAGTTTGGAGTAAAGATGAACTTTTAAAACTTGGTTCTATTTGTTTAAAACATAACATAAAAATAATTTCAGATGAAATACACTCTGATATAACTTTTAAAAAGTTTATTCCTATAGCATCAATTAGTGAAGAAATTGCTAATATAACTATTACTTTAAACTCAGCTGGTAAAAGTTTCAATATTGCGGGATTGAACTCTTCTTATGTAATTTGTAAAAATAAAGCACTTCTAAATAGATTTAAAAAAGTAGCTAAAAAAAGACAGATAAACTCTATTAATTATTTTGGGTTAGTAGCAACAAAAGCAGCTTATGAAAATGGAGGTAGTTTTATTAATCAATTAAATGAATATTTACTACAAAACATTAAATTTACAGAAGATTATATAAAAGAACACAACCCTAAAATCAAATTTTATAAACCAGAGGCAACTTACTTAATATGGTTAGATTTTAGAGAAACTAACTTAAATCATGAGGAAATAAAACAGACTTTACTTACTAAAGCTAAGGTAGGTTTAAATGATGGCGTATCATTTGGTAACATAGGTAAAGGATTTTTTAGACTTAACGTAGCACTTGATAGGAAAAGCCTAGAAAAAGGGTTATCTAAAATATGTTACGCTTTTTAACAGTTGGTGCTATTTTAAAGTATTACCTTTTTTCTCACAAAAGTAATTAATCCATTTTAAAAAGGTAAAAAGCTTTATTACTATTTCAAATTAGTGTACAATTTTAACTATATATTAAATATAGGATGAGCAATGTCAACGCAATTAGTTCTAGCATCTGTTATTTTTGTTACTATAGGCTTAATCTTAGTTGGTGTTTTTTTAGCCACTAAATTCTTAGGTCCTAAAAATGAAAATGCAGTAATGAAAAATACAGTATATGAGAGTGGAGTTTCTAATCCAGTTGGTAGTACGAACATTAGATTCTCAGTTAAGTTCTATTTAGTTGCAATATCATTCTTGCTTTTTGATGTTGAAATTATATTTATGTTTCCATGGGCAGTTAATATCGCAGAATTAGGTGTAACTGGCCTTATTAAAATGTTTATTTTTATTGGTCTACTATTTTTAGGCCTAGTTTATATGTATAAGAAAAAGGCGTTATCATGGGATTAGGTGCAGAATCGAAACTTGGGGATTCAATAGTAACAACAAAGCTAGACCATGCTGTAAACTGGGGTAGATCATACTCTTTATGGCCTATGGCTTTTGGTACAGCTTGTTGTGGTATTGAATTTATGTCAGTAGCTGGTGCAAAATATGATTTATCAAGATTTGGGGCAGAGGTAGTTAGATTCTCTCCTAGACAAGCGGACTTAGTAATAGTTGCGGGTACAATATCTTATAAGCAAGCTCCTATTTTGAAAAAAATTTATGAACAAATGTGTGAACCAAAATGGGTAATTTCAATGGGTGCTTGCGCCTGTTCTGGTGGATTTTACGACAACTATACAACGGTACAAGGAATTGATGAAATAATTCCAGTTGATGAGTATGTAGCTGGCTGTCCTCCAAGACCAGAAGCTGTTTTAGATGCCATTATGAGAATCCAAGAAAAAGCAAACGATGAATCAATTATAAAAGATAGAGTCAAAGAGTATAAAGGATTTTTAGATGCTTAAATGTGATATGTTAATTGATTCAAATAATATTAGAGAAACAATCAAAAATTTAAAAGAGAACGAAAACTACCATATACTTTTAGATATAACTGGTATAGACTATCTTAAATACAAAGAGCCAGCACAAAGTAGATTTGCTGTTGTGTATATTTTAAGAGATGAAACTTACAAAAAAACTATTACTGTAAAAACTTTTGTTGATGATGATACATTAGAAGTTGACTCTATTCATGATTTATATGAAAGTGCTAATTGGGCAGAGAGAGAAGCTTATGACCAATATGGTATAAAATTTAAAAACCATCCAAATTTAAAAAGAGTTTTAAATCACCACCAATTTATTGGACATCCATTAAGAAAAGATTACCCTGTAACAAAAGGACAAATTTGTACAGAGACTGAAAACCTAATGGACGAGATGATTCCTCATCTAAAATCAAAAGGTTATACAGAAACAGAAATAAACGACCTTATGATGTTAAATATTGGTCCTTCACACCCTGCTTCACACGGTACTATAAGAAACTTTGTGGCTATGGAGGGTGAAACAATCACAGCCTGTGTTACAGAGATTGGATATTTACATAGAGGTTTTGAAAAATCATGTGAAACACATAATTACTCACAAATCATACCTTATACAGATAGATTAAATTACTGTTCTGCGATTTTAAATAATATAGGTTTTTCAAAAGCTGTTGAAGAGATGTTAAATATTGATATAACTCCAAGAGCAAAAGCAATAAGAGTTGTTATTGGTGAACTAAGTAGAATTATTGATCACTTAGTATGTAATGGTGCAAATATGGTTGATCTTGGTGGACTTACTAACTTTTGGTATTTATTCGCACCAAGAGATAAAACATACGACTTACTATCTAAATTAACAGGTGCAAGACTTACAAATTCATATACAAGAATTGGTGGATTGCAATATGATTTATATGATGGGTTTGAAGAAGAACTTGAAGCTGTATTAAAAGATGTGGAACAAGGAATTAGTGACTCACTTAGTTTAATAGAGAGAAACAGAATCTTCCATGATAGAACTCAAGATGTGGGAGTTGTAAAACCTGACTTTGCTTTAAGTGCTGGAATATCAGGACCAAATCTAAGAGCAACTGGTGTTGCCCATGATTTAAGAAAAGATAAGCCATATTATGGTTATGAAAATTATGATTTTGATGTAGTTATAGGTTCTCATGGTGATGTATATGACAGAATGATGTGTAGATTTGAGGAGATAGTTCAAAGTATTAGAATCATTAGACAAGCTATGAAAGAGATGCCAGATGGGGCTATAAATGTTGACTGTCCAGATATTGTACTACCTACTAAAAACGATGTATATGGTAATATTGAAGGTTTAATGAACCAATTTAAACTTACTTTTGAGGGTATCAAAGTTCCAAAAGGTGAATACTACAGTGCAAGTGAGGGTGGAAATGGAGAGCTTGGTTTCTTTATAATAAGTGATGATTCAGGAACACCATACAAAGTAAAATGTAGACCTCCTTGTTTTTATTCATTAGCTGCATACTCTAAAATTGTTGAGGGTGGAATGTTAGCTGATGCCATTGTAACTATGGCTAGTATGAACTTTATTGCAGGGGAGTTTGATAGATAATGAGTACTTTTAGCTTTAACGAAGAAAATGAAAAAAAATTTCAAAAATATCTAACAAGATATCCAAATAGTGACTCTTGTATACTACCTGCTTTATGGTTAGTACAAGAACAAGAAGAATGGGTAAGCCCTGAAGCAATGGTATATGTAGGAGAAAGATTAGATAAAACTCCTGTAGAAATATATGAAATTGCAACATTTTATACTATGTTTAATTTAGAACCAATTGGTAAAAACCATATAGAACTATGTAAAACTTTATCTTGTATGCTTTGTGGAAGTAATAAAATTAAAGATTACATAAAAGAGAAAATAGGTATTGAACCTGGACAAACAAGTGAAGATGGACTATTTCATCTAAGTGAAGTGGAATGTTTAGGTGCATGTGGTGGAGCACCAATGTTTGCTTTAAATGGTGAGTATCATGAAAATTTAACTACAGAAAAAGTAGATGAATTAATTAAGGAGTGTAAAGATGATAACAAAAATAGTTAGTAAAAACTTTGACATTCCAAATTCACATAAGTTAGAAGTAGCAAAACAAAATGGAAGATATAACTCAATAGAAAAGCTATTTACAATGACTCCTGATGAAATAACTGAAGAGGTTACAAAGTCTGGATTAAGAGGAAAAGGTGGTGGTGGTGCACCTTGTGGTCCAAAATGGAAATTAATGCCAAAAGATGATCCAAGACCAGCTTATCTAATCGTAAATGGTGACGAAAGTGAACCAGGGACTTTTAAAGATAGACAAATTTTTCATTATGATCCACATCTTTTAATTGAGGGGATTATTTGTTCTTGTTACGCAATTAATGCACACCACGCATATATTTATATAAGAGGTGAGTATAAATTTTTCTCAGATAGAATGCAAGAAGCTATAGATGAAGCTTATGAAGCTGGAATAATTGGTGAAAAAGTTATGGGTCATAACTTCAAACTTGATATTACAGTACATAGAGGGGCTGGAGCATATATTTGTGGAGAAAAGTCTGCTCTTATTGAATCACTTGAGGGTAAAAGAGGACACCCTCGACTTAAACCCCATGGAAAAGAGTGTGAATGGTTCTTTGGGAACCCTGCAACAGTAAATAATGTTGAAACAATAGCTTCAGTTCCAAATATAGTAGAGTATGGATATGAAGAGGGATATACTAAGTATGGTACTGAAGGTTCTCCTGGTACTATGCTATTTGCAATGAGTGGACCAGTTAAAAATCCGGGTGTTTATGAAATGCAATATGGAAATAAGATGATAGATTTCATCAATAAAATTGGTGGAGGGATGCAAGATGGAAAGAAATTGAAAGCTGTAATCCCTGGAGGTTCATCTTGTCCAATTTTAACTGCTAAGGAAGTTGAAGAGGCAATCTTAGATTATGATTCTATGTGGGGTATTAACTCTACATTAGGAACTGGTGGTATGATTATTATAGATGAAGACACATCTATGATTGATGTTGCTAAAAATCTAATAGAGTTTTACCATCATGAATCTTGTGGACAATGTACACCTTGTAGAGAGGGGTGTGGTTGGATTAATAAAATTTTAAAAAAGGTATTGGACAGTGAAGGAACTAGAGAAGACTTAGATACGATTTTAGATGTTTGTCAAACTATGAATGGAAAAACAATTTGTGTTTTTGCACCAGCAGTTAAAGATATCATTAAAAGTATACTGGAAAAATTCCCAGAAGAATTCGAAAAAAAATTAAAAAACTAAATTAATAAATTAAATTTACTAAGGAGAACTTAATGGCAAAAAATACTATGACATTAACTGATAACAGAAATGGAAATACATATGAATACAATATCGTTGATGGTACAAGAGGACCTAGTGTAGTAGATATTAGTACTTTCTACAAAGACTCAGGTATGTTTACTTATGACCCTGGATATACTTCAACAGCATCTTGTGAATCAAAGATAACGTTTATTGATGGTGAAAACTCTGAGTTAAGATACAGAGGTTATGATATTAGAGATTTAGCAGGTAAAAAGTCATATTTAGACGTTTGTCATTTACTAATGATGGGTAGATTACCATCAGAGGAAGAATCAAAAGATTTTGATTTAGAAATAAGACATAGATCATTCTTAAATGAAGGTATTATTAGACTTTTTGATGCATTACCAGATGGTGCACACCCAATGGCAACTATGGGTGCAGCAACGATGGCTTTATCAGCATTCTACAAAGATCACTTACACTTAGAAGATGAGAATGAATTTAAAACTATGAGAAGAAGAATCTTAGCTAAAATGCCAACAATTGCAGCTATGGCTTATAGAAACTCTATTGGTACACCTTTAATTTACCCAGATGTAGATAGATACTTTACAGAAAACTTCTTATATATGTTAAGAGCATATCCAGGTGGAAAGATGAAATACCTTGGTGATGGATTAAACCAAGAGATTAAACAAGTTGAAGTTGATGCATTAGATGCTATTTTAACTTTACATGCTGATCACGAACAAAATGCTTCTACAACAACTGTTAGAAATGTTGGTTCAACTGAAGCACACCCTTATGTATCAATTGCTTCTGGTATTTCTGCACTATGGGGTTCTGCTCACGGTGGTGCAAATGAAAAAGTTATGGATCAATTAAGATTAATTGGTGATGTTAAAAACGTACCTACATATATTGCTAAAGCAAAAGATAGAAATGATCCGTTTAGATTAATGGGGTTCGGACACAGAGTTTACAAAAATAGAGATCCAAGAGCTGAAACTTTAAAAGCATTACAAGATCAACTAAGAGAAGAGTTAAACTTAGATTCAAGATTATTAGATGTTGCTCAAGCTGTTGAAGAAGCTGCGTTAAGCGATGATTACTTCAAAGATAGAGGGCTATACCCAAATATTGATTTCTATTCAGGTGTAATTTTAACTGCACTTAGAATTCCAGTTGAAATGTTTACTCCAATCTTTGTTATTGGTAGAATTCCAGGGTGGATCTCTCAATGGTCAGAGTTAAAACAAGATCCAAAACATAAAATTGCTAGACCAAGACAACTTTATACAGGAAACTAATAGCCAAAAATAACACAGTGTAAGGGGATAAGATATTATGAGTGAAATTGTAGAAATTACTGTCAATGGTACACAAATGCAAGCTTCAAAAGGAGGCTTGCTAATTGATAAATTATTGGATGAGAATATTCACATACCTCATTTTTGTTATCACCAAGCACTTGGCAAAGATGGTAACTGTAGAATGTGTATGGTTGAAATTGAGGGACAAAAAAGACCTCAAATTGCATGTGATACACCTATAAAAGAGGGAATGGTTGTAAGAACTAAAGGTGAAAATATTGAGAATGTTAGAAAAAAAATTCTTGAATTAGAACTTATAAACCACCCTATTGACTGCCCTACTTGTGATCAAGCAGGTGAATGTAAACTTCAAGACTACTATATGGAATCTGGATTCTACGAATCTAGAATAAATGTAGATAATAAAAACAAGCATAGAAAAAGAATTGACTTAGGTTCTAATGTTATGCTTGATAGGGAAAGATGTGTACTTTGTACAAGATGTGTTAGATTCTGTAGTGATATATCAAAAACTTCAGAGCTTGGTGTGATAAATAGAACCGATCACTCATATATTGGAACTTTTCCAGGTAAACCTTTAGATAATCCTTACGCGATGAATGTTGTAGATATTTGTCCTGTGGGGGCATTAACTTCTAAAGATTTCAGATTTCAACAAAGAGTGTGGTTTTTAGAAACATTTAATGCAATTTGTAATGGCTGTGCAAAAGGTTGTAATATCTATGTTGATCATAGAAAAGAGAAATACAAAGATGATCAAATCTTTAGATTTAGACCAAGAGTAAATAGAGCTGTAAATGGTTGGTTTATGTGTGATGAGGGAAGATTATCTTATCATAATGAAAGCAAAAATAGATTTACTACTGCTTTATTAAATCAATCAGAAACAAACTTAAGTAATGCAATTACAAATATATTTAAAGAGTTGTCAACTAGTAAATCAACACTTTTTTTATTAAGTCCAAATCTTTCACTAGAAGAGATGAAAAACCTTAAAAATTTAAGTATCTCACTAAATGCAAATATTTCAGGTTACTCACCTGATACATTTGATGAAAACTTTGGAGATGACTACTTAAGAAGTAGTGACAAATCTTGTAATAGAAAATCATTTAAAAAGCTTGAAATAGATGAGACTCAAGAACATTTTGAAAAAGCTCTTGACGATGCTAGTCTAGTTATAATACTAGATAATAAATATTTTGAAAATAAACTTGAATTATTAAAAAATAAAAAAGTTATATCAATGTTTTCTCATAACTGTTTAACATTAAGTTCTTCTAATATTGCAATACCAATTGCTTCATTCTATGAAAAAAGTGGAACATATATAAATGAAGATGAGATAGAACAAAAAGTAATATCAGAAATAAATAAAGACAATCCAATGGAAACAATAACATCAATCATTGAGCATTTACAAGAGATGATTAGTAAAGGAACTGTATGAATTCATTACCAATTTTGATGATAAATATCTCTCTTGCTTCACTATTAGCAGTAGGTTTAACTCCACTTTTTGTATGGTGGGAGAGAAGAATTTCAGGTTTTATGCAAGGAAGATCAGGTCCAAATAGAGCAAGTATTGGACCTATTAGACTAGGTGGGCTTATTCAAGGTCTAGCTGATATGTTAAAACTTCTATTTAAAGAGGACTTTACTCCTCAATATGTTAAATACAAATTTTTCTTTACTATAGCACCTGCAATTGTTTTTTTATGCTCTTTTTTAACATTTGCAACTATTCCTTTTGCTGATAACTTAGTAATTGATGGTAAATCACATATTATGTCTGCAATTCCAAATGAATTAGGGATTATGTGGTTTTTAGCCTTTGCTGGATTATCTGTGTATGGTATTATACTTGGTGGTTATGCTTCTCAAAACAAATATGGACTTTTAGGTTCAGTTAGAGCAACTGCGCAAGTTATCTCATATGAAGTTGCTTTAACATTAGCTGTTATTTCAATGATTATCTCATATGGTTCAATTCATTTAACTGATATTGTAAATGCTCAAGCAGGTACAATTTTTGGAGTTGTTCCAGCGTGGGGTATATTTATTCAACCATTAGCAGCAATAATCTTTATAGTATGTGCCTTTGCAGAAACAAATAGAGCACCTTTTGATATAGCTGAGGGTGAATCTGAAATTGTTGCTGGATATCATACTGAGTACTCTGCTATGAGATTTGGACTATTCCAAGTTGGTGAATATGCTGCGATGTCAGCCTCATCTGCAATTATTGTAACTTTATTTTTTGGTGGATACCATATACCTTGGTTAGATACACAAACCGTTCAAAGTAATATCAACTATGTAATTATTGCTATTATGATTCTTTTACCTTTAAAGATTTTCTTCTTTACTAGATGGATGAAGAAAAACAATAAAGCTATTGGTGCTGATGATTCAAGACAAAGAGAAACTAAAATCTTAAGTGTAATATTCTGGGGATTAGGAGTATTTGTTGTAGGGCTTCTTGCTATATTCTTAGCAACGGGATTAGGTTCTAATGGAACAAATATTTTAACTGCAATTCTTCAAATAGGAACTTTTTTAGTTAAATTCTTTATTATGGTTTTTGTTTATATTTGGGTTAGATGGACTGTTCTTAGATTCAGATATGATCAATTACAAATGTTAGGTTGGAAAGTGTTGATTCCATTGGCACTTTTAAATATCGCTATAACTGCAACATACGTAGTTGTTTGGGGAAGTTAATATGGGAATTAAAGTAGTAAAAAGAAGAGGTAATTCGTTTAAAGATAAGCTTTATTTACCAGGTATAGCTGGTGGGATGAAAACCACTTTAAAACACTTTGTAAATAACTTAAAAGACAACGATAAGTTAAAAACACTTCAATACCCAGAAGAACAACCTGATGACTTAAATGAAAGATACAGAGGTGTTCATAGACTAACAAAATGGGATGATGGAAGTGAAAAGTGTGTGGCTTGTTATATGTGTGCCACAGCCTGTCCAGCAGAGTGTATTTTTATAGATGCAGAAGAGAGATTTGATGATAAAGCAGAAAAAAGGCCAAAAGAGTTCAAAATTGATTTACTTGAGTGTGTTTTCTGTGGGTATTGCGTAGAAGCGTGTCCTTGTGATGCAATTAGAATGGATACTGGAATTTTTTCTTTCACAGGTAGCAAAAGAGAAGATTTTGTTGTTGATAAAAAAGCACTTATGAAAAATGAGAGATCAAAGGATTTAAGTGATGATTGATATTATATTTATAGCCCTTTCTATCTTTGCTATTGCTGGTGCGGTTGCAATGATAGTTTTCGCTAACCCAATGTATAGTGCACTTGGAGTTCTAATCTCTATGTTAAGTGTTGCTGGTATGTTTGCACTTCTAAATGCAACTTTCTTATTTTTAGTACAAATAATTGTATATGCAGGTGCTATTATGACACTTATACTATTCATTTTGATGTTCTTAAATATTAAAGATGAAGATTTACCAAAAGAACCTAGAAAGTTTAAACTAATAGGGTTTGGTGCAATTTTAATGATTCCATTTAATTATATGGTTATAAGTGCAGTATCAAAATTACCATCAAAAGATTTGACAATTTTAGAAACAGACTTTGGTGATATAAAGCCAATAGGAATAAAACTATTTGATAATTGGCTAATTGCATTTGAGTTAATCTCTATTTTACTACTAATAGCCCTATTAGGCTCAGTTGTTCTAGCAAAGAAAAGAGACTCTAAAATAAATAACAATGTAGGAGATGACTCATGATTTCTCTAACTTCCTATGCTTTTGTATCAATGGTAATCTTCTCTTTAGGTGTAATTGGAGTAATTGCTAGAAGAAATGTTTTTGTAATATATATGTCAATTGAAATGATGCTAAATGGTGTAAACCTATTTTTAGTTACCTTTGCAAGATACCATTTTGATATGGACCCACAAATAATTACTATAATGGTTATTGCTATTGCAGCAGCTGAAGCAGCCGTGTTTTTATCTGTAATTATTCTTTTATATAGATCAAGAAAATCTTTAGATGCAGATATCTTTAGTACTCTAAAACAAGGAGGTAAATAATGAATACGTCTATTTTAGTATGGATTATATTAGCTCCTTTATTAGGTGCAATATTAAATGGTGGATTATATTTTTATCATATAAAAAAGAGTAAAGTATCTGAAACTCTATTTTCATTAATAGGTACAATTACACCATTAATAGCATTTTTACTTACTCTAACACTGTTTTTAGGAATGCAAGAGAATCAAATAATCTACAAGCAGATGTTATTTACTTGGTTGAATATTGATAGCTTAAATATTGATATGGCTTTACTAGGTGATAACTTATCAATATTTATGTCAATGTTTGTAACATTTGTAGGTTGGCTTATTCATATATATGCTATAGGATATATGAGAGGTGATGATGGCTTTGGTAAGTTTTTTGCTTACTTCAACCTATTCTTAGCTTCAATGTTGATTTTAGTTTTAGCAGATAATCCAATTATTCTTTTCATTGGATGGGAAGGTGTTGGAGTTTGTTCTTACTTACTAATTAAATTTTACTATGGTAAAAAAGAGAATATAATTGCAGCAAATAAAGCTTTTATCGCTAATAGAGTTGGTGATTTTGGTTTCTTACTAGGAGTTGTAACACTATTCTTCGCATTAGGAGAAGTTAATTTATCATTTGCATCTCTTGAAGCAAATATATCAAATGCATCACCAGCACTACTTGCACTATCCGGGTTTTTATTATTTGTAGGTGCAATGGGTAAATCAGCTCAAATTCCTTTATATGTTTGGTTACCTGATGCAATGGCAGGACCAACACCAATTTCAGCACTTATTCACGCAGCTACTATGGTAACAGCTGGTGTTTATATGGTTGCAAGATTTCACTTTTTATATACAGGAGTAGAAAGTGTTGGTATATTTATAGCATATATTGGAGTGTTTTCAGCACTTTTTGCTGCAATTATTGCAACAAGACAAACTGATATTAAAAAGATACTTGCATATTCAACAATGAGTCAATTAGGATATATGTTTGTTGCTGTTGGACTTGGTTTTTATTCTGCTGGGCTATTTCATGTATTTACACACGCGTTTTTCAAAGCTATGCTATTTATGGGTGCCGGTGGAATTATAATAGCACTACACCACGAACAAAATATCTTCAAGATAGGTCAACACAGAGCCACACTACCAATTATTAAAACAACTTTCTTAATTGGAGTTATTGCTATTTCAGGAGTTCCATTTTTCTCAGGATTCTTTTCAAAAGATGCAATTTTAGCAGCTGCCTTTCAAGAGGGATACTATTTAATATGGGCAATTGCATTGGCAACTGCATTTTTAACTGCATTTTATATGTTTAGGCTTTACTTTATTGTTTTTGTTGCTCCAAATAATGAACCAACAAAATATGTTTATACATCAAAAACTATCACATTTCCATTGTTAATCTTAGCAGTTGGTGCAATAGCAGCTGGGTATTTAAACCTTCCTGTGGTATTAGGAGGTGAACATTTAGTTGATACTTGGTTAGCTTCACTTAATTCAAAAACTATACACATGAGTCACTCAACAGAATGGATTTTAATGATACTATCAGTTGTAGTTGCCTTTGCAGGTATTTATACTGCATATAAAAAGTATGCTAAATTTGATTTATCAAAACCTGAAGAAGAGGTTGGACTAATTGGTAATAAATTCTATGTAGATGAAATCTATGATGCAATTTTTGTTAAAACAAGTAAAAGACTATCTACATTTATAGATAGAGTTTTAGATGACAAAATTATTGATGGATTTATTATGAATGCATCAAAAGGTTTTGTTAATTTAGGTAAAAAAGTTGCAATGATACAAAATGCAAATGTAAGATTTTATGCAATATTCATGCTAGTTGGTATGACTTGTATATTTATCTATTTAATAAACACTTTAGGATTGTAGTATGAGTTCAGATATTCTTTCATTTATAATTTTCTTACCTGCTGTTGTAGCTTTTGGACTAATGCTAACAACGAGAGATGTTAATACCATAAGAAATATTGCATTTTTAACAACAACTGTAATATTAGCTTTAGTATTAAAGATTTATATAGAGTTTGAGCCAAGTGCAGGAATGCAATTTGTTACAAATGTTCCATGGATTGAGACTTATGGAATTAACTATTATGTTGGATTAGATGGTTTCTCTTTAACAATATTAATGATGATTGCTATACTAATTCCAAGTGCTTTTTTACTATTATGGGAAGGTAAAACAAAAGGATATTGGATAAATATGCTTTTAGTTCAATCAGGTGTTACGGGTACTTTACTTTCACTTGATGTGGTACTTTTTTACTTCTTCTGGGAAGTTATGCTACTGCCTGTTTTCCTACTAATAGGTCAATATGGTTTTGGTAATAAAGTATTTACAACTATTAAAGTTACTGTTTATACAATGGTTGGTTCACTATTAATGTTTGTAGCTATTTTGTATTTGGGAGTAACTTACTATAATGAGTTTGGAAGTTGGTCATTTGCTTACCATGAGTTAACTAAGATAACTACTTTAGATTACACAACTAAAGTATGGTTATTTTTAGGTTTCTTAGCTGCATTTGCTATTAAAATTCCAATATTCCCTTTACATACATGGATTATGGAAACATATAAAAATGCTCCAACAGGAGCAGTATTTTTACTATCATCAATAATGGCAAAACTTGGTATCTATGCTATTGTTAGATTTATGATTCCTATTTTTCCTGATGTTTACGTTGAGTTCTCATCTTGGTTTGTAGCAATTGGTCTATTTGGACTATTATACTTTGGAATTGCAGCACTAATGCAAGATGATATTAAAAGACTGTTTGCTTACTCATCAGCTTCACACTTAAGTTTTATTGCAGCTGGTATTTTCTCACTTAATGAGTATGGAATAAATGGTGCCTTATACCTTATAATTGCCCATGCAATAGCAACAGGTGCGCTGTTTTTACTTGTTGGATTACTACACGAGCAAACAAATCTTAAAACAATAAAAGATTTAGGTGGTATTGCAAAGCAAGCACCTGTATTTACTTTTATATTTGCTATTATGCTTTTTGCAAATGTAGGATTACCAGGTACAAATGGTTTTGTATCTGAACTTCTTATTATATTTGGTATATATGAGTTTAACCATACTCTTGGTTATATTGCAGCACTTACAGTTATTATTGGTGCTTCTTATATGCTATGGATGTTTCAAAGAGCAATCTTACAAGATAGAGAAGAGAATACTGGTGTTGTAAAGATGAGAGATCTTAAAATAAAAGAGATTATTGGTATGGCTCCTTGGGTAGTACTTGTATTTTTAATGGGTATTTATCCAGAAATATTCATAGATAAGTTTGAGCCAACAGTTACACACTACTTAAATGATATTCTAAAAATTGGAGCAACAAAATGAGTCAATTTATTCACTTAATACCAGCATTATCTGTACTGTTAGGTGCATTAGTATTAATGCTTATGAGTATGTATGAAAAGTATTCAGTTAAAAACTATATAGTTGTTTCATCTATATTTTTATTTGTTGCTTTAGGTTTTTCAATTTTTAAATTAGGTGATTTATATAGTATTCAACCTTACGGTACTCTTTTTAATAATGTTTTAGTATTTGACTCTTTTTCAAACTTTTTTAATATACTATTGATTGCGGGTACAATTTTGACTCTACTAATTGGAGAGCATTACTTTAGACACAGATCATACTTTAAAGGTGAATTCTTCTCTATTTTACTATTCTCTTTATTTGGTATGATGCTTCTTGCTTGTTCAAACGAACTAATAACAGCCTATGTATCTTTAGAGGTTGCCTCTTTTGCAGTTTATATAATGGTTGGTTATCATAGTCAAGATTCAAAAAGAGTTGAAGCTATCTTTAAATACTTAGTTTTAGGTTCATTTATTGGTGCATTTTTCTTACTAGGTGTAGTACTAGTATATGGTGGAACAGCAACAACAAATCTAACAGAAATAGCAACAGTTATAACAACAGCAAATACAGAACATATGAATTTAGTTTACATTGGTTTAACACTAATACTATTTACATTTTTATTCAAAATCGCTGCTTTCCCATTCCAATCTTGGGTTTTAGATGTTTATAGAGGTGCACCTATGGTTATTACTGCATATATGGCATCAACATTTAAAATCGCAATTTTCTCTTTCTTTTTAAGAGCATTTTTACAAGATTTAGGATTTACAATTGACTTTTGGGATACAATATTATCTGTAATTATTGTATTTACACTTGTATTTGGTACTTGGCTTGCTATCACTCAAAAAATTATTAAAAGAATGCTTGCAGCTTCATCTATTGTACATACAGGATACTTACTTCTAGCATTTATTGCATTAAGTTACAAAGATGGAGAAATTATAAATATAGACTCTGCCTATGCTACTATGTTCTATCTTATTGCTTATCTTTTATCTGCACTTGGAGCATTTGGTTTAGCATCACATATTATTTCAGAAACAAATGTAAGGGTTACATATGATGACTTTAAAGGTTTAGCAAAAGAGAGGCCATTTTTAGCTGCTATGATGACTATATTCTTATTTTCACTTGCAGGAATACCATCAACTATTGGTTTTATTGGTAAATTTTATGTATTTACAGAGGCTATAAATGCAGGGTATACACTATTAACTGTTCTTGCAGTAATAGCTACAATAGTTTCAGTTTACTACTATTTTAAACTAATAGCTATGATGTATTTTTACCCAACAAAACAAGAGTGTATTTCTGAAGAGTTTGATGATCGAAGAGTGTCAACTTATGCGATTGCATTTGTTGCTATTTTAACAGTTTTAGGAGGAATTGGTTCAGCTATTGTGTTCTTTATTCCTGCATTAAATATTGATCAAATTATTTCTTTATCAATGACAGCTGTTCAGTCATTATTTATACTTAAGTAGTGTATCATTAAGTAACACAATAAAATTAAATTTTATTTCTAAGAAAATTTTAATTAAAGTCCTACAAGCCCCTAAAAAGGGGCTTCATAGAAAAAATAAAAAATTAATCTCAAATCTCATAAGAATATCATATGTTGCATTTCTAATCAAATCTGAAGTACAATTTAGCTATAGTATTGCTATTATTCATATAATCTAAATCACAAGAAAGGATAGGAAATGAGTAACCTAATTGAAGGTTATATAGGCAAAACAGTTGAAGGAAGAAAAAGTAGACTACCTGCAAAACTTGATTATCTTCAAAGTGCAACGGGTCTGTTCTTAGCACTATTCATGTGGGCACACATGTTACTGGTATCTTCTATATTAATATCAGAAGAGTTTATGTACAAGATAACAAAGCTTTTAGAGGCTAGTTTTATTTTTGAGGGAGGAAATCCTTTATTAGTTACAATCGCTGCATTTGTAGTATTTGTAATTTTTATAGCTCACGCTGGTTTAGGAATGAGAAAACTACCTGGTAACTTCAAACAGTACCAAGTAATGAAAGCGCACGCAAAACACTTAAAGCACGATGACACTAAGTTATGGTTTACACAAGCAGGAACAGGGTTTGCAATGTTCTTCTTAGGTTCTATTCACTTATACATCATGATGACTAATTCTGCAGAAATTGGTCCTTATGCAAGTGCAGATAGAGTTTGGTCTGAGTGGATGTGGCCTTTATATATCTTATTATTATTAGCAGTTGAATTACACGGAACTATTGGTCTTTATAGATTAAGTGTAAAATGGGGATGGTTTGATGGAGAGAACCCAGCTGAAAATAGAAAAAGATTAAAAAAAGTAAAATGGGGATTAACAGTATTCTTCTTAGTATTAGGTTTCGCTTCATTAGCAGCATATATGAAAATCGGTATGGCAAATGTTGAAGCTGGAAAAGTTGGTGAAAGATACACTCCAACTGCAAAAGTTATGGAATACAAAATGACAAACAATAGTTTTGAAAGGATTGCTTAATGAAAATTAATTACTGTGATGCGTTAGTTATTGGTGGAGGATTAGCAGGTTTAAGAGCTGCTGTTGCTGCACAAAAAAAAGGTTTAAACGCTGTAGTACTTTCACTAGTACCAGTTAAAAGATCTCACTCAGCTGCTGCGCAAGGTGGTATGCAAGCTTCATTAGGTAACTCAAAAATGTCAGATGGTGATAATGAAGATTTACACTTTGCAGATACAGTAAAAGGTTCAGACTGGGGATGTGACCAAGATGTTGCAAGAATGTTCGTTACAACTGCACCTAAAGCAATTAGAGAGTTAGCATCATGGGGTGTGCCTTGGACTAGAGTTAAAGCAGGGACAAGAGAAGCTGTTATTAATGCTAAAAAAACTACTATTACTGAAGATGAAGATAGACATGGATTAATCCACTCAAGAGACTTTGGTGGTACAAAAAAATGGAGAACTTGTTATACAGCTGATGCAACAGGACACACAATGTTATTTGGTGTTGCAAATGAAGCTTTAAAACATGATGTTGATATTAGAGATAGAAAAGAAGCAATTTCTTTAATTCACGAAGATGGTAGATGTTACGGAGCAGTAGTAAGAGACTTAATTACTGGTGAATTAGAAGCTTATGTTGCAAAAGGTACATGTATTGCAACAGGTGGATATGGAAGAGTATTTAAGCAAACAACAAATGCTGTAATTTGTGAAGGTATTGGTGCTGCTATTGCACTTGAAACTGGTATTGCAACACTATCTAATATGGAAGCTGTACAATTCCACCCAACTCCAATTGTTCCATCTGGTATCTTATTAACAGAAGGATGTAGAGGTGATGGTGGTATCTTAAGAGATGTTGATGGTCACAGATTTATGCCTGATTATGAGCCAGAGAAAAAAGAACTTGCTTCAAGAGACGTTGTTTCAAGAAGAATGATTGAGCATATTAGAAACGGTAAAGGTGTTCCATCACCTTATGGTGAGCACGTGTGGTTAGATATTTCAATTTTAGGTAGAGAACATATTGAGAAGAACTTAAGAGATGTTCAAGAGATTTGTCAAGTATTTAATGGTATTGACCCTGCTGATGAAGGTAAAAAAGGATGGGCTCCTGTTCTTCCTATGCAACACTACTCTATGGGTGGTATTAGAACAAAACCAACTGGTGAATCAACTAGATTAAAAGGTCTATTTGCTTGTGGTGAAGCTGCTTGTTGGGATATGCATGGATTTAACAGACTTGGAGGAAACTCAGTTTCTGAAACAGTTGTTGCTGGTATGATTATTGGTAACTACTTTGCAGATTTCTGTTTAGAAAACAATGTAAATATTCCTACTGCAACAGTACAACAATTTATTGATCATGAAGATAAATATTTAGATGAAATCTTATCTTATAATGGACCTGAAGATATCTTTAGAATCAAAAATAGAATGAAAGATATCATGCATGAGAAAGTTGGTATCTTTAGAGATGGACCACACTTAGAAGAAGCAGTAGCAGAGTTAAGCGAATTACTTGCTAAAACAAGACAAATCACTGTTAAATCTAAAGAAAGAGCTGGAAACCCAGAACTTGAAGAAGCATATAGAGTTCCAAAAATGCTAAAAGTTGCATTATGTGTAGCTAAAGGTGCAAGAGATAGAACTGAGTCAAGAGGTGCACACTATAGAGAAGACTACACAAAAAGAAATGATAGAGATTGGTTAAATAGAACATTATGTACATGGCCTAACCCTAATGATTTAGAACCAACAATTGAATATGCTGATTTAGACATTATGAAAATGGAAATGCCTCCAGCATTTAGAGGTTATGGTGCTAAAGGTATGATTATTGAACACCCAGATTCTGCTGTAAGACAAAAAGAAGTTGACGAAACTGTAGAAAAACTAGAAGCAGAAGGTAAAGATAGACATGAAATTCAAGATGCATTAATGCCATTTGAATTACCAATGAACTATAAAGAGAAAAACGAAAGAGCAGGAGATAAATAATGAGTGTTGAAAAAGGTAGAGAAATAACTATATCAGTTCTTAAATTTAATCCAAGAAGTAAGGTTTCAAAACCTCACTTTGTAGATTACAAATTAGAAGAAACTCCTGGTATGACTCTTTTTATTGCATTAAATCAAATTAGAGAAACTATGGATGCTGACTTATCATTTGACTTTGTATGTAGAGCTGGTATTTGTGGTTCTTGTGGTATGGTAGTAAATGGAAAACCTTCATTAGCTTGTAGAACACTTACTGCAAACTACCCTGATGGAAAAATCCAACTAATGCCAATGCCTGCATTTGAACTTATCAAAGATTTATCAGTAAATACTGGTAAATGGATGGATGGAATGTCAAAAAGAGTTAACTCATGGATTGTTAGCAATGAAGAAGAGACTGATATTTCAAAAATGGAAGAGAGAGTTGAACCTGAAGTAGCTCAAGAAACATTTGAATTAGATAGATGTATTGAATGTGGTATTTGTGTAGCTTCTTGTGGTACTATGCTAATGAGACCAGAATTTGTTGGTCCTGTTGGATTAAATAGAGTAGCTAGGTTTGAAGTGGATCCTCACGATAAGAGAACTGCTGAAGACTTTTATGAATTAATTGGTGATGATGATGGAATCTTTGGTTGTATGTCATTAATGGCTTGTGAAGACCATTGTCCTAAAAACTTACCATTACAAAATAAAATTGCTTACTTAAGAAGAAAGTTAGTAGCTCTTAGATAATCAAGGAAGGCATTGCCTTTCTTGATTTAAATGTAAGTATAAAAAGTTAAGTATCACAAGCTGATATTTAACTTTTTGTATTTTAGGGAGAGGGATAATGAGCTTAGCTAACGACTATTTTCTACTTTATCACGGTATTACATTTGAGCAAAAATCAAGTTTTGAACCAATTGATACAATAATAGATGAGGAAATATTTTCAATATTTGCACTAATTGTAAGTGCCACAAGAAAAGACTTTGAATACTTTACACCATTAAAGTCATTTGAAAAAATCTGTAATAGACTGAATGTAAATGTACCAAAGAATATAAATGAACTTAATCATTTACAACATAATGTTATTGAGTGTATATATCAAAATAAATCTCAAGAGAATATCGATATCTTACATAAGTCTTTAGAGCATTTAAACTCAAATAGTATTCTTTCAAAAGAAAACTTAACAAAATTACTTTCACTCTTTGATCCATCAGAACTTGACTTGAAAGAAGAAGATCAAAGTTATAATGACGAGATTGATGAAGAGAAACTATCTTTTAAAGAAGCAAAAGTAAAACTAGAAGAGTTTATTGAAGAGATAAATAAAAATAGTTTAAGTAATGATACAAAAAACTTATTAGATGAGTGTAAAAACTATCTAAATACACAAAAATTCTCTATAGGAATTACTGGTGTAATGAACGCTGGTAAATCAACTATGCTAAATGCATTGATGAAAGAAGAGATCTTAGGAAGTGCAGTTGTACCTGAAACTGCAAATCTTAGTATAGTAAAATATAGTAAAGAACAATATGCAAAGGTTTACTACTGGAATAAACAAGAGTGGAGTAAAATAGAAGACTCAGCTAATCATCTTGAATCAATGAAAAAATTTGTAAAAGAGACAAAAGATACTTTTGGCGATGACTTAAATAAATTGATAAAAGAAGAGTCAAAATACGATTTAATAGATATAAAAGACTTATCTTCATACACATCTGCTGAAGAGAGTGGTAAAAAATGTAATCTTGTAAAATATGTTGAGTTAGGCTCAAATCTAGAGTTTTTAAAAGATGGTATTGAGATAGTAGATACACCTGGATTAGATGACCCTGTTATACAAAGAGAAGAAATTACGAAAGACTATATCTCAAAGTGTGATATGATGATACACTTAATGAATGTTAGTCAAAGTGCCACACTTAAAGATATTGAATTTATTATTGATGCTGTTTTATATCAAAATGTATCAAAACTTTTAATTGTAATTACAAGAGCAGATACAGTAGATAAAAGTGATTTAGAAGAGGTTATTAACTACACAAAAACATCAATACAAAATCAACTAAAAGCACAAAATAAAGACTCACAATTAGACTATATCCTAAAAACTATCAACTTTATTCCAATATCAGGTAAAATGGCCCTACTTCACAGAACAAATAGGGAGCAAGAGGCTTTAGATGCAGGTTTTGCACTGGAAAATACTGGTATTTTAGAAATAGAAGATTATCTAAATGACTCTTTATTTGGAGCAAATTCACAAAAAAGTGAAGTTATAACTCAAGCAGCAAAATCTAAACTTATTAAAACTATTGAAAAAGAGCAAGAGAGTGCAAACTACGAATTAAAACTTTTATCAAAATCAAAAACAGAGTTAGAAAATGAATTAAAAGAGTTTGAAAAGAAAAAATCAGTAAACAAAAGAATATTTACAGCTATGCAAGAGGATATTAACTTTTACAAATCTGATATTAAAAACTACATAAACTCTCTTGAGGCATTTTTAGATACAGAACTTTTAGATTTAAAAAATGTAACAAAGCAAAGAGTTGTATCAGATGTAAGATATACTTTTGAAAAAACAAAAAAAAGACCACCTAGTAGTAGAGTAAAAGTTATAGTTCAAACTGCAATAAAAGATGGAATTATTGATGTTATTAGAGATTATAGGTACAAGTTTATAAAAAAATCTCAAACAGTTGGTGAGCAGTGTGAACAAAAATATCATGACTTTGGTTTTTCTATAGGTCATAAAAATGATAACTTTGATGCAATTGGTTTTTTCCAAGATGATTTTAAATCTGGGTTTTTAACTTCAAATAATGAAATTTTGATAAATCAAATTACACAAGCTGTATCAAAAGCAAAACCAAAAAAACTAAATGAATTTGATAGAGAAATTGAAAAATATATCAAAGAGCAGTTTAAAGATATTGAGGAAAATATCAAAATAAAGGCAAAAAAAGTATCAAACATACTCATTGATGAGTTCTTTAAAACTTTAAATGAACCTCTAGAACAGTTTAAACAAAGACTTGAAAGTGATGAAGCAATATTACAAAAACAATTAGAAACATTTGAACAAAACAATGAAAATAGAGCACAATTCTCAATTGATATTCATAAAAAGATTAAAAAACTAAACTCTATTTTAGAGTCAGTAAAAGGACTAAACTAATGAGTGCAGCACTAAATATCTTAGATAACTTTATCAATGAGTATAAAGATGTATATACAAAAAAAGAGGTAGTTTACGAAAATAGTTTAGTAGGAGATATAAAAAAGGTAAAAGACAAGCTTCTAGATGAAAAGTTTTTACCCTCAAGACAGCTAGAGAATATCTTGCACAAACAAATGAGAAGAGCAAGGTACCCTATGGAGGTTGCTATTACAGGTCAATTCTCAGCTGGTAAATCAACTTTTTTAAATGCTTTACTTTCAAGAAATATCCTACCAACAGGAATAACACCTGTAACTTCAAAAGTAAACTTTATCAATTATGGGGAAGAGTATAAACTAAAAATTACTTATTATTCTGGTGCAAATGAGTATGCTCCTATAGAAGCTATAGCTGATTTTACAGATCAAAGACAAGATGAAATGTCTGATATCAAATACTTAACTTTATATGCTCCTATGGATATACTAAAAGATATCTCGTTTGTTGATACTCCTGGTCTTAATTCTCAATCACAAAGTGATACTGATACAACTAGAAGAGTCTTAAGAGATGTGGGTGGAATTATATGGCTTACACTTATTGATAATGCAGGAAAACAATCTGAAGCAGAAGTTTTAGAAGAGTATATGGAACATTTCAGAGATAAGACCTTGTGTGTTCTTAATCAAAAGGATAAATTTTCAGAAGAACAAATACAACGAACAACAAACTATATTGAATCAAAATTTAGTAAATATTTTGAAAAAGTTGTTCCTATTTCTGCAAAAATGGCACTTGATTCAAGACAACATCAAAAAGAGATTCTTATAGAAAATAAAGTTGATGAAGTACTAAAAGCTTTTAGAAATGATTTAAAGCAGAACCTAGATTGTGAAACTCTTGATTTCTTTAGAAATAGATATGATAATTTCAAAGATGAGATAAAAGAGATAAAATATAAAGACATTACATCAAATATGAAGCTTCTTCAAGACTCTAATATTCAAGAGGTACTAGATTTTATTGAATACACTATTAGACCAAAAGCAGCAGAAGCAAAAGAGTATGCTATTAAAAAAGATTTAAAAGGTATTTGTGATATTTTAATTAAAGAGTATCAAACAATTATTGGTGTATATGATGCACTTATAAATATCTTGCAAGATAGTCAACCTAAAGTTGTAGAGGCGTTAGAAAATATCCACAAAAAGTACTCTAAAGAGTTAATTACTATTTATAACTCTCTTGAATCAATTATGGAAAAAATGGCAAATGAAATTTTCAAAAATATTAAAAGAAAAAATGATATTAGATTTGAAGAAAAAAAGGGTTCATTTTTAACTTCTGACAAAATTGAAAAAGTAGATTATGAAACATATTGGATTGATTCAGATAATATTTGTAAAAATCTATTCTATGATGATCAAACAATAGATAAAATGGTAAAGAGATCAATTAAAATGCTTAAAAATGTTGAACTAAATGCTGATGAAGCTTTTAGGGATGTATATAGAATTTTAAAAAGCGAAGTACATAAATGGCAAGAGCCTTATGAACTTATTAGAAAACACAGAGAAATTGCATCTGATTATGAGTTTTCAAACACAAGACACTTTGCAGCTAAAGTCTATGAAAATGTTTTAAGAAGTTATCATCGAGCAATTCTAGAGAATATTTCCGCTTTAAGAAAGAAATTTGCTTACTTTAATGGAGCACTATCTTATTCATACATTCAAACAACACAAGCAACAATTGCCCACTTTGAACAGATGATTATAGAATCAGAGGAGCTTTATAAAAAAGAGCCTACAAGGTTTGCTATTCAACATCCAAGGGAAGATCAAATTCTTACAAAATTAAAAGCAAACTTTGGCTTTGAAAAAATCGAAGACTTCTTAACTTCAAATAGAAACTATTTATATAAAATTGTAATGTACTCAAAAGAACAATACTTAGAAATCAATGAAGATAGGATAAACTTTGTAAAAGACAAAGAAGCTATATATCACGAAAAAATTATAGACTTAGAGAAAATAAAAGAAGAGATTTAACTCTCCTCTTTTAAAAAATTAGTTCATAAACCAATCTACTACCCCTATTTGACTCTACCTCACACTTATATTTAAAACCTAAAGACTCCAGTGCTTTTATAGAAGAGGTGTTTTCTTGTGAAGCAAGAGCTAGTGCTCTTTGCTTTTTTAACTCATTTTTTATTTGTGATATTTGTGCAATACCAATCTCTTTTGCATAACCCTTTCCCCAAGAGCTTTTTTCTAATATAAAGCCTATTTCATAATCATCTGTATCTAAATAAGAACAAGATAAAACTCCACCTAATCCTATTAACTTATGACTATGCTTTTCAACGATGACACTTAAACCTGTTTTAGCATTATGATTTGCATTTTTATCAAGAAACTCAAAAGTCTCTTCTTTTGTAAACATATCTGAACCAAAAGTATTTTTTACAACTTCATAATCACTAAATACTTTATTGTAAAGCTTTTCATAATCATCTTTTTTTATTGTTCGTAAAACTAATCTATTAGTCTCTAATATATCCATTATACTACTTTTCTAATTCAATATTATTTAAGTACTCTTTAAAAGTACCATACCCCTGATTATCAGCTTTGTATTTAGAGATTAAATCAGTAATAAAATCCACAACTTGTGTTGCCTGAACTTTTTTACCTGCTTTATGAGCTATTCTACTTCCTTTTTCACCTTGTAAGTGACCACCTAAAAGTACATCATACCCCTCAACTCTATTTCCATCTTCATCTCTAACTTTAGTACCAACTAATCCAATATCAGAGATTTGTGGGTGTGAACATCCATTTCCACAACCAGATACAGCAATCATTACAGGCTCATCAAAGTCTTTATTTTTCTCTTCAAGTTCAACTACTATTTTTTTAGCATACTCTTTTGTTTCAGTAATACCAAATTTACAGAACTCTTTACCTGTACATGATTGTAATCTTGCTCTAAATACTGATGGTTCATATGGATACCCAAGTGCATCAAACTCATCTGCTAAATCTTGTGCTACTTCATTTTTAACACCATAAACAATAAAGTTTTGAGTTGAAGTTAAAGCAATACCACCTGCATTATATTTTTTACAAATATCACTCATAGCTTTAAAATCATCACCTGCAACTCTTCCTGAGTTTGTTGCAAATCCGATGTATGACTCACCCTCTTGCTTTGCTTTGTAAATTCCAAAATGATGTCTTTTTTCAATAGGTGTAATAGCTGGTTCTTCTAAACCTTCTTGTAGTTCATATCCTAATTTTGTTTCAATCTCTTCTACAAACTTCTCTAATCCCCACTCATTTACTAAGTGTCTAACTCTAGCTTTGTTTCTATTGTGTCTATTTCCGTTATCCCTAAAAATCTCTGCACATACAACTGCTACATCTTTTACTTGTTCAGGTTTTACATATCTATTTGCTCTATATGCTATTTGCTTAGATTTAGATAATCCTCCTGCAACAGTTAAATCAAACAGTACTTCACCATCTTCTGTTTTAAAAGCTGTAAATGCTACATCTTGTATCTCATGAGCTGCTGCGTGTTTTGAACACCCAGAAACACCAATCTTATACTTTCTAGGGAAATTACAGAATCTATCTTCATTTTCATCAAAATATGTATCAACCTCTTTAGCTATTTTACTTGCGTCAATAATCTCATTTGGATCAATACCACCGACAGGAGAAGTCATAATTGGTCTAGGACCATCACCAGATGCCATTCTTGAAGTTAATCCTACAGAGTCTAATAGTTTAAAAATAGTTGGTATATCTTTGATTTGAATATAATGAAACTGTATATTTTGCCTATCAGTAAAATCAACTAAACCTTGCGCATACTCTTGTCCAATTTTCGCCATAACTTCAAGTTGCTCTTGATTCATTCTTGCATCAGGTAGCTTAATTCTTTTCATAAAGTATGCTTTATCCTCTGTATTATCATTGTTGATATGTGGATACATTCCATACCATTTTAGAAGACCAATATATTCATCTTTTAAGGCAATTCCCTCTTCTGCCTCTTTATACATATCCTCTACAACTTTTAATGGATTTCTAGATGCTTTTAACTTCTCTAAAGCCGATAATTCTTTTTGTGACATTACTTTCTCCTGTCTTATATAGTATAAACCTATTTTGTTAATATAATACAATTATAACTTCTTTTTCTAAAAAAGTCATTAAAATTAATCTTGATTATTTTAGTCAATTTTACTCTCATTTTATTTTAAGTTTTTTTTAAGCATTTTTTATAGAATAATTTTATATAATTCTATATAAGGATAAGAGGATTATAAATAATCAAAATTTGACTAAAACTTAATATATTGACTAACAGCTTACAATCTTAGAACTTAAAACTTTAATTATGGCATTGAAACGAAGAAACCTTCTTATTCTAAAGTTTAATTAGGAGTTTTAAATTGTCGAATATGTTTAATAATACATATATAGATGGTTATATTATTGATGATCCAATTGTTATGGATATTTACCAAGTTGTTCAAAACATAAAATATAAACAGTTTGATAAAGCCTACGAGATAATGAAGAACAAAAAGATATCTTTTGAAAAAATTATATTAAAGACTCAAAAGCTTAAACAAATAGATTTAATAAACTTTGCTGATTATCTAATTAAGAAATAAAAATAGAGAAAAAAATGATAAACAACTACATAAATGATAAATTAGTTCAAATTAGTAATAATGTTTTTTGTTCTGATTATGTTTTCAATCTAGATATTGAGACAAAACTAATTCCAAACTGTTATTATGACTACCCATATTTAATTATAGATAACTTTTTAAAAGAAGAAGAGTGTATATTAATCAATAAAGATATGCAAAAAAGTGCAAATTATGAAAGAGCAAGATTAAGAACACTAGATAAGGTACCTGATGAAAAATTAAATGAGGATATTAGAAAAACATATATTTACAAGATAAAAGATGAGTATCTTGAACTTTATAAAAAAAGATTTATTGAGAATCAAAGTAATATTGAGAACTATTTTAATCTTTGTATGACAAAATCATCAAATCTTCAAGCCTTAGAGTATCTAAAAGATAATTTCTATGCAATTCATAGTGATGATTCAAGTATGATTTTTGATAATGATAAACTAATAGGTTTTAAACCTGTTGCAAAAAATAGAAAGCTTACAACTGTACTATTTACAACCACTTATAATGAAAATAATACAGATGAGAATAGCTTCAATGGTGGAGAGCTAGTCTTTAATTTTCTTTTTGACAAAGATAAAAATATGGTAAAATTTAAACCAAAAATGGGACAATTAATTGTGTTTCCTAGCAATCCATTTTTTTGCCATGAAGTTCAAAAAGTAAATGAAGGAAGAAGAGTTTCCCTTGTACAGTGGCATGATGCGATTTTAAACTAATGGAGAAAAAATGAATTTATACAATGATATAAGTTCACAAAAAAAAGAGGCTTCAAAGCAAATAGTTGAACTTATAAGAAATAAACAAGATTATCAAGCAGCTTCTAAAATAATGATTGAAAATAGTATGACACTAAATGAACTATCTAGTTTAACTTATAAGTTAAGAGAATTGGACTATGCAATGTTAGCTGATAAATTATTGTTGAGTAAATAAGTATACTTATTTACTCTCTTAGTTCATTTAATCTTTTTAACAAATACTCTAACTCTGCTCTTTTTTCAACTTTTTCATGTACTTTCTCTTCAATTAAATCTACTACATTCACATGTAGCTTTGTTTTTGAAAGCTTATTTATATTTGTAATTCCTCCTGGATTAAGAACATTCACTTCAAGTATCTTATCTCCAATCATATCTAATCCAGCAAATAATATACCATCTGCTACAAGTTTTTTACCAACTTTTGAACATATTCTTTTTTGAGAATCAGTTAATTGATACTTATGGGCAGTACCACCTGTTTGTATATTTGCTCTATGCTCACCATCAGCTGGTTTTCTATGATATGCTCCAACTGCTTTTCCATTTAACATAATAACTCTTACATCACCATTTTCTGCTCCATGGATATACTCTTGCAAAATGACATAATTTTCACCTGAATCATCAATATAAAAGTCAAGTAAAGAGTTTATATTAGATGTGGCATTTTTCTCTAAAACGATTATACCTCTCCCACCTGAACCATCAAGAGGTTTTAGTATCATTTTCTCTTCTTCAGACTCTTCAATAATTTTCTTAATATATTTTTTACTTCCAGATACATGAGTTTTAGGTAAATATGTATTTGATGGATCATGAAAAGTAGTAGTATAAAGCTTATTATTTGCTTTTCTAATCCCATCAACGTCATTTATAATTAGAGTTTCATTTTTTACTGAATCTAAAAAGTTAAATACTAAAGGCGAGATAGGTGGATCTTTTCTTATCATAATACAATCAAATGCGTGAAGTTCAACTAACTTTACCTCAAAAGTACACTTCTTATAAAATGAAGTTATCAAATCAGGAATTTTTCCCTCAAATTTTAACTTTTTTGAAAATCCATGGACAACATTGTTTCTTACAGTTAAGTCATTTGTATATAGTATTGATACTTTGTGTCCTCTTTTGATACACTCTTTTATCACTGTCAAAGTAGAGCTTTTAAGTGGCTCTATCTTATTCCAATCTTCAATTATAAATGCAACATGCATTTGTTTTTCCTTGTTATAATTTAGAAGAGTATTATACTATATTTTTTGATTTTTTTAATCTTTTTAAAAGCTTTACATTTTTTTATGTAAAGCTTTTGTATTAAATTAGTAACTAAGTGTAGTGAAATCAGAATTTAAAAGTTTTGCTGCTACTTTTGGTGGCTTTGCAACACTAATTCCGTTTATTAAATCAGTTTTTTTAAGGTTTGCATTTGGAAGATATAAAGGACAAATTTCTACAGTTGCACCTTTTTTCATAATAGCTTTTAGCATCATTTTTGGTGATTTATTCATAGGTTTTAAAGATACACTCTTTTTACCTTTAATTGCTAAATCTCCAGCATCTGAACATAAAACCATATTTACACTCTTACCTTTTTTTAAAGTCATCATTGATAAAACCATTGCCATTTGTTGTGTTTGAGGAACTTTTGAAGTTAAAACTACATTTAAACCCTTTGCTTCACTTGCAAATGCATTTAAACTAAACAAGAAAAGTCCCGTAACTATTAAACTAAAATACTTTTTTAACATATTTTCTCCTTTTTTAGATTACATTATAATAGTTGTTTTAAACTTAAAAGATAATTATATTTTATTCTTTAATTATAAGTATTATTTATAATAATCAGGAATAACCTTTTAAAAACCTCTTTTATACTATAATATGAAAAATAATTTATAAGAGACTATATGGAACTTACAAAAAAACAATTAGAAAAATTTGATAAAGACGGTTTTTTAATACTTAAAAACTTTGCATCTAGTGAGATATGTGATGAGATATTAGCTAAAGCAAAAAAACATTTACAGAAGCAGCAAGCTCCAATAGAGACAGAGCAAGAGTACTTAAAATCAAACCAAGAAAAAATAACAGTTAGAAGATTAAGACAAGTCTATGATAGAGAAGAGGTTTTTAAAAAGTGGATGACAGATGAAAATATTCGTCCTATTTTAAAACAAATATTAGGTGATACTCCTATTTTAACTTTAGCACATCACAATTCAATCATGACAAAACTACCCCATGAGAGTACAAGAACTTATTGGCATCAAGATAGAAGATACTGGAACTTTGAAAATGATGATTTAGTATCTGTTTGGTTAAGTTTAGGAGATGAGTTTTTAGAAAATGGACTTTTAGAATTTATTCCAGGAAGTCATAAAATAGATTTTGAAAAAGAGTGTTTTGATGATGATTCTAACTTTTTAGATGAAAACAAAAAAAATCAAGAATTGATAAAAACAAAAGTTCATCATAACTTAAAAAAAGGTGATGTTGTACTTTTTCATTGTAAGACATTACATCACGCAAGTAAGAATAAAACAAATACACCAAAAATATCTTTTGTATACACTGTAAGAGCAAATGCAAACAAACCAATAAAAAATACTAGAAGCGACTTTAAGGAAATCATACTTGACTAATTTAATCAACACTATTCATAAAAAAACAAATTTAGATGAAAATGTTATTAGAAATATCATAGCATTACTTGAAGATGGTTGTACAATTCCTTTTATTGCACGGTATAGAAAAGATTTGACAAATAACTCAACTGATGAGGAACTAAGGCTTTTTCAAGAGGTTTATGAATATTCACAAAAACTTCTTTCAAGAAAAGAAGAGTTGATAAAACTTCTAAAAGAGAAAGAACACTTAAATGATAAAATTGAAACACAATTAAAAGAGGCGAAAACCCTACAAGAGTGTGAAGATATATATTCACCTTTTAAAAATAAAAAATCCTCAAGAACAAGTGAAGCTATAGAAAATGGCTTGGAACCATTAGCAAATATTATCCAATGTTTAAAATACTCTAAAGAGGATTGTGAGTTTAAAGCAAAAAAATTTTTAAACAATAAAATCAAAGATGTTAATCTTGCAATTCAAGGTGCAAAAGATATTATAGCTCAAAGATATGCAGATGATATTAAATCTAAAGAGATAATCAGAAATAGTATCTTTAACTGGGGAAGTCTAGAAATAAAAGAGGGAAAAGATTTTAATAGTAGTGATGTTTACTCCAATTTTGTAAACAAAGAAGAAAAGATCAAATATATTAAGCCACATAGAGTTTTAGCTATTTTAAGAGGTACAAATGAAAAGCAACTAAGTATCAAAGTGAATATTGATGAAAACTACATCTTAGAAAATATCAAAAAATACAAAATCCCCTCATGGGCTCAAAGTTCAAAAACTCTTGTCTTTGAAGCTTATAAAGATGGTCTTAAAAGACTACTACTTCCAAGTTTAAAAAGAGAAGCCTTAACAAACTTAAAAGAAAAAGCAAGTAAAGAAGCAATTGAACTTTTTGGGAAAAACCTAAAAGAGTTACTTCAAACAGCACCTCTTGTAAATCAAGTAATTCTAGGAATAGATCCAGGATACAAAACTGGCTGTAAATTAGCAGTGATAGATAAGAATGGTATCTATCTTAACTCTTCAGTAATTTATCCAACAAAACCAAAAGAAGATTTTGTAAACTCTTCAAAAATTGTACTAAGCCTAATAAAAAAATATAATATAACAGCAATAGCCATAGGAAATGGAACAGCTTCAAGAGAAACTGCCTCTTTTGTAGCAAATCTTATAAAAGAGAATAATCTAGATATAAACTATGCAATAGTTAGTGAAATAGGAGCTAGTGTATACTCAGCTTCAAAAATAGCCATAGAAGAGTATCCAAACTTAGATGTGACAATAAGAGGTGCTATTTCTATTGCACAAAGACTACGTGACCCAATGGCAGCACTTGTAAAAATTGATCCAAAGTCACTTGGTATTGGCCAATACCAACACGATGTTAATCAAAAAGATTTAGCTGTAAAACTAGAAAATACAACAGTTGACTTAGTAAATAAAGTTGGAGTTGATATAAACTCAGCTTCATATAAACTACTATCATTTATCTCAGGAATAAGTGAAAAACTAGCAAAAAATATAGTAGAGCATAGAGAAAAAATCAAAAAGTTTACAAGTAAGGAAGAGCTTTTAAGAGTAAAAGGTATAGGTGAAAAAGCCTATATCCAAGCAGTAGGATTTTTAAGAATAAAAGATGGAAAATCAATCTTAGATAATACAGCAATTCACCCAGAAGATTATGAACTAACAAAAAAGCTTCAAGTTTTATATAGGATAGAAGAGATACAAGATTCACAAATAGAACAAATATCAAAAGAATTAAACACAACACCACTAAAACTAAAAGACATCATAGAAGAACTTAAAAAACCAGGTTTTGATATAAGAGAAAACTTCAATCAAGTACAGTTTGCCCAAGATGTAACTTCAATTGAAGATTTAAAAGAAGGCTTTATCTTAAGTGGAATAGTTAGAAACATCACTGACTTTGGAGCCTTTGTTGATGTGGGATTAAAAAATGACGCCCTACTTCATATCTCACAAATAAGTAATAAAAGAATAAATCACCCAAGTGAAGTT
>JASMTK010000033.1:0-3101 GCA_041694355.1 Arcobacteraceae bacterium | reverse complement strand
AAACTATGAGCTATATAACAGAGGCAAGATTAGAAGAGGCAGATAAAGAGATATATGATTTAGTAGTAAAAGAGCAAGAGAGACAAACAGACCATTTAGAGATGATAGCAAGTGAGAACTTCACAAGTGCAGCAGTAATGGAAACAATGGGATCAGTATTTACAAACAAATATGCAGAGGGGTACCCATATAAAAGATATTATGGTGGATGTGAATTTGCAGATGAAGCAGAACAATTAGCAATAAACAGAGCTTGTGAAATATTTAACTGTAACTATGCAAATGTACAACCTCACTCAGGATCTCAGGCAAATGGTGCAGTATATGCAGCATTACTAAAAGCAGGAGATAAAATCTTAGGTATGGACTTATCTCATGGAGGTCACTTAACTCATGGATCAAAGCCAAGTTTCTCAGGTAAGAACTATCAAGCATTCTACTACGGAGTAGAATTAGATGGAAGAATAAACTATGAAAAAGTAATGGAAATAGCAAAAATCACTCAACCAAAGATTATAGTATGTGGTGCTTCAGCATACGCAAGAGAGATTGATTTTTCAAAGTTTAGAGAGATAGCTGACGAAGTAGGAGCATTACTACTTGCAGATATAGCACATATTGCAGGATTAGTAGCAGCTGGTGAACATATGAGTCCCTTCCCATATGCAGATGTAGTAACAACAACAACTCATAAAACATTAAGAGGACCAAGAGGTGGTCTAATAATGACAAATGATGAGGATATAGCAAAGAAGATAAACTCAGCAATATTCCCAGGACTACAAGGTGGACCATTAGTACATGTAATGGCAGCAAAAGCAGTAGCATTTAAAGAGGTATTAGACCCATCATGGAAAGAGTATGCAAAGCAAGTAAAAGCAAATGCAGCGAAGCTAGGAGAGGTATTAGTATCAAGAGGTTATGATATAGTAAGTGGTGGAACAGATAATCACTTAGTATTAGTTAGTTTCTTAGATAAGGAATTTTCAGGAAAAGATGCAGATGCAGCATTAGGGAATGCAGGTATAACAGTAAACAAGAATACAGTACCAGGAGAGACAAGAAGTCCGTTTGTAACAAGTGGTATAAGAGTAGGAAGTGCTGCATTAACAACAAGAGGTATGAAGGAAAAAGAGTTTGAAATCATTGCAAACAAAATTTGTGATGTTTTAGATGACATTAACAATGTAGAACTTCAAGAAAGCATCAAAGCTGAACTTAAAGATTTAGCCTCTAACTTTGTTATTTACAACAAGGCTACTTACTAAAATATTCTAAAGTAAAGAAATTCTCTTTACTTTAGTACATTCTTTTAACTAATCACTTTTTTTATATAATAACTATACAAATACTTTCAAATGGGATTTTATGGAAGAAGATTTAAATTCAAAGAATGAAAACTATAAAAAGATTGAAAAAGTTATAAGATATATTGATGAAAACTTCAAAGATCAACCCTCAATAGACACAATAGCTTCATATATAGGAATGAGTAAATATCATTTAATAAGAGTGTTTAAAGAGTATGTGGGCGTTACTCCTATGCAATTTTTACAATCAGTTACTTTAAATTACGCAAAAGAACATCTAAAAGAGTCAAAGTCTATCTTAGATAGTGCCTTAGATATTGGACTTTCAAGTTCAAGTAGATTACATGATTTATTTGTAAATATTATAGGAGTAACTCCAAAAGAGTATAAAGAATCAGGAAAAAACGTAGAAATTACCTATGGTTATGGTTCTACTCCTTTTGGTGAAGCATTAATTGGATTTACTAAAAGAGGGGTTAGTTACTTAGGTTTTGTAGATAATAAAGAGGCTATTTTCAAAAGATTTCAAGAGATTTGGGGCAAAGCTGATTTAGTAAAAGATGATGAAAAAGCACAAGAGTTTTTGAATAATATTTTTGTGGAAAAAAAGAAGTTTGACCTTTATGTAAAAGGTACAAATTTTCAAATAAATATATGGAAAGCACTTTTAAATATACCTGATGGAACAATCGCTACATATCAAGATATAGCAAAAAGTATAAATAAACCAAAAGCAGTAAGAGCAGTTGCTAGTGCAATTGGTTCTAATCATATTGGGTATTTAATACCATGCCATAGAGTTTTGGCAAAAAGTGGTGCAATGACTGGATATAGATGGGGAATAGAAAGAAAGAAAATATTAGTTGCCTATGAGGCAATAAAAAAAGAAGAGAAGTAAGGTATTTAAGTATGATAAATAAAAACAGAGGTTTTTAAAAAATCATTACTATTTATAGTTGCTCTTTCTTTTATATTTCTAAAAGCAAAAGTATTACTTAATATTGTAGTGTTTATTGTATCTTCAAAAATCTTATCTTCAAGACTTTTCATACCTTTAGGAAATAAGTAACAAACTAAAACTCCATCATTTAACTTTTCATCTAAAAAGTTTTTTTTATAAATATAAAGATTATTTACTCTTAATATATTTTTCAACAGTAAAGATATAAGCCAAGGAATAGTAGAAATCTCATAAGCAATAATTTTTTTATCAGGAAGGTTTGTGGCTAAAAAAATAGCCAAACTACCAAACCCAGAACCTAACTCATATATCTTATTATCTTTGTTTGTTTTTAAGATATCTAATAGTACATATGCAACTTTTTTATTTGATGGCATAGGTGAAATACCTATTTTTAAAGATTCAATCATAACATATAAAATAATAAGTAGTAGGATTATTAATAGTATTAATTCAAACATTATTACTATTATACATTAAAAATTGAAAAACTATATTTAGTCACATTTTGTACATTCGTTTATATATGTTTCTTCATCTTTTTTACAAAGTACACATTTTTCAAAATAATTAGTCATATCCCTAGATACTGGACAATTAGGGTTATTTAATGCCACATAACAAACATTGCTTACTGGATCGTATGCTAGTTTTTCAAGTATATGTTTAGGTGTATTTCTGTTTTTTGCGATACATCTTCTAACATTTGAATAACGACTAAGACTTAATAAAACAATCTCTTTTTGTGTTTTTGCTTTTTTTGCTTTTGCAATAAGTAAGTTTTCTTCTTTTGAAAATTCCATAATAGCCCCTTTATTAAAAGAATTTTA
>JASMTK010000032.1:0-8965 GCA_041694355.1 Arcobacteraceae bacterium | reverse complement strand
TATATGGCTATGAATATTGGTGCAAATGATGTTGCAAATAATGTAGGACCTGCAGTTGGGTCAAAAGCTATGACACTTATGTGGGCAATTGTAATAGCAGCAATATTTGAAGCAATGGGTGCTTTAATTGCTGGTGGTGATGTTGTAAAAACAATTAAAAAGGGTATTATTGACCCTTCGATGATTACAAATGCTGAAACATATATTTGGGCAATGACAGCAGCGCTTTTAGCTGCAGCTATTTGGTTAAACTTTGCAACTTCTGTTAAGGCTCCTGTATCAACAACTCACTCAATAGTTGGTGGAGTTATGGGTGCTGGTATAGCAGCAGCTGGGTTTAGTATTGTTTCATGGGGTACAATGGGAAAAATTGCTGCTTCTTGGGTTATCTCGCCTGTTTTAGGTGGTTTGATTGCAGCTGGATTTTTATATATTATTAAGACAAAGATAGTCTTCAAAAAGGATATGATAAATTCTGCAAAGGTTATAGTGCCTTACTTAGTCTCTTTAATGTCATGGGCATTTGCAACATACTTAATCTTAAAAGGTGTAAAGAAGGTAATTAAGTTAGACTTTTTAACTGCTGCTTCTATTGGTTTAGTTATAGCAATAGTTGTTTATGTAGTTGTAAAACCAATGATTGCAAAGGCAGCTGATAAATTAACAAATGATAGAAAAAGTATCAATAACCTATTTACTATTCCTCTTATTTTTGCAGCTGCACTTTTATCATTTGCTCATGGTGCAAATGATGTTGCCAATGCAATTGGTCCATTAGCAGCAATTAATGATGCTGTAATGAGTTCAGAAATATCAAGTAAAGTAGATATTCCTTTTTGGGTTATGGCAGTTGGTGCTTTAGGTATTGCTATTGGTTTAGCACTATTTGGTCCTAAGCTTATTAAAACAGTTGGATCTGAAATTACTGAGTTAGATCAGATTAGAGCATATTCAATTGCTATGGCAGCTGCTATTACTGTTATTATTGCTTCACAGTTAGGTTTACCTGTATCATCTACTCATATTGCAGTTGGTGGTGTATTTGGTGTAGGGTTCTTAAGAGAGTATCTTGATTCACATGAAACAAGAGTTTTAAATGAATTAAGAAAGAAGTTTAAAAAGCATAAAAAAGAGTTAAATGCAATGCAAAAAGAACTTGAAGAGCTTGAAGCATTGGAATCAAAAAATAAGAAAGATTATATCAGAATTGCTGAATTATATAAGTTTATTGATGAAAAACAAGAGATAGTTAAGCAAGAGAAAAAAGATGTAAAAGAAGAGAAAAGTACAAAATACGTAAAAAGAGACACAGTTAAAAAGATTGTGGCAGCTTGGATTATAACAGTTCCTGCAGCAGCAGTTTTATCAGCGGGAATATTCTTTATGATAAAAGGAATAATGGGGTAATTAAAACCCCATTAGTTTAATAGATTGATACCTTCTTCAATCTTATCAATTAAAGTTTTTATCTCTATTGGTTTTCTTAAATAAAATGTAAACAACTCTTTTGAGTCATTTTTTAAAGCTAAATCATCATCAGAATAAGCAGAAACCCCAATAAGTGGAACTTTTGACATATCAAACTCATCATTTAGTTTTTTTATCATATTTGTACCAGATAGGTTTGGCATATTAATATCTGTAATTATTGCAGCTATTTTGTCTTGATGTTCACGGTATTTTTCTATAGCATCATTTCCATCTAAAGCAGGGATTACCTCTTTAAAAACCACATTTAGTAAAGAACAAGTCTGTTCTTGAATTTGTGCATCATCTTCAACATATAGTATTGTTTTGTCTTTTAAATTTTCATACATAAATTTAGAATACCTTAGATTTTATTAGATTATGATAAAATTACAAAAAATAAAAAGGAAATCATATAGAAGCTATATTATCAGTTTTACCCATATATTTTTTCATTTTAGTTGGCTACACAATAAAAAAGGTATTTAAAGATGAGATAAATGAAAAAACGTTAGTTCTATTATCAATATATTTCTTACAACCAATCTTGATCTTTTGGGGCTTGACAAAATCTCCAATTGATTACAGTTTTATTATGTCACCAATATTTTACTTACTAATTGTAATGAGTTGTTTAATTATATTACTATTTGTAAATAAAATGGTCTTTAAAGACAGAAGAGAACAATCAATATATTTAGCAACTTCCTTAGTTGGAAATACAGGAAATCTAGGTATTCCTTTAGGAATTGCACTTTTTGGAATTGAGTCTGTACCATATACAAGCATTATAAATATTGCAAACATCTTTTTTATCTACATCTTTTCTGTTTACTTTTTTGCAAGAGAGCAGTTTTCTTTAAAAGACGCAATTTTATCAATACTAAAGATTCCTGGAATATGGTTTGCACTTTTAGCCTTGTTAGTAAACTATAACTCTATACAAATCAATAATCATATCTACTCTGCCTTAGAAATGGGTGCTTATACCTCTATGGTTATTCAATTGGTGATCTTTGGTGTTTATCTTTCAAATATTAGATTAAGAACAATACCTTGGCATTTATCTTTTCAAGTATCATTTATAAAGCATATTTTTCTACCATTAGTTGGTATTTATATTATTATAAACTATAGTGATTTAGATTCGTATGTGGCTTCTATTTTGATTATGGAGCTTATGGTACCACTTGCAGTAAACAATGTAAATTTAGCAGCTTTATATAATTGTAAACCATTTGATGTAACTGCAACTATTTTAGTCTCAAGTATATTGTTTGTTTTTCTTTTATATTTTTATATTGAAATTATTGAGCATTTTGTAAAGTAGATTATATGTGTGGAATTTTAGGTACAAATTTTATCTCTAATAGGTTTGAGTCTTCTCTTAGTTTATTAAAACAAAGAGGAGTTGATAATCAAGGGGTATTTACTATTGATAATAAGCAGTTTGGTCATACAAGACTTTCAATAGTTGATTTAGATAGTGAAGCAAATCAACCCATGGTTTTTGATGATTTGATTTTAGTCTTTAATGGTGAAATCTATAACTATCAAGATTTAATAGAAGAAGAAAGTTTACAATGTAAAACAAAAAGTGATAGTGAAGTTTTGATTAGACTTTATCAAAAGTATGAGTTTGATTTTCTAAATAAGCTTAATGGTATGTTTTCATTTTGTATTTATGATAAAAAGAAAGAAAGGTTTTTTTGTGCAAGGGACAGATATGGTAAGAAACCATTTTTCTTCTACTTTAAAGATGAAAAGTTTATTTTCTCCTCTTTATTAAAACCAATCATAGAATTACTTGATAAGAAACCAGCACTAAATAAGGTGGCACTTTCAAAATATATGCAATATTTTGCTTCTTTTGGTAGGGATACTTTCTTTCAAAATATTCATAAATTAGATGCAGGGTCTTATTTGGTTTATGAACCAAACAAAAAAAGCAATGGTTTTTATGAAAAGAAGTTTTATAAAATAAAAACAAAGAAAAGAGTATTTGATGAAAAAGAGGCTTTAGATAAAATTGAAGAGCTTCTTTTTGAATCAGTTAGTAGTAGATTAAAAGCTGATGTTGATATGGGATGCTTATTAAGTGGTGGAATTGATAGTTCATTGGTAAGTGCTATTTATAGTAAAGTATCAAATAAAAAGATAAATACATTTTCAATAGGTTATAGTGAGTATAAAAACTATTGTGAACTTGACTATGCAAATATATTGTCTAAGCATATAAACTCAAATCATACTCCGGTTGAGATATCTAAAACAGATTTTATAGATAACTTTGAAAGTACACTTGATATTTTAGAACAGCCTCATGCTGATTCAGCTGCAATTCCTTTGAATATATTATCACAAAAAATTAATCAAGCAGGAATTAGAAGTTTACTTTCTGGTGAGGGTAGCGATGAGATATTTTTAGGTTATGACAACTATTCAAAGTTTTATAGTTATTATGAGTTTAAAGACTCTTTATCAAATGATCAAAACAAGTTTTTAAATGGAATCATAACTTCACTACAAGGTGAAAATAAAGAGAGTGAGTATTTAAGAAGAGTAATAAAAAAAGAGAATATTTATAACTCTTTTGGTGAAATATATACTAAACCCCAAATTAAAAAACTATTTAAAAAGGTTCCAACATATAAAACTGAAAAGCCAAAAAGTGATCCAATAGATTGGATGAGTTATATAGATTTAAAAGTTTGGCTAGGAGAGGTTTTACTACCAAAGGTAGACAAGATATCAATGAATAACTCTTTAGAGCTTAGAACGCCATTTTTGGACTATAGATTGGTTGATTATATGTTTAGTGTAGACTCAAAGTTAAAACTTGGAGATACAAATAAGTATTTACTAAAAAAGGTTGCATCTAAATATATCCCAAATAAAATAATCACTAGACAAAAAAAAGGTTTTAACTCTCCTTATCATGAATGGTTAAAAGAGGAGTATAAAGACTATATTTTGAATATTATTTTAGAAGTAAATTCAAAAACAGATCTATTTAATAAAGAGTATATTTTATATGTCTATAACTTATCATTGAAAAATAAATTTAAACAGCATCTTTATGCTTTGTTTATATTTTCAATTTGGTATAAAAAAGAGTTTTTATCTTAAGAGAAAAAACAGTAAAATCCCTTGTGGCATGAGAAAATATACAAATAAAATAAAGAGGATACAATGACAGTATTAATACCTGTTAACAATAAGAGTAGACATGAGTGTACTATTGCCTCAATTGAAGAAAATAGAGCTTGGGCTTTGATAAGACTTGATGAAGGTAAAATCTGTGATGTTGAGTTTTATGAAAGAAGAGAAGATATATTAGAGTGGATTGATAGCTTAGTTGTTATCAACGAGCAAGAATATGTTTGGCCTTTTTTAGATGAAGGAATTGAGGTTTTAATAGCTCATACACAAAAAAGTATTGATGAAATTATTGAAGCTTATTTGTTCAAAGATTTACATGATTTTCAATAATGAAATTTAATAAAAAAGATTTAAAAACTTTAAAAAGGATTATTACCTCTAGACGAGATGTTAGAGGTAATGATTTTACTAATAAAAAGATATCAAGAAAAAAACTTGATACGATTTTAAAAGCTGCTATTCATTCTCCTTCAGTTGGGTACTCTCAACCTTGGAAATTTGTTATTGTAAATAAAAAAGACAGAGATAAAGTATATAAACACTTTACTAAATCTTTTGAGTCTAGCAAAGAATTATTCGAGGATAGACCTTTATATAAAGATTTAAAACTTGAAGGTATAAAAGAAGCAGATATAAATATAGCAGTTTTTTATGAAAAGCCAAAATCAAAAGTTTTAGGTCAGACCTATATGAAAAAAGCGGGTGAGTATTCTGTGGTTTGTGCCATAATGAATATGTGGTTAACTGCAAGAGCATTAAATATTGGAATGGGATGGGTCTCTATTGTAAAGCCTAAAAAGATGAATAAAATCTTTAAAATGAAAAAATCAAAATACAAGTTTATTGCTTATTTATGTATAGGATACACAAAGAGGTTCTTCGATGAACCAGAACTTAAACTTCTTTCTTGGGAGAAAGAGAAAAAACTCAAAGATTGCATAATCAATTAAATCATTAAATTAAGCAAAATAATATTTACTTAGATATATAATTCCCGAACTTTTATTTAGGAGTTTAGGAATGAAAAAAACAATTAAAAGATTAGGAGTTACTTCTGTACTTTTAATCACTATGTCAATGGCTGCACAAGCTAAAGATAGAGTATATAAATTAAAGCTTGCGACTACTTGGGGTAAAGCCGGTACTCCACTTATAGATGGTCCAAAAAATATGGCAAAATTAGCTAATGAAATGTCTGATGGTAGACTTGTTATTAAAGTACACTCTTCAAACAAACACAAAGCACCACTTGGTATTTTAGATATGGTTAAAGCTGGACAGTATGATATGGGTCACTCTGCATCGTACTTTTGGAAGGGTAAAGATATAAATACTTTACCATTTACTACTATGCCTTTTGGTTTAACAGCACCTGAGTACTACTCTTGGTTTTATCACGGCGGTGGTAATGAGCTAATGAAAAAAGCTTATGATAAGCATAGAGTTCTTGCATTTCCTGGTGGAAATACAGGTGTACAAATGGGTGGATGGTTTAAAAAAGAGATTAAATCATTAGAGGATTTACAAGGCTTAAAGATGAGAGTTCCAGGTTTTGCAGGAGAGATTTTAGCAAAACTAGGTGTACAAGTTACAAATATGGCTCCAGGTGAATTATATACTGCATTAGAGAGAAATACTTTAGATGCATTAGAATGGGTTGGTCCATCAATGGATATTAAAATGGGATTCCATCAAGTTGCACCTTACTATTATACAGGTTGGCATGAGCCAGGTGCTGAAACTCACTTCTTTGTTAACAAAAGAGTTTACAAAAAGCTTCCTTCTGATTTAAGAGCTATACTTGAAACAGCAATGAGAGTAAGTGCTTATGACTTATATATAGAAAACTATCATTTATCTGCTAATGCTGTAGATACTATGTTTGATGAATATCCAAATATTAAAGTTAAAACTTTCCCAAAAGAAGTAATGGACGAGATTAAAAAAGTAAATAAAGAGTTAAGAGCTAAAATGGCTGAGGGTAATCCATTATTAAAAGAGATTTTCGAGTCTCAAGAGTCTTATCAAGAAAAAGTAAGAGAGTGGACAAAAATGTCTGACTACTTATATTTAAAAGATAATCTATAAAAATTTATCAAAACCATTACAATGTTTCATGTGAAACATTGTAATGAAATAGAGAAATTACTCCCAAAAATCCTTTAAAGGTTCCTTCTCTTTTTCTTCTGTTTGTTGTGTTGAAGTCTGTATATTTAAATCAAGTTTCTCAATTTTTTCTAAAGCTGCTTCAAGTTCTTCATTGTTTATTTCGCTATCAGTTTTAACAGCTTCATTATTATTCTTAGTCTCAACTTCAGGTTTATTTTTTCTTTTTTTAAGCTTTTCAACCTCTTCTTGTAACTTCATATATTCAGTGATTAGATTCTCATATTTTTCAAAATCTAGTAGCATAAAACTAGGTTTTCCATCACGTAGTATAACTGCTTTTTCTATCTCATTTTTATTAAGTTTATCAAATACTGTTTTACTTTTTCTAATAAGCTCAGTAGATGAAAACATCTCTTTTGATGTATATTGTAGCAGGTTCATTTCAACTCCTATACATAATATAGTATGTATTATAGCACAAATTCATCTATATTTGTAAGAAGTTTTTCAATTAATAGTTCCCTAGCCTCTTTTGATGACCATGCGATATGAGGTGTTAATATAAATCTTTCACTTTGTAAAATTTTATTTATGTGAGATAAGCTATCAATTGGTTCTTTCTCTATTACATCAAGGGCAACTTGGATGTTTGATTTCTCAAAGGCTTCTACAAGGTCCTTTTCATTTATAATTCCCCCTCTTCCTACATTTATTAAGATAGCATCATCTTTTAGCATATTTAGATTTGTTTTATTAAGCAAATTGTAGGTTTTATCATTTAGTCCACAATGTATAGTTATAATATCTGATTGTTTTAAAATTCTTTCCAATGATTTTTGTTCATATTTTGTATTGTGGTTTTTACCACTTGTTGAATAGTATGCAACATTTGCCCCAAATCCTTCAGCTATGTTTGCAACAGCTTTACCAATTTCACCAAGTCCAATTATCCCCCAATTTTTTCCTTTTATTTGTGAGAATGGACTGTCTAAATTTGTAAATATATCACAGTCATGCCATTTACCATCTTTCGTATATTTATTATAGTAATCAAGGTTTTGCATAAATTTTAATACTAGATGAACAGTTGTTTGCATTACACTATAGGTTGAATATCCAGCTACGTTTTTAACCTCTACCCCAACCTCTTTTGCATACTCAGTATCAACATTATCTGTTCCTGTTGCAGTTATACATATTAGTTTTAGTCTCTTTGCTTTTTTTATTATCTCTTCATTTATGATAACTTTATTTGTTAAAACTATATCTGCATCTTTAATTCTATCTAGAGTTTCTTCATTTTTAGTTGTTTGATATACTGTAAGATTACCATATTTTTTAAATATATCTAGGTTTATATCATCACCCAAAGTTTGGGCATCAAGTATTACAAGTTCCATTTAAATACCTTTAATTTTTAGTTTAATTATATGTATAAAGGTATCTAAATTTCTTTAAATCTAAGTTTATTTATTTGAGAATATCTGCTCAGCCCATTCTGTAATTGGACCTCTTAATACTTTTTCTAGTTTAATAGCAAAGTTGTTTACTAAACTATTTTCCTCTTTTGTTGATTTTAAAAGTGTTGTAAGTGAGTTAGTGTACTTATTTACGTAGAAGTTATCTATTTGTTTATTTGAGCCTAACACAACAACTTTACAGCTATTGTCAACCCTTGATAGTACCATCTGCATAGTTTTATTAGACATATTTTGAGCTTCATCTATAATAACAAATGCATTAGATAGTGTTCTTCCTCTCATCTCTCCTACCCACATTGTTTCTATATTGTAGTTATCAATTAGTTGCTCTATTCTACTTGTTACTTCACTCTCATCAAGTTGTGGTTCAAAGTCACTATTTTTTTTATTCTTTCTCTTTTTATAGTCTGTTCTTACTATATAGTCTAAACTGTCCATTAATGGATGGTTATATATTTTAAACTTTTCTTCATATCCAGGTAAGTATCCTATATCTTCACCCTTATCTAATGACTCTATAGAGTTTCTTATATAAATAACTCTTTGAAAGTTTTTTTGTCTAACTAATCTAATTGCTGCACTTAGTGCTAAAAGTGTTTTTCCAGAACCTGCTTTTGCTTCAACAATAAGTACATTATAAAAATGATTTAAAAGTGCATTTGAAAAGAGTAATTGCTCTTTGTTTAGTGGTGTAATTATTTGATTTCTAATATCTGTTTCATCAACTAATCTAATTCTTTTGTTTT
>JASMTK010000031.1:0-5820 GCA_041694355.1 Arcobacteraceae bacterium | reverse complement strand
CTTTGATTCTTTTTCTTACGAACAAACATAAAGAAATTTTATCAATTTACTACTTGGGACACCTTAATTTAAACTATTTAACTTTTATAAATACCATAAATAAGGGATTCTTGAAATTGTATTTTGAAAAGTGATAAACTCAGGAAAAGAGTAAACAATCAGATCATCTAACTGGAGTCATTACCCTAAGTCCTATTATAAATGAATGGCTAGAACAAGGTAAAGTAACCAAAGAGCAATTAGAAAAATCTTTTACAGATTCAGTACCATTAATCCAAGATAAAATTCATACCATCTTAGGTGATGATAGTATCAAGTTATCTCATTATGTAATCCACTACGATGAAAAAACACCTCATATGCATTTTGCATTTAATAACCATACAAAAAATGGTGAAGCTGTATGGTATAACCTAAGAAAAAGTGGAAGACTATCAGAGTTTCAAGATATAGTTGCATCTACTTTTAAAGATATAGGATTGGAAAGAGGTGATAGAAAATCAACTGCAAAACATCTATCTGTTAGACAGATGCATGAAGAAGAGATTAAACAACTTAAAAAAGATATACAAGACCATATCAAACAACTTCAAGCTCAAAAGAAGAACCTAAAAAAAACGGTAGAAGATAAGAAACAATTAAAGAGTGAACTTGATAGTATTGACAGTTCAATTAAAAAAGCAAGATTAGAGCTTAAGAATGAAAGTTTAACATTAGAATCACTTACAAAAGAAAAAGAGGAACTTGAAACTACAATCAATACCATAAAAGAAGATAAACCAACCATAGATATAAAACCAACTAAGGTTTATGATACCAATGAAATATTAGATGAATGTATTACTACTAAACTAGGTTTTCCAAAAGTAGATGAAGATAGACTAAAACAGTATCTTAATTTCTATGCTAAACACCTACAAAAATACAATGAGTTTACAAGTTCAATTAATGGACTAAATCATCCTCAAGATTTACTACTTGAAAATAAAAAGCTCATTGAAGAAAACACCACTCTCTTAAAGCAACAAAAATATATAGCTACATACTATGTAACCAAAAGAAGATATAACAAGCTTATAGGTGAAAATAGAAGTTTACAAGAACAACTACAACAAGAGCAAATTTTAACTAAAGAACTTAATATAAAAGTTGAACAATCAAAATCATACTTTGGTATGAATAAAAAATTAAAAGATGAAGTAAATAACCTTAAAATAAAACTACATAACCTTGATATTATGCAAGAAGAACACAAAAGAATGGATGAAGCATTTACAAAAATAAGTAAATATCTTAGATGTAAAGATGATTTAGAAATTATAGTTTCAAAGATTGCCAAATACACTGGAATTGAAGATAAAAGAGGAAAGATAAATTATAATAAATTAAAGTGAATCTTTAAACCCGTAGGTTAAAAAGATTTTGTTGTTGTTCAAAAAATCCTAAGGATTTGTGAGAATCTCTAAATTCTACTTTTTGAACACTTTGTGGAACACGAAAACTCACTTGAGTACTTCGTGTTCCAAATATAAGAGGTTGTTGAACGGTGTATTGAAACTGTTTAGAGTTCTGTATCATATTTCTTATTAATGAAAAAACTGAATAAGCCAAAAGTATTCAAACTTATTAATAAACTACTGTATATATTAAAAAGTAATAATACAAAGTTTATTTTATATAGCTTTAAAACTCTACATATTTATATTTTAAACCTATATTATTATCTTTTATATAACACAAAGTTTCGTGTGATCCATGTATTAAAGATGATTTTTTTGCACCTATCTCATCAAGTATCTTTGTAGCTTCTTCATAGTTTAAATGGTTTTTATCTGGATACCCAGGTGCATGGCAAGCATCAATATAACACTCATCGATTTTTGTATTTTTTAAAAGCTCTAAAGCATTATCTTTTATACCTGCACAATCTGTTAAATATGCTATAGTTTTCTCTTTTGATTCAACTAAATATCCAGTTGTATTTTTTGAATGGATTAAAGGTATTGGTGTAAATTTTATATCATTTACAACAATAGGCTCAAATGGTTTATTTTGCTTATACTCTATTGATAATTTATGTATAAAAAGATCAGCGAAACCATTTTTATCTTCAGGATGATAACAAACTACTTTATCAACTCCATATCTTAGCTTTAAAAGTCCAAGTGTATGATCAGCATGGAAATGTGTAAGAAACACTGCTTTTATAGTTTTATTATCAAATATTTTTGTGATATTATCTTCACCTGCATCTAGTAAGATTATCTCACCATTATCGCACTCTAAATAAGCACAAGTACTATTATTGAAACTTTTATTCTCTCTATACTCTTCACAAACTTGACAATTACAATTAAATACAGGTATGCCACTTGCATTTGCACTACCTAAAAACTTTAGTTTAAACATTTTTTTCCTTTGGTATTAGATTTAAAATCACTATAGATATAGTACAAAGCAGTATCAATATAATCACTGAGGTAATATTGCCTAAATTTTCCAAACTTAAAGCAAAAGCAAAAGGAGCTACTGCTGTTACTACTTTTATATAAAGATTAAGATATCCACTGGTTTTCCCATAGTTACTACTCCCTAAAATATATAAAGGCAAGCTTCCCCTTGCTATATAGTTAAGCCCCTGTCCTGCTCCAAAAAATAATGCAAATAATGATGCTATAAAAATACTATAACCACAAAATAAAAGAGTTATCATACTAATTAGGAGTAATCCTGTTGAGATTATTGAAGAGGTAATGGGTGTTATTTTCTTTGCAAATATCATCTCAAAAACCCTTGCTCCAACTTGCGCTGGACCAATGATAGCTCCTAGTGTTACAGCCATTGCTGCTTCAATGCCAAAGCTATCTAAGATACCTATAAGATGTGTTTGAATAGAAGCAATCGGGATAGCAATTAAACACAATGCAACACCTATAAGTATCATACTTCTTTTTGTATTTTTCTTCCCCTCAAATCTACTATATTGAGCATTGTCCTCATGCTCTATTTGTTTACTTAAAATCTTTTTATTAGGTAAAGTAAAAAGATGTAGTGGAAATGCAATAAAAAGATGAAAAAATGACAAAATCACATATACCTCTTGCCATGAATAGTATTGAAGTAAAAAACTAATAAATGGCCAAAAAATTGTTGAAGCAAAGCCTGCTATTAGAGTAATCTGTGTAATTGGTAATCGAGCTTTATGCTTAGCTATTTGAGAAAATGCTACAAATGCCGCTTCATACAATACAAAGGTAGAAACAATCTCTATAAAAATTATAGCTAAAACAAATTCTACTTTCGTTTCAACCATAAATAAAATAAATAAACCAAAAAATGCCAAAATAGAGCCAATACTCATAATAGTTCTAGCAGGGAGTGTTAGAAATTTTGTGTCAGTCTGATAGAATTTATTCTAAAGGATTGAACAATGAATCAAACACTTGATTTAACTGATGCACTTGAGCAAATAAAAGCAGGTGCAAAAATAGATGGTAAAGATGGGGTATTAGCTCCACTTATCAAACAACTTACTGAAGCTGCATTACAAGCAGAACTTGAATCTCATCTAATAACAGAGATAAATAAAAATAGAAAAAATGGTAAATCTACTAAAACTATGAAAAGTAGTGTTGGTGAATTTGAACTTGATGTTCCAAGAGATAGAAATGGCTCTTATGAACCTCAAATTGTCAAAAAAAATCAGACTCATATGTCTGACCATATAGAGCAAAAGATTTTATCTCTGTATGCTTTAGGTAACAGCTACTCTCAAATATCTGAACATATTGAAGAGATGTATGGATTAGAGTTTTCTAAAGCTACTATAAGTGCTGTTACAGATAAAGTTATACCACTACTCAAAGAATGGCAACAAAGACCACTTGAATCAATCTATCCTTTTGTATGGCTTGATGCAATACACTATAAAATCAAAGAAAATGGTAGGTATATTTCAAAAGCAGTTTATACTATACTTGGTGTTGGACTAAATGGTAAAAAAGAGATATTAGGATTATATCTATCTGAAAATGAAGGTGCAAACTTTTGGTTGCAGGTTTTAACTGATTTAAACAACCGAGGAGTTCAAGATATACTCATAGCTTCTGTTGATGGTTTAAAAGGATTTCCTGAGGCTATAAAGGCAATTTTCCCAAATACTGAAATTCAACTATGTATCGTTCATCAAATCAGAAACTCCATAAGATATGTGGCTTCTAAAAACCAAAAAGAGTTTATGAAAGATTTAAAGCTTATCTATCAAGCTATTTCAAAAGAAGCAGCAGAAGAAGCTCTTGTTCAACTTGAAGAAAAATGGGGTAAAAAATACCCTATTGTGATTCAGTCTTGGAAAAATAAGTGGGAGAATCTATCTGCTTATTTTAAATACCCTGAAGATATTAGAAAAATTATCTATACTACAAATATTATTGAATCAGTTCATAGGCAATTTAGAAAGCTTACTAAAACTAAAGGAGCATTTCCAAATGAAAATTCACTTTTAAAACTTCTATATATGGGAATACAGAACGCTTCAAAAAAATGGACTATGCCTATGAGGAATTGGTCATTAACGATTTCTCAGCTTGCTATATTCTTTGAGGGAAGGCTTGAAGGAAAATTAGATTTGTAGCAATTACTATATGTGACAGTAAAGAGTTTAACAATTCTTATGGTCATAATGTAGTTAGCATAAAAGCAAAATATTTATTGCCTTAAATCCCTTTATTAAAATTTAGGTACAATAAAACAGTCTAAAGTAGTGGACGGTTTACTTGCAGGATTTAGAAATACATCAAAGCTTAATCTTGTTGAAGTACTAAGAAACAACTAAAGGAGTTTAGAATGTTAAGTTTAAAAAAAATTACCATAATTTCAACAATTTGTGCTACGGCACTGTTTGGAGCACCTACTCCATTTTCATCATTTGATACAGATGGTAATGGATATATAAGTGAAACTGAGTTTTACCAAACACAAGCTAGAAATATGGAACAAAGAGCAAGTGAAAACAGAATGATGAAAAATGCGGCAAATGCTCCGCAGTTTTCAGATGTAGATGCAGATGGTGATGGAAAGATAACAGAGATGGAACACTTAAGATTTCAAAACCAAAGAATGTCTGAAATGAAAAACAACAAACAACAAGGAATGCGTAAAGGTGGGGGACAAGGTCAAGGTATGGGTCAAGGGAGACAATAGATAATAAAAACTTATCTTTATACATCTGATAATTATTGTTTGAAATGGTATGCCTACAAAGTCCTATTAAAAGGGCTTTGTGGGTTTGTATTGGAAAAAAGGTAGCATGTCATCAGTACATTGATACTTTATCTAAACTATGATACAATTTTATTCAACTATCAGTCATTGACACAAAACTCTGAACAGTCTCTTCTAGCACCATATTGATCTAATTTTTTCCCAATATATGGAGTCACTAACCCACCAATCAAAAGTCCTAAAGAGAAAACTCCAAATAAAAAACTTTTACTCCACCCAAAATAGCCCTCGAGAGCTACGGACATAATAGTAAAAGAATAAAATAAAGTTCCATACCCTATGGTTGAAGTTAGTCCTAGACCAAGAACAGATTTAAAGGTTCCATCTATAAAAACTTTTTCTAAAATATTGATTTTATCATCCTTTATTCTATTAAATTTTAAAACTGTTTTGTAAACAATGATGATCACTGAGATTTTGAATAATAATTTTACTTTTGACCTGTATTGGAAAATTTGACTTTGAAAGAATATAATCTAAAGTTAGCCCCTTCTCATATGTTGGGTTATTATTATAATCAATAAAACCATGTCTTTT
>JASMTK010000030.1:0-9207 GCA_041694355.1 Arcobacteraceae bacterium | reverse complement strand
TCACTTGATATAATGGCACGAACAAGAGCCATATCTCTTGATATAAAAACAAACTCTTTAAATGGCTCAAAAGAAGAGGAGTTTGACTATAATTTTATTAAAGACTTTACTATAGACTTTCATCAACAAGAGCATCTTGATAATCAACTAATCACTGAATTTGATAAAGACTATAAACCTCATAACTTTTGTTATTGTTTTAAAATTAAAGGATCTGATCAAGTAATTTTAACAACTATTCAAAATAAAAGAATTAGGTTAGTTGATGAAACAGATATAAGAAATCAAATAATCACGCCACTAAATAAAGAACAACTACTATTCTCTAATGCACTTTTAAATCATTTTTATAATGTACTTATAGTTGAAGCAAAAGCAGGTTCAGGTAAAACTCTACTAGCTTTAAGTGCAGCAATTAGATTAGTAAGACAAAAGAACTTTCAAAGAATTATATACATAAGAAACTCAATTGAGTCACTAGATAAAGGTGAGGATATTGGATACTTACCTGGATATGAAGAGAAGTTTAAAATATATAATCATCCTTTGATGGATAGTTTAGATTATATAGTTAGAACTGATTATAAGAAGAAAAAAAACAAGAAAAATAGTGACTTTGAGCCACAACTTGATGAGAGTGAAGTAACAAGTAGAATAGAGCAGTTAATCGATAACTATAATATAGAAACTATGTGGGTAGGTGAGATGAGAGGTAGAACACTATCTAATGCCTTTGTCATAATTGATGAAGCTCAAAATATGTCAAATAAAACTATGCAGATGGTTCTATCAAGGGTTGATAATAGCTGTAAGGTTGTAGTGTTAGGTTCAAACAAACAAATAGATAACTTCTATGTAAATAAGTACACTAACTCATTAACAACACTATTAAAATCTACAAAAGAAGAGAACTCTTTAGTAAATAACTTTGCTATAAGACTAGAAAAAGTATTAAGAGGTCCAATCACAGAATGGGCTGAACAAATATTCTCAAATAGATAAACTTAAATTTAAAGAAATTTAGATACCTTTATACATATAATAAACTAAATATAAAAGGTATTTAAATGGAACTAGTAATACTTGATGCCCAAACTTTGGGTAATGATATAAACCTAGATATATTCAAAAAATATGGTGATCTTACAGTATATCAAACAACTACAAATGAAGAAATAGTAGATAGAATTAAAGATGCAAATATAGTTTTAACTAATAAAGTTGTTATAAATAAAGAGGTAATGAAAAAGGCTAAGAAGCTAAAGCTTATATGTATAACTGCAACTGGTACAGATAATGTTGATTTAGATTATGCAAAAGAAGCTGGTATTGAAGTTAAAAATGTGGCTGGATATTCAACCTATAGTGTAATGCAAACAACTGTTCACCTTGTATTAAAGTTTATGCAAAATCTTGATTACTATAATAGATATACAAAAGAGGGTAAATGGCATGACTGTGATATATTTACAAACCTTGATAGTCCATTTTCACAAATAAAAGGAAAAAATTGGGGAATAATTGGTCTTGGTGAAATTGGAAAAGCAGTTGCTAATATTGCAGAGGGCTTTGGTGCAAATGTAGCATACTACTCTACAAGTGGTAAAAACCACAATACAAAATATGAACAAAAAACATTAGAAAGAGTTTTAAAGCAATCAGATATTATAACTATACATTGTGGACTAAATGACAAAACATACAATTTGATTAATAAAACGAATTTAAATATGCTAAAAGATAATGCAATTTTAGTAAATGTGGGAAGAGGGGGAATAGTAAATGAGAAAGATCTTGTTGAAGCTTTTGAGAAATCAAACATTCAAGTTGCCCTTGATGTAATAGAAAAAGAGCCAATTGACAGCTTATCTCACATAAATAAAATTTTGCAAAGTGAAAGGTTTATATTAACACCACATATCGCATGGTCCTCAAAAGAGGCTAGGAAACTATTAATTGAAAAACTTCTTACAAATATAGATGAATTTGTGCTATAATACATACTATATTATGTATAGGAGTTGAAATGAACCTGCTACAATATACATCAAAAGAGATGTTTTCTTCTACTGAACTTATAAGAAAGAGTAAAACAGTATTTGATAAACTAAACAAAAATGAGATAGAAAAAGCAGTAATATTACGTGATGGTAAACCAAGTTTTATGCTATTAGATTTTGAAAAGTATGAAAACTTAATTAGTGAATATATTAAGTTACAAGAAGAGATTGAAGAGCTTAAAAAAAGAAAAAGTAAAACTCAAGTTGAGACTAAAGCTGATGATAAAGTTGTTAAGACTGATAGTGAAATAAACAATAAAGAACTTGAAGCTGCACTTGAAAAAATTGAAAAACTTGACTTAAATGTTCAAACATCAACACAATTAACAGAAGAGAAAGAGAAGCAACCTTTAAAGGATTTTTGGGAGTAATTTCTTTGTTTCATTACAATGTTTCACATGAAACATTGTAATGATAATTTCTAAAACTATTACAGATTATCTTTTAAATATAAATAATCAGACATCTTTGTCCACTCTCTAACCTTTTCTTGATAAGAGTTTTGAGACTCAAATATCTCTTTTAATAATGGATTACCCTCAGCCATCTTTGCTCTTAGCTGTTTATTTACTTTTTTGATTTCATCCATTACCTCTTTTGGAAAAGTTTTAACTTTAATATTTGGATACTCATCAAACATTGTATCAACAGCATTAGCAGATAGGTGATAGTTTTCTATATATAAATCATAAGCACTTACTCTCATTGCAGTTTCAAGAATTGCTCTTAAATCAGATGGAAGCCTTTTGTAAACTCTTTTGTTTACCAAGAAGTGAGTTTCAGCACCTGGTTCGTGCCAACCTGTATAGTAGTAAGGTGCAACTTGATGGAAGCCCATCTTAATATCCATAGATGGTCCAACCCATTCTAATGCATCTAGTGTATTTCTCTCTAAAGCTGTATATAATTCACCTGGTGCCATATTTGTAACTTGTACACCTAATTTTGCTAAAATCTCTCCTGCAAAACCTGGAACTCTCATCTTTAAACCTTGTAAGTCTTCCAATGATTTAATCTCTTTTTTAAACCATCCTCCCATTTGAACACCAGTGTTTCCACCAGGAAATGTAAGAACTTTATGCTTATCATAAGCTTTTTTCATAAGTTCATTACCACCACCGTGATAAAACCAAGAGTAATACTCAGGTGCAGTTAAACCAAAAGGCATAGTAGTAAATGGTAAAGTATTTATATCTTTACCTTTCCAGAAATATGAGGCTGAATGTCCCATATCATACTGTCCTGCTTTAACCATATCTAAAATACCAAGTGGGGCTTTGTGTTTGTTTGAAGAGTGTACTTTGATAATAAGTCTACCATCTGACATCTGTTTTGCTAGTTTTGCCATATTTTTTGGACCATCAATAAGTGGAGTACCAGCTTTACCCCAAGTAGTCGCAAGTTTTAATTTATATACTCTATCTTTAGCTTGTGCAGCCATTGACATTGTGATTAAAAGTACTGATGTAACTCCTAATCTTTTAATTGTTTTTTTCATTCCTAAACTCCTAAATAAAAGTTCGGGAATTATATATCTAACTGAATGTTATTTTGCTTAATTTAATGATTTAATTAATTATACAATCTTCAAGTTCTTTTTTCTTTTCCCAAGAGAGAAGTTTAAGTTCTGGTTCATCATAAAACTCTTTTGTATATCCCAGACATAAATAAGCTATAAATTTGTATTTTGATTTCTTCATTTTAAAGATTTTATTCATCTTCTTAGGCTTTACAATTGAAACCCAACCCAAACCAATATTTAATGCTCTTGCAGTCAGCCACATATTCATTATGGCACAAACCACCGAATACTCACCAGCTTTTTTCATATATGTTTGACCTAAAACTTTTGATTTTGGCTTTTCATAAAAAACAGCAATATTTATATCTGCTTCTTTAATACCTTCAAGTTTTAAATCTTTATATAAAGGTCTATCTTCAAAGAACTCTTTGCTAGACTCAAAAGATTTAGTAAAGTGTTTATATACTTTATCCCTATCTTTTTTACTTACAATAACAAATTTCCAAGGTTGAGAATATCCAACTGAGGGAGAGTTTATAGCAGCTTTTAAAATCATATCAAGCTTTTTACTTGATATTTTTTTATTAGTAAAATTATTACCTCTAACATCTCGCCTAGAGGTAATAATCTTATTTAAAGTTTTTAAATCTTTTTTATTAAATTTCATTATTGAAAGTCATGTAAATCTTTGAATAGATAAGCTTCAATAATTTCATCAATACTTTTTTGTGTATGAGCTATTAAAACCTCAATTCCTTCATCTAAGAAAGGCCAAACATACTCTTGCTCATTGATAACAACTAAACTATCAATCCACTCTAATATGTCTTCTCTTCTTTCATAAAACTCAACATCACAAATTTTACCCTCATCAAGTCTTATCAAAGCCCAAGCTCTATTTTCTTCAATTGAGGCAATAGTACACTCATGTCTACTTTTGTTGTTAACAGGTATTAATACTGTCATTGTATCCTCTTTATTTTATTTGTATATTTTCTCATGCCACAAAGGATTTTACTGTTTTTTATCTTAAGATAAAAACTCTTTTTTATACCAAATTGAAAATATAAACAAAGCATAAAGGTGCTGTTTAAATTTGTTTTTCAGTGACAAATTATAAACATATAGAATATACTCTTTATTAAATAGATCAGTTTTTGAGTTTACTTCTAAGATTATATTCAAAATATAGTCTTTATATTCCTCTTTTAACCATTCATGATATGGTGAATTAAATCCTTTTTTCTGTCTAGTGATTATTTTATTAGGTATATATTTTGAAGCAATCTTTTTTAACAAATACTTATTTGTATTTCCAAGCTTTAACTTTGAATCTACACTAAACATATAATCAACTAATCTATAGTCTAAAAATGGCGTTCTAAGCTCTAAAGAGTTATTCATCGATATCTTATCCACCTTTGGTAATAAAACCTCTCCTAGCCAAATTTTTAAGTCAATATAGCTCATCCAATCCACAGGGTCATTTTTTGGTTTTTCTGTTTTATATGTTGGTACTTTTTTAAATAGTTTTTTTATCTGTGGCTTAGTATATATCTCTCCAAAAGAGTTATAAATATTCTCTTTTTTTATTACTCTTCTTAAATATTCACTCTCTTTATTTTCACCTTGTAGTGATGTAATTATTCCGTTTAGAAAACTATTTTGATCATTTGATAAAGAGTCTTTAAACTCATAATAACTATAAAACTTTGAATAATTATCATACCCTAAAAATATCTCGTCACTTCCCTCACCAGAGAGTAAACTTCTTACACCTGCTTGATTAATCTTTTGTGATAATATATTTAAAGGAATTGCAGCTGAATCTGCGTGAGGTTGCTCTAAAATATCAAGAGTACTTTCAAAGTTTTCTATAAAATCAGCTTTTGATATTTCAACTGGTGTATGATTTGAATTTATATGTTTAGACAAAATATTTGCATACTCTAACTCACAATAATTTTTATACTCACTGTAACCTATTGAAAATGTATTTATTTGTTTATTTGATACTTTACTATAAATAGCACTAACTAATGAACTATCAATTCCACCACTTAATAAACACCCCATATCAACATCAGCTTTTAATCTACTACTAACTGAATCAAAAAGAAGCTCTTCTATCTTGTTTAAAGCCTCTTTTTCATCAAAGACTCTTTTCTTTGTTTTTATTTTGTAAAACTTCTTTTCATAAAAGCTATTGCTTTTTTTGTTTGGTTCATAGACTAAATAAGTCCCTGCATCTAGTTTATATATATCTTGAAAAAAAGTATCCTTACCAAAAGAGGCAAAATATTGCATATACTTTGAAAGTGCAACTTTATTAAGTGCTGGTTTTTTATCAAGCAACTCTACTATTGGCTTTAATAAAGAGGAGAAAATAAACTTTTCATTCTTGAAATAGAAAAAGAAAGGTTTCTTACCATATCTATCCCTTGCACAAAAAAATCTATTTTTCTTCTTATCAAAAATACAAAATGCAAACATTCCATTAAGTTTATTCAAAAAATCAAACTCATATTTTTGATAAAGTCTAATTAAAACTTCACTATCACTTCTTGTTTTACACTGTAGATTTTCATTTTTTATTAACTCATTATAGTTGTAAATTTCACCATTAAAAACTAAAACCAAATCATCAAAAACCATAGGTTGATTTGCTTCACTATCTAAATCAACTATAGAAAGTCTTGTATGACCAAACTGCTTATTATCTACAGTAAATACTCCTTGGTTATCAACTCCTCTATGCTTTAACAAATTTAAAGAAGACTCAAACCTATTAGAAATAAAATTTGTACCTAAAATTCCACACATATAATCTACTTTATAAAATACTCAATAAGTTCTATATAAAAATATAAAAGGAAAACAAATAGTGTACTTGAAACTAATATGGTTGCAGTTACATCAAATGGTTTACAGTTGTATAAAGCTGCTAAATTTACATTATTTACTGCAAGTGGCACCATAAGTTCCATAATCAAAATAGAAGCTACATAAGAGTCTAAATCACTATAACTTACAATAACAAATATTCCAACTAATGGTAAGAAAATATGCTTTACAAATGAAACCTGAAAAGATAGATACCAAGGTATTGTTCTTAATCTAATATTTGAAAGATATACTCCAAAAATCACAAGTTGAATCACCATAGAGGTATAAGCACCCATTTCCAAGGCAGAATAAATATGCTCATTGATTTGTATAGAGTTATAGTTTACTAAAAGTGCTAAAAGTGCAAACCATATACCAGGTATTTTTAGTATTGATAAAACTGCATCTTTTAAAGAGAACTGCTCCCTTGCAAAAAAGTAAACAGAAAAGATATAAATAAAGAAAATATTTGCAATATTTATTATACTTGTATATGGTACTGATTCAACTCCAAAAAGTGCAATACCAAGTGGAATACCTAAATTTCCTGTATTTCCAACCAATGAAGTTGCTAGATAAATTGATTGTTCCCTTCTATCTTTAAAAACCATTTTATTTACAAATAGTAATACTATTAGACAACTCATTACAATTAGTAAGTAAAATATTGGTGACATAACAAAATTGTAATTAATTGGAGTTTTTGTCAACCCCCAAAAGATCAAGATTGGTTGTAAGAAATATATTGATAATAGTACTAAAGTTTTTTCATTTATCTCATCTCTAAAAATCTTTTTTATTGTATATCCAACTAAAATGAAAAAATATATTGGTAAAACTGATAATATAGCTTCTATATGATTTCCTTTTTATTTTTTGTGATTTTATCATAATCTAATAAAATCTAAGGTATTCTAAATTTATGTATGAAAATTTAAAAAATAAAACAATATTATATGTTGAAGATGATGCACAAATTCAAGAACAGACTTGTTCTTTACTAAATGTGGTTTTTAAAGAGGTTATCTCTGCTTTAGACGGAAATGATGCAATAGAAAAATACCGTGAGCATCAAAATAAGATAGATGCAATAATTACAGATATTAATATGCCAAATCTATCTGGTACAGATATGATAAAAAAGCTAAATGATGAGTTTGATATGTCAAAAGTGCCACTTATTGGAGTTTCAGCCTATTCTGATGATGATTTAGCTTTAAAAAACGACTCAAAAGAGTTATTCACTTTTTATTTAAGAAAACCTATTGAGATAAAAACCTTAATTGATAAGATTGAAGAGGGTATTAATCTATTAAATTAATGGGGTTTTTATTACCCCATTATTCCTTTAATCATAAAGAATATTCCAGCTGATAAAACTGCTGCTGCAGGAACTGTGATAATCCAAGCTGCTACAATCTTTTTAACTGTATCTCTTTTTACATATTTTGTACTTTTTTCTTCTTTAACATCTTTCTTCTCTTGCTTAACTATCTCTTGTTTTTCATCAATAAACTTATAAAGTTCAGCAATTCTAATATAATCTTTTTTATTTTTTGACTCCAATGCTTCAAGCTCTTCAAGCTCTTTTTGCATTGTATTTAACTCTTTTTTATGTTTTTTAAACTTCTTTCTTAGTTCATTTAAAACTCTTGTTTCATGTGAATCAAGATACTCTCTTAAGAATCCTACACCAAATACACCACCAACTGCAATATGTGTGGATGATACAGGTAAGCCTAGCTGTGAAGCAATAATTACAGTAATAGCAGCTGCCATAGCAATAGAATAAGCTCTAATTTGATCTAACTCTGTAATCTCAGATCCAACTGTTTTAATAAGCTTAGGACCAAATAGTGCTAAACCAATAGCAATACCTAAAGCACCTACAGCCATAACCCAAAAAGGAATATCAACTTTACTTGATATTTCTGAATTCATAACCGCATCATTTATAGCTGCTAATGGACCAATTGCATTAGCAACATCATTTGCACCATGGGCAAATGATAAAAGTGCCGCTGCAAAAATAAGGGGAATTGTAAAAAGATTATTGATACTTTTTCTATCATTTGTAAGTTTATCAGCTGCTTTTGCAATCATAGGTTTAACAATTACATAAACAACAATTGCAATAACCAATCCAATAGAAGCAGCAGTTAAAAAGTCTAATTTAATTACTTTTTTTACACCTTTTAAAATTAAGTATGTTGCAAATGCCCAAGACATAAGTGAAACTAAGTAAGGTACTATAACCTTTGCAGAGGTAATCATATCCTTTTTAAAAACAATTTTTGTCTTAATGATATATAAAAACCCAGCTGCAATTAAACCACCAAGTACTGGTGAAATAACCCATGAAGCAGCAATTTTACCCATAGTTCCCCAAGAAACAATACTAAATCCTGCTGCTGCGATACCAGCACCCATAACTCCTCCAACAATTGAGTGTGTTGTAGATACGGGAGCTTTAACAGATGTTGCAAAGTTCAACCAAATAGCCGCTGCTAAAAGTGCAGCTGTCATTGCCCATATATATGTTTCAGCATTTGTAATCATTGAAGGATCGATAATACCCTTTTTAATTGTCTTTACAACATCACCACCAGCAATTAAAGCACCCATTGCTTCAAATATTGCTGCTATTACAATTGCCCACATAAGTGTCATAGCTTTTGACCCAACTGCAGGTCCTACATTATTTGCAACATCATTTGCACCAATATTCATAGCCATATA
>JASMTK010000029.1:0-14491 GCA_041694355.1 Arcobacteraceae bacterium | reverse complement strand
CTTCCTGTAAAAACAACTTCTTTTTCTAAATTCATCTTAGAAATCATCTTTTTTAAAGAGTTGTAGTACTCTTTTTTATCTTCCCTTACTCCACCTACTATAAGTGCTTTTATATTTGGTATTGTTTTTTTAACTTCAAAAATAGCTCTTATAAAAGTTTCATAATCTTTTAATTGTGTTACTCTTCCTACAATCGATACAATATATTTATTTTCAAGATAAAAGTCTTTTTTAAACTCTTTAACAAACTTACAATCAATACTATTTTTATTAAAAAGTTTTGTATCAATACCTCTTGGAATAACTGTAATTATATTATTATTTATTTTATAATTAGCTTGTATGTAATCTTTTACAGAGCTACTTACACATATTACTTGATCAGCTTTTGTCATAATTGAGCTATAAAAACCTATACTATTAAAACCGTGAACTGTGCTTACTACTTTAATATTCAAACTTTTATTAGCAAAATATACAAGCCAAGCTGGCACCCTACTTCTTACGTGAACAATATCAGGATTTAGCTCTTTTAGAATTTTTCTTAACTTAAAAACTCTAAAAGGTACAGTAAAAATATTTTTGCTACAAACATCAAACTTGATATGTTTACCACCATCATTTTCAATAGTTTTTACTAATTTCCCACCATTACTAATAACTATTGACTCAATACCTCTTTTAACGTATTCACGACTTAATTCTACTGTTCCTCGCTCAACTCCACCTTCATTTAGTTCAGGTAGAACTTGTACTACTTTTAACTTTTCGATTTTATATTTCCACTCTTTCTAAAAGCTTTTTAAAATCAACTTCTTTGTCAAGTGAAGCTATTTTTTCAACCAATCTATGATATTTCGTATTCTCTTTTTTAGATTTTAATTTTATTATATTAATTTTTGCACTTGTATTTGCCCTAGCTTCACTAAGCATTGTTGTAGAGTCTTCTGTAATATATAGTTCATCACAAACAGTTATAAAATCATGTATAGGGTTTATTTCTGGTTGCCTTGAATATATAAGCTTATAATCAAAATCATACTCATCAATTAGGCCATCTACTTCAAATGAAGTACGAGGAGAGGTTGTTATGTATTTTAAACTATCTTCTTCTTTTTCAAATATATTATTTAATTCATCTCTTAAATCATCAATATCTAAAGAGAATACTTTATTGTTACCACCTATTATTATTCCTATTGCCTTTTTTTCATCATCTTTTTTCAAAATATTTTTTGGTTTTAGATATGAAAGATTTAAAGGAGTTTGAATTATATTATTTAACTTAGCTGCTTTATCATGTTCTTGAGCAATTATAAAATCAAAATCAATATACCTATATCCTTTAGGAAGCATTAAAACTATTGACTTTTTATTCTGTTTTTTTGAAATAAATTTATTGAAGTAGTAAGTTCCTGAACCAGTACTAACAACAGCATCATAAAAATCATAGTAAAATTTTTTGTAATCTTCAAACAACTCATCAGTATAATAATTGATTCTATCAAAAAAATATGACATTAACTTATGTGCTTTAGATTTAAACTTTACTTCTACGATATCATAACTTATGCCCTTTATCTTACAAAATGCAATTGATTGATTTAAATGACCAGGTTTTCCATCACTTATTATTAGTATTCTTTTCATATATCTCTCTATAATGAGTTTTAAATCTTTTATGTGGCCAAAACCACTGTTTTTTATCTTCTAATATTATATCAGATATTGCATTAGCATGCAACTGTGAAGTCTGCTTTAAATCACTTTCTTCATTATCTGTTTTTATTGGATTAATTGGTTTATAAATCTTTATTTTGTATTTGTAGTTTTCTTTATTAAAAATTGCTACTGGAACTACTTTTGCATTGAATTTTCTTGATAAAAGAGCAGCTGTACTTGCTTGATTGGCTTTTTTCCCTAAAAACTCTACCTCTGTCCCATCTTTTGAGTTAATATTTTGATCAATAATTAAAGATATAACCTCTTTTTTCATTAGTGCTTTTACAAGTTTTTTAACAGCACCATCTCTAAAAACTATTTTTGCACCAGAATTTTCCCTTGCATTTACTATAAAATCATCCATCTCTTTAAAATTAGATCTTCTTGCAACTTGATAGATTGTCGTTACAAAACTATTTAAATACGAACTTAAAATCTCCATATTTCCATAATGTGCCGAAATAAGAATTATCGGTTCTTTGTTTTTCTTTAGTTCATCAAGAATCTCTTTACCTTCAATCTCAACAGCTTCATATAGTTCATTTTTACTCATATCGAAACTTTCAATTAAAGACAAAGTCCATAAAGTCATATTAAAGTATGAATACTCTTTTATCTCTTCTATCTCTTCTTTTGTAAGTCTATTTTCAAATACAAGTTTTAAATTAGCTTCTATAACTCTATTTGTTCTAAATGCAAACTTATAAGCAAGTTTAGAAATAAGTTTAAAAAAACCTCTTCGTAAACTTTTAGGCATTTTTCTTAATATATAGACTAATCCTAAAAACAAATAATAAACAAACTTTGACATTAAATCAACTCTAGTTTTAATTTCTTAGGTAATTCGAGCTTTTCAATATTTGATTCAATCAAAAAACTTCTATTCTCTAAATCAATCTTTAAAGTATCACCACTAAGAGTATATGAAACATTAGGTCTTGATAAATCTTCATTTATTGCAATATTCAAAGAGATCATAAAAGACATCCATTTCATATCTGATGTTTTGGGAAGCAACTGTTCATACTTAACTAAATCTTTTTTAGATGGTAATGATTTTTTTGAGTATTTAATCGTATGAGCTATTATAACCCTTGATGTATGTAAAAAATCATAATTTAAACCATTTAATATAAAATCAAAGGCATTATCATTTGATTTATAGAAGTTAAGAGTATTACCTATTGTATGAAGCTTAGATGATAAAATCAGCAACTCTCTTAGCTTTTCATCCATATTATGTAAAGGTTTTAGTGTATCAAAGATTTTAGCTGCATTATTGCCAAAGTATGCACTTTGTTTTTTATCAGTTTCAAATCTATCTAGTAAGCTTCTAACACTAACATTAAAGTTTGAAGGAAATTTGTAGTTATTTCTTCTTAACAAATCAGTTAAATAAACTCCCTCTCTAACACCTGCACCTGAAGTTATTACTTTTTGAGTATCTAACTCTTCTAAGATAGTCTTAAATATAAAAGTACCCTCTTTTATAGTATCAAATCTATCTTTTTTAATTCCTAATCTTTTAAGTTCTTTTAGATTGTCAGATTTTACAATTTTTTCAAATGTCTTTAATTCATTATCAACTTTGTATTTATAACCATGCAAAATATCTAAAGGATAATCATTTTTTTTCATTATAACTTTTGAAAGTGCCCTTATACTTCCACCAATACCAACTACAGTTTTTGGAATAGGCAAGTCTAAATCAAAAAGCTCTTTTAAATTATCTAGAATATATTTTCTAGCACCACTTATATCACCTTTACTAAAGAAAAGTTCTTTAATTCTTACTGTACCAATATTTAAAGATACAGCTTTTTCAATTTGTGCATTTCTTACAAAAGCAAATTCTGTAGAACCACCACCTATATCAACAGTAATAAAGCTATCATCATGGATTAGATTAGCTGCTGCTATTCCTCCATAAAAAGCCTCTTTTTCACCATCAATTACTTTAATACTTAGTTTCAGTTCTTTTTTAACTCTGTCTAAAAATACTTTTGCATTTGGTGCATCTCTTAACGCAGATGTAGCCACACAAATAGTTTTTCTTGATTTAAGTGATTTTGATATATTTAAAAAAGATTTTAAAGATTCAAAGGCTCTTTGCATTGGTATATCTTGAAGATTGCCATTGTTTTCATAACAACCCTCAGAAATTTTTACTCTACTTTTAGTTTCATTAACTAAATTAAAAGCATATCTACTGCTTTTTTCAAGTACAACCATACGCATTGAGTTTGACCCAATATCTATTATAGTTGTTACCTTTGCCATTAGGCTTCTTCTTCCGCTAATTGCTCATACTTAAATTGAAGTTCTTCCATTGTTTCTTGATTATCTGGATCTACCATAATACAGTCAACAGGACAAACTTCTACACATGAAGGCTCCTCGAAGTGCCCAACACACTCAGTACATCTATCAGGATCAATAATATATATTGGATCCCCCTCCTCAATCGCGTAGTTCGGACACTCATCTCTACATGCATCACATGCAATACATTCATCAGTAATTTTTAAAGACATATAATAACACCAATCCCTAGTTTAAAAATATAATGATGGATTTATAACCTAATATTCTTTAATAATTTCTTATAGTAATAAGATTTTGAGCTTGTTAAATGTCACTTAAGTTGTAACTAAACCCCTAATAGAGGTTTAGTACTTTTTTATGAAAGTTTATCAATTATTGTTTTTGCAGCTTCTCTTCCATCTGCAGCAGCTGTTACAGCAAGGTGAGCACCTCTTTGACAATCACCACCAACATAAACTTTTTCATTGCTTGTTTGATAGTTATTTGCCTCTACACCACCCCAAGAGTTTGTTTCAACATTTAACTCTTTTAAAAACTCAGGTGCCTCAGGTGAGAATCCTAATGCCATAATTACAACATCAGCCTCTTCAATAAACTCTGTTCCTTCTTCTATAACAACTCTTTGTCTTCCAGATTCATCAGGTTCACTCATTGAAGTTTTAAGTAATTCAACTGCAAATGCTTTTCCATCTTCTACTTTAAAAGATTTAGGTGATACATTAAACATATACTCAACACCCTCTTCTTTTGCATTTACAACCTCTTTTTTACTACCTGGCATATTGATTTCATCTCTTCTGTAAAGACATTTTACAGATTTTGCTTGTTCTCTTACAGATGTTCTAACACAGTCCATAGCAGTATCACCACCACCAATAACAACTACATTTTTATCTTGTACATCTATATAGTTAACATCAGCATTACCTAAGTTTCTTTTTTGGATACCTGTTAGGAAGTCCATTGCTAAGTGAATATTTGAAGCTTCGCTTTCACCCTCAATACCTGCAAATCTACCAGCTTTTGCACCTATTCCTAAGAAAATTGCATCAAACTCATCTTCTAACTCTTTTGCTGATTTATCTTTTCCAATTTCACAATTTAAGTGAAGTTTCATACCAGCTTCAACTAACCAGTTTACTCTTCTTTCAACAGCAGTTTTATCAAGTTTAAATCCTGGAATTCCATACATTAATAATCCACCAGCTCTATCATCTCTTTCGAACATTTCTACATTGAATCCTCTTCTTAGTAAAAATGTAGCTGCAGATATACCAGCAGGTCCTGAACCAATAATTGCTACTTTCTTATCATTTTTTGTTGTAGCAAATTTTGGTTTCATTCCTCTTTGAAATGCTTGCTCACTAATGTGTGTTTCAATAGCACCAATTGAAATAGCACCATGTCCTGTATTTAAAGAACAAGCCCCCTCACAAAGAACATCTTGAGGACAAATTCTACCTAGAATTTCAGGGAAAGGAGATGTTTCATTTGATAAAGCAAAAGCAAAATCTAAATTTTTTGTAGCTGTTTGCTTTAACCAAGCTGGAATATAGTTTCCTAAAGGACAACCCGTATGACAGTATGGGTCACCACACTGCATACATCTATCTGCTTGCTCTTTAGCTCTTTGTTTTCCAAAAACTTCATAGATTTCATTGAAGTCTTTTAACCTTTGAAGTACATCCCTTTTTTCAGGATTTATTCTTTCAAATTTAGTAAAATTAATCATATTTTAATCTCCCTCATCTGGATCTAATGGTAGAACTGTCATATTCTTAGGTTTAACCATCCAGAAGTTTCTTATTTCAGCTCTAAAGTTTTCTAATATATATTCAGCTTTTTCACTATCAGTTTCATGTATATAATCAATTAGTAGTCTCTTTAAGTATAATCTTTCTCTTTCAGTATCATCTGTATCAATTCTAACAGCTTCAACTAATTCTTGATTTATTTTATCAACAAAAACTTTTTCTGGATCATATACAAAAGATAAACCACCTGTCATACCAGCACCAAAGTTAACACCAGTTTTACCTAATATAACAACAATACCACCTGTCATATATTCACAAGCATTATCTCCTGTACCCTCTACAACTGAAACACAACCTGAGTTTCTAACTGCAAATCTCTCACCAACACTTGCTCTTACATAAAGCTTACCACCTGTAGCTCCATATAAACAAGTATTACCAGCACCTGCAAATTTCTCACCTTGGTGTGGAGGGTTTATGATGATTTTACCACCACTCATACCTTTACCAACATAATCATTAGCTGCACCAGATAAAGTTAGATTAACACCATTTGATAAGAATGTACCAAATGATTGACCAGCAATTCCTTTTAAATTAATATTAATAGAGTTCTCAGGTAATCCAGCATCTCCATAATATCTTGCAATTTCACCAGAAATTAAAGCACCAAATGATCTGTTTAAGTTTGAAATATCTGTACTAATTTTTACAGGAGAGTTTGGATTCTCAATTGTTCTGTGTACTTTCTTTAAAAGTTCCTTTTCATATTTATTATCATCAAATGGCTCATTTGAATCTTTCTGACAAGTATCTTTACCCTCAATATTTCTTAATACATTTTGGAAATCAAACTTTTGTGCAAACTCATCATCAATAACTTTTAATAAGTCACTTCTACCAACAACCTCTTCTAATGATTTATAACCTAATTTAGCAAGAATCTCTCTAATCTCTTCAGCTATAAATGTAAAGTATGAGATAAGTCTTTCAACTGTTCCTTGGAAGTGGCCTCTTAAATCTTCATCTTGAGTTGCAACCCCTACAGAACACTTATTTGTGTGACAAATTCTTAAAATCTTACATCCAAGAAGTGTTAATGCAGCTGTACCAAATGCATAAGACTCGGCACCTAACATTGCAGCTTTAACAACATCTAAACCAGTTTTTAAACCACCATCTGTTTGTACATGTACAAAATCTCTTAAATGGTTAGCTTTTAATGCATTATGTGCTTCTGCTAATCCCATTTCCCATGGGTTACCTGTATGTTTAATAGATGTCAATGGAGCAGCACCTGTACCACCATCTCCACCTGAGATAATAATCTTATCTGCATATGCTTTTGCAACACCTGCTGCAATTGTTCCAACTCCAATAGATGATACTAATTTAACAGTAATTTTTGCTAATGGGTTGATTTGTTTTAAATCAAAAATTAACTGTGCTAAATCCTCAATAGAGTAAATATCATGATGTGGTGGTGGTGAAATAAGTGTAACACCTGGAACTGTATGTCTAAGTGTAGCAATTAATGGTGTTACTTTATGTCCTGGTAACTGTCCACCCTCACCTGGTTTTGCACCTTGAGCAACTTTAATTTGTAACTCTTCTGCACTTCTTAAGTATCCAGGAGTTACACCAAATCTACCTGATGCAATCTGTTTAATCTTAGAGTTTTTAAGAGTCTTAAATCTTTTTGGATCTTCACCACCCTCACCTGAGTTTGATGCACCACCAATTGTATTCATTGCTTGTGCTAATGCTTCATGAGCTTCTGGTGAAATAGAACCACATGACATAGCAGCAGTTGCAAATCTTTTGAAAATCTCTTCTTTTGGCTCTACTTCATCAATTGAAATTGATTTTTTATCAGAGTTAAAATCGAAGAAATCTCTAATAAATTTCTTATCTCTATTTTCAACTATTTCTTTTAATCCATCAAAATCAGAAATATCTTCTTTTTTAGATGCATTTTTATTGTGCATTGCTCTTGTAGTAGCTGGACCATAATCATGGTATTCACCACCATTAATATATTTGTAGAATCCACCTAAATCTAATGGGAACATATAGTTATCATCATGGTATGCATTAAAATGAGATTTTTCTATTCTCTCTTCAATATCTTCATATGCTAATCCTGCTAAGTCAGTATAAGCATCAGGGAAACAATCTTTGATAATCTCATCATTTAATCCAATTACATCAAATAATGAAGAGTTTCTATAAGAGGCAACTGTAGAAATACCCATTTTTGACATAATTTTTAATAGTCCAGCATTTAATGCTTTTTGAGTATTTTTAAGAAGTCTTTGCATCTCATATTTAGATACATCTTTTCTTTCAAATAAAGATAAAGTAGTAGCATACATCATATATGGATACATAGCAGTTGCACCAAACCCTAACATAACAGCAGCCATATGTGGATCATATACTTCACCTGTTACAGGTACAATTGATACAGAATGTCTTATTTTCTCATTTAAAAGCTTTCTATTTATATATCCAACTGCCATAGCCATTGGGATAAGCTTTTTATTTTCACAAACATCTCTATCATCTAAAATAACAACAGAAACATTTTCATCTTTTACTGCTTTAACAACATAAGAAGCTAACTGCTCTAATGATGCTTTTAAATCAGTTTTGAAAGTTGTTGAAAATACTCTATTTTTGTAGTACTCATCATATCTTGGTGAGTTTTGATCACCAAATGAATATAATACTTCAAACTTCTCTTTCATTAAAATAGGACTTGCTACTTTTAATCTTTTTGCATACTCTGGTTTTTCATCTAAAACATTATGAATTTTACCAAAACCAGTCTCCAATGACATTACTACTTTTTCTCTATATGGATCAATTGGAGGGTTTGTTACCTGTGCAAACTTCTGTTTAAAGAAGTCTGTAAAGTTTCTATTTACTTTAGAAAAACATGCTAATGGTGTATCATCACCCATAGAACCAACTGGTTCTTTACCATCTTTAGCCATTGGTTCAATCATTTGATCAATTGCTTCATAAGTTACATTGAAATATTTTTGTTTCTTTTCTAAATCATCCATTTTATAATCAGATGTATTTATAAAAGACTCTTCAATATACTCTTGAAGATAATCCATATCATCATTTAACCATTTAGTATAGTTTTGTGATGATTTTAAATAATCATTGATATCATCTTCTTTTAAGATTTTTCCGTGTTTAAGGTCAAGTGCAATCATTTCACCTGATTGTAATCTTCCTCTTTCACTTACATTATCTTCATCAATTTTAAGTGTTCCGTACTCAGATGTAATATAAAGTTTATCATCTTTAGTAATTACATACTTAGATGGTCTTAATCCATTTCTATCTATTAAACAACCAATGTGTCTACCATCTGTCAAAGAGACAGCTGCTGGTCCATCCCATGCTTCCATTGCTGTTGCTGTGTACTCATAGAAAGCTCTTAAGCTTGAATCCATATGAGGAGCATTTTGCCAAGGAGCAGGCACTAAACTTCTTGCTGCTTTGAAGAAATCAACACCATTTGCAAGCATAAATTCAAACATATTATCAAGTGAAGCTGAGTCAGAAGCTCCTTCTTGAAGAATTGGTAATAATCTTTTCATTTCATCATCTGAAAAAATTTCAGATTTTACTTGTTCAGATTTTACCTCTACGTTAAATCTATTTGCTTCAACTGAGTTAATTTCACCATTGTGTGCTATTGCTCTAAATGGTTGAGCCAATCTCCACTGCGGTAATGTGTTTGTAGAGAACCTTTGGTGGAATAAAGAGAATGAAATTTTAAAATCTTCATCTCTTAAATCTTTATAAAAGTTCTTGATATGCGTAGGCATAACAAGCCCTTTATAAGCTATAACTTTAGATGAAAATGTAGGAATATAAAAGTCTTCTTTATGTTTTAATTTGTGTTCACACTCTTTTCTAGTTAAGTAAAGCATCGCTTCAAATCTTTTTGAAGACATTAAAGTATTAGGGATAACAAACACCTGTGTAATATTTGGTAGTGTGCTTAATGCTTGTTGTCCTAATGCTTCAGTTTCAACTGGTACATCTCTAGTTAATACTACTTTTAAATCATTCTTATCACAGAACTCTTTAAATGTATCAATATCTTGTAAATCTTTTGCAAAAATCATCGCTACACCATAAGTTTCAGGTAAATCAATACCCTTAGCTGTAGCAATCTTTCTCATAAATTCATCTGGCATAGAAAGTAATAGACCTGAACCATCTCCTGTCTTACCATCTGCTGCCACTGCACCTCTGTGCATCATTCTTTCTAGCGAAGTTATTGCGTCTTCTAAGTTCTTATGACTTGGTCTATTCTGCATATCTGCAACTAGACCAAAACCACAGTTGTCTTTAAAAGACGTTAGTAAGTCTAAATTACAACCCATCATTTTCCTTTTTTTTATTTCTTTTATATTCCTTAGAAAAGTGGGATATAATATCTTAATTTTAATTAAAAAATGGTTAAAAGCTATTTTATATGAACTTGTATTCACTACTTAAAACTTGTATATATATTGTAAATGTACAAAAATTGAACTTGATATTACATAATTAAATATAGCTTAATTTTTAATATTAATTGACCTAAAAAAGTAATATTTTATTGACTTTGTAAGTTTTTAAAATTTACATTTTTGTACATAATTGTGACATAACTTTTCACTATAATTTTTCTATATCAAAAAATTAAGGAGATGATATGAAAAAATTAGTACTTGGAACAATTGCAGCAGCAATGGTTACTACATCAAGTTTAGCAGCGGATTATACTTTAAAGTTTTCTCACGTTGTTAGTCCAAATACACCAAAAGGTAAAGCAGCAGATTTCTTTGAGAAGAGATTAGAGGCGTTATCAAATGGTAAGATTGATGTTCAAATTTACCCATCATCACAGTTATATACTGATAGTGCGGTATTAAAAGCATTAAGACTTAACTCAGTTCAAATGGCAGCACCGTCATTTTCTAAGTTTGGTAAAATTGTACCTCAATTAGCACTGTTTGATTTACCTTTCTTATTTAAAGATGCTGATCACTTACACAGAGTTCAAGATGGTGAGGTTGGTCAAGAGTTAAAAGATATGGTAACTGCAAAAGGTATCGTAGCTTTAGATTTCTGGGATAATGGATTTAAACAATTATCTTCATCAACAAAAGCTTTAATTGAGCCAAAAGATGCTGAAGGTCAAAAGTTTAGAATTATGTCTTCGAAAGTATTAGAAGAGCAATTCCACGCAGTAGATGCAAACCCTCAAATGATGCCATTCTCTGAAGTTTATTCAGGGTTACAGCAAGGTGTTATTGATGGACAAGAGAACACTATTTCTAATATTTACACTAAGAAATTCCACGAAGTTCAAACTGATTTAACTATCTCTAACCACGGTTACTTAGGTTACTTAGTAGTTATGTCTAAAAGATTCTGGAACTCATTACCATCTGATTTACAAGCAAATGTAAAGCAAGCTATGAGTGAAGCTACTGAAAAAGAGAGACAATATGCTCAAGAATTAAATGATTCTCAATTAGCAAAAATTAAAGAGTATGCAGAGAAAACTGGAAAGTTAACTATTCATACATTAACTGATGAGCAAAGAGAAGCATGGAGACAAAAAGTTAGTAAAATCTACCCAAAATTCTACTCTGATAGAAAAATTGGTGAAGATTTAATCAAGAAAACAATCGCAACTAAGTAATAGTTATGTTTGGTATTATAAGCAAAGTAATTGGATTCATTAACCAATCAATAGCTGCCATCGGCATTACTGCCGGTGTTGCTATTGCTTTTACTAATGTTGTTGCTAGATATTTATTTGATGCATCATTAGTATGGGCAACAGAATTAAGTATTTATCTATTCTTGTGGAGTGTATTTTTTGCTGCCGCGTACTGTTTTAAAAAGGATGCTCATATTGCAGTTACAATTGTGTTAGATGTAGTTCCATCAAAAATAGCTAAGCCTATGTTACTTATCTCACACACTGTAACTATCATATTCTTATCTGCAGTTTCATACTATGGTTATGAATATTTAGAGTTAGTTATTGATTTAGATGAGAGATCAATCGATTTATGGTATATGCCAATGTGGATTGTGTACTTAGTTGTACCTGTTTCTTTTGCTTTTGCAGCTTATAGAGTAGGAGAAAAAATCGTACATATTTTAAGAACTCCACATGATAAAGTTGTACAAGAGAGTGAGGCTGAAATGGTATTAGCTGAGTTAGGTGTTAAACATGACGACAATGAAAACAAGCATGTTGAAAAGTTAAACAAAATGGTAAATGACGTAGAAAAGAAAACAGGAGGAATGCTATAATGAGTGTAGCTGTATTATTTGGTATATTTTTCTTCCTAGTTATTCTTGGAGCTCCAATTGCTATTTGTCTAGGTGCTGCGACATTTGCTACATTGATGATGTTTACGCCTATTTCTCCAATCGAAATTTCAGCAATGATTTTCGAAAAGGTTCACCACTATTCACTAATGGCAATTCCTATGTTCGTACTTGCAGGTAACTTACTATCAAAAGGTAGTGCTGCAACTAGAATTATTGAATTTGCTAAGTCAATTGTAGGACACCTTCCAGGTGGTTTACCAATCTCTGCAATTTTTGCATCGATTATTTTTGCCGCTGTATCAGGTAGTTCTCCTGCAACTGTTGTTGCTATTGGTTCTATTATGTTTGGTGCAATTATGCAAGCTGGTTATCCTAAAAAATATGCTGTTGGTACTATTGCTACAGCTGGTTCTTTAGGTATTTTAATTCCACCTTCAATTGTATTAATTGTATATGGTGTAACAGCTGAAGTTTCTATTGGTAAGCTATTTATGGCAGGTGTTGTTCCAGGTATCATGCTTGGTGTAATGATGATGGTAGTTACTTATATAGGTGCTAGAAGATTAGGTTTTAAAAGAACTACTCCTCAACCTTGGAGTGTAAGACTTAAAAAGATGAAAGATGCCGCTTGGGGACTAATGACAATAGTTATTGTTATTGGTGGTATTTATGGTGGTATCTTTACTCCTACAGAAGCTGCTGCGGTTGCTTGTGTTTGGGCGTTTATTATCTCTGTATTTGTTTATAAAGATATAAAATTAACTCAAGTATTTGGTACAGCGTTAGAATCGGCTAAAACAACTGCAATGATTATGTTTATCATTGCTAACGCTATGATATTTGCTCACTTCTTAACAATTGAGAATATTCCTCAATCAATTACAGAAGCACTAATTGAAGCAAATGTAGATAAATATATGTTCTTATTGGTTGTAAACTTATTACTTATCTTAGCTGGATCGTTTATGGAACCAAGTGCGATTATTATGATTCTTGTTCCATTATTATTACCTGTTGCTGTTGCTTTAGGTATTGATCCAATTCACTTTGGTATTATTATTACAATCAACATGGAGCTTGGTATGGTGTCCCCACCTGTTGGGCTTAACCTGTTTGTTACATCAGGACTTACAGGTATGAGTATCAAAGATGTTATTGTTGCTGCATTCCCTTGGACAATGACTATCTTAGTGGGATTACTTATCACAACTTACATACCAGAGGTATCTTTATGGTTACCAAATCTAATGTATGGTGGATGATAGATTTACCAACTGTTTTCTATAAAGGTAGGAGATTTTATCTTCTACCTTTTTTTATGTACAAAGAAAGTATACAGTTTTTATAAACTATAATTGCTTCAATGAAATACTACATATATGACCTAGAAACCTTTCCAAATATCTTTACATGTGTTATGCAAAATGCTCAAACAAAAGAGATTAGAGTTTTTGAATTAAGTTCAAGACAAAATGACTTAGCAAAACTTCTCAAAACCCTACAATGGCTTAGCAAAACAAATAAGATACTAGTAGGATACAACAACCTAAACTTTGATTATGCAGTACTTCAATATATCTATAAAAATGCTACTAAGTATGAACTAAAAGAGCTTATTTATAAAACATTTCTTTTTGCAGATGATTTAATCAAAAACAACACTATTTATAAAGAAGATAAAAACTCTATAAAGCTAAAGCAACTTGACCTTATGAAAATACATAACTTTGACTATAAAGCAACAAGAGTAAGTTTAAAAGTCTTAGAAGTAAATATGTGTATGGATTCTATTGAGGATTTAAACTTTACTATTGGGAAGAATCTAAAAACAGATGAATTTGATAATCTAATCAAATATAATAAACATGATGTTGAAGCAACCCTACTTTTTTTCAATCACTCCCTAGAAGCCATAGAGTTTAGAGAAAATTTGAGCTCAAAATATAATGAAAATATGCTCAACTATAGTGATACTAAAATAGGAAAAAGATACTTTATACGAAATCTTGAAGAAAAATTTGGGAAAGATATATGTTATATAAATGGGAAGCCAAGACAAACGGTAAGAAACTTTTTGAACTTTGGTGAGATTATTTTTGATTACATAAGTTTTGAAAGTATTGAGTTTAAAGCTCTTTTGAAATATCTAAAAAAACAGTATACAAACTCCATGAATGAAGTTTTTTCAAATATAAAAAAAGAAGACTTAGAAGAATTATCTTCATTTTGTACCCTAAATGCTAAAAATGAAGCTTCATCTTTACATCTAAACTATAAAGACTTTTCTTTTTACTTTGGAACTGGTGGACTTCATGGAA
>JASMTK010000028.1:0-56974 GCA_041694355.1 Arcobacteraceae bacterium | reverse complement strand
GCATTTGCATTTGCTGTTATATTTGCTGCAACCGTTATAGTCTTAAGTCTATCTCTTCTAATAATTTTAGAGTCTTCATAAACCACATCAACACTAGCAACCTGAGATAGAGGTATATTTTTCCCACTTTTTTGAGAATATACGCTTATTGACTTTAATCTATCTATATCATTTCTTGAAGTTTCATTTAGTCTTAAAACTATAGGTATTAATTCATCGTTTTGTCTATATGTAGTCACTTTATAACCACTCATAGCACTTTGTAAAGATAGTGCAATATCAAGGTTTGAAATCTGCTCTTTTAGTGCTTTTGCCTCATCTATATTTACTACAAGCTTTTTACTTTTTACTCCCCAGTCATCTACAATATTTTTTACCCCTGAAATAGTATTTAACTCTTGTTTAATTTGTGATGCGATAGTAAAAAGTCTATTTGTGTCTTTACCACTAACTCTAATCTCAATAGGCTTTTTAACAGGTGGACCATTTCCTAATGTCTTTGCACTTATTTGCATATCAGGAAAGTTCTCTTTTGCATATCTTTCCACATCTTTTCTAACCTCATCAAGATAGTTTAAACTAGTGGTATTTACTAATATAGTACTATACTCAACACTTGCTAACTCTTGATTATATGCTAGCCAAAATCTTGGGGCACTTTTACCTATAAAGGATACAAAATTTCCAACTTTTTTATTCTCTTCTTGCATATACTTGTTTTTTATATACTCTTCTATTTGTTTTACACTTTTAGTTGTGGTCTCAATAGCTGTTCCAACAGGTAGTCTAATCTCAGCTGTAAAAGTTGGTTCACTTGCAGGAGGAAAGAACTTCTTTGGTATAAAATCCATAAGTTTAATAGAACCTACAAATAAAAGAACAATCATAAAAAGTGTCTTATATCTATGTACAAGTATAAACTTTAAAAGCTTTTCATATACAAGAGTTATTTGCTGTTTTTGACTATCTTTCTTCCCTTTTTTCATAAAATATTTGCTTAATACTGGTGTTAATGTCAAGGCAAGAACCCAAGAACAAAGTAAAGTTATAGTAACTACTTTAAAAATAGCACTTGTGTACTCTCCCGTGGTTGATTTAGCAAGAAATATCGGTAAAAAAGCTGCTGATGTTGTAAGTGCCGATGTTAAAAGAGGGATTTTTAACTCATTTGCACTTTCAATAGATGCTTCAACAACACTTTTACCCCTTTGCATTAAAACCATTATTGATTCACTCATCACAATAGCACTATCTACTAATAACCCAAGTGAAATAATAAGTGCACCAAGTGATACTTGATCAAGCCAAATATCAAATATTTTCATAACTATAAATGAGGCTAAAACAGACATAGGAATAAGTACTGCAACTATTAGGCCTGTTCTAAAACCTAAAGAAAAAAGCATAATCAAAATAACTAAAGCCATTGCTTGAAGAAGATTATTTACGAAGTTTCCTACTATATCCTCTACTATTTTTGGCTCATTAAAAACCTTTTGAATATCTATACCTAAAGGTAGTTTTGACTTTATGTTCTCTAACTCTTTATGAACCTGTTCTCCTAGTCTTATAATATCACCATCATCTTTCATAGAAATAGCTACAATAATACTTTTTTGTGCGTTTTTTCTAACTAAATAAGTACTTGGATCAACATAATCAAACTCTACATTTGCTATGTCTTTTAAGTACACAAACTCTTTAGTTTGTAGAGGGATTATAGTGTTTTTTATCTGCTTTAGATTGTTATAGTTTCCTGATGGTTCTATTGATAACCTTGACTTTTCAACCTTTATTTCACCACCTGAATAGACTATATTCTTTTGTTGTAATATCTCTTTTAAATATGAAGCACTAAGATTTAGCTTAGCAAGTTTTGAACTATCAAAGTTTATATATACTCTTTTTGGTTGTACTCCTAAAAGCTCTATTTTTGCCACATCTTTTAATCTTAAAAGTATATCTTTTGTATCTTTTGCCACATCCTCTAACTCTCCATAATCCAACCCATCACTTGTAATTGAGAGCATTGTTCCATATACATCTCCAAACTCGTCATTTACTATGGGATTTGAAGCAGTTTGAGGTAGAGTCCTTGCTCCTTTTTGCACCTTTCTTCTTAGAGTATCCCAAATCTCACGCATATTTTTATACTTTTCTAAGATATTTACAAAGATAATAGAAACACCATTTTTAGAAGTTGATGTGATATTGTCAATCTGTGGCATCTCTTGAATAGTTTTCTCTAATTTATCAGTTACTAACTGCTCTACTCTTTTTGCACTTGCACCTGGAAAGTATGTGACAACTGTGGCAGTTCTTATTATAAAGCCTGGATCTTTAGCTCTTGGTAACTCTAAAAAAGATATAAACCCATATACCAAAAGCATAATAGCAAAGATAGAGGTTACCACACTTTTTTCAAGGGAAAATTTTGTAATAGACATATCTACTGCCCTAACTTATTTCTATTTTCAATCTTTACTTTCATACTTTCAAAAACCTCTGTCATACCAGCTTTTAAAACCAACTCATCGCCATTTATATTGTCTAAAACTTCATAACCTTTAGAGGTTAATTTCCCTACTTTTATATATCTTTTTTTAATAGTGTGGTATTTATCATCTTTTAAAGCTATATATACAAAGTGTCCCTTTTTATCTTTTAAAACACTTCTTGAGGGAATATAAAATACTCTTTTTGCTTTATTATTTACTAAATCAAAGTATATATCAGCTGACATTCCTGATTTTATTTTAGTTGTTGGTTTATCAAGTTTTACAACAACTTTGTATGTTTTTGATTTTGAAGATGAGTATTTTGAGATTTCATAAACCTTTGCACTATATGATTTACTTCCTAATGAGTTAAATACTACTTTTACTTTCTCATCTTTTTTTACTTTATTTATTATATTTTCTGGTAGTTGTACTGTAACCTCATCTATTAATTTATCGCTTATAAGAACTATTGGTGTTCCTATATCAATATTCTCATTTTCTTGTACAAACTTTAAAGATATATAACCACTAATTGGTGAGTATAGCTTTGTATATGATAGTTTTAGTTTTGCGTAATCAAGCTGTTTTTTTATATTTTCCACCTTTGCTATTGCTGCATTGTATGAGGCTTTTGCATTGTCTATATCACTTGCACTTGCATTTTGATTTATATATAGTTTTTTAACTCTTTCGTAGTTACTTTTTGCATTTATTAGTTTTGTTTTTGCTTCACTTAAAGCATAATTTATTTGTGAGACTTTTAACTCATAAGGTTTAGAGTCAAGCTTTGCTACTAGTTCGCCTTTTTTTATGTCATCACCTATTTTATGTTTTAGATGTGTGATATTTCCCTGTACTTTAAAGCTTAGTTTTATTTCTTTATTTGAAGTGGCTTGAGCTGTAAAAACTCTTTTTTCATCTTCATTTTTAGCTTTTGGAGTTGTTATAAAAACAGTTTTTATCTCCTCTTTTTTAGTTCTTACTTTATTCTCCTCACAAGCAGTAAAACTAAACAGTACAAAAACTGCCACGCTTAATAGATACATCCTTTTCACTATTTGTCCTTTATAATACTTTCAATTTTATTTTCAACATCTCTTTTTATACTTTTATCAACTAATAAATCTATCTTTCCTATAAAAAAGTAAATAGACACAAGGTTTTCCAAATACTTTGTAACTGATATATTGTGATTTGATTTTGAGACTATATATGAGTTTTGTGCATCAAGAAGCTCTATGATGTTTGATTTTCCATTTTTGTATTTATCTTGTATCAAGTCTAAATTCTTTTTAGATGAGATAAGTGAGTTCTTTGAATAGCTTATATTTTTGTATGACTTCTCTAAAAAATAGTAGTTTGTCTTAACATTTTTTGCTATTAAATCTCTTAGTTTTTTATATGAAAGCTTTAAATTTATATACTCCAATTTTGTTTTTTGAAGTTTTATATCTTTTAGTGAGGAGTCATACAAATCAAAACTTAGATTTAAAACTGCTTCAAACTCTTTATCGTCCCAAGGTGTATTTATATTTGCCCCTTGTCCCTCTTTACTTATATATTTCTTATAACTACCTTGAAAAGCAAGCTTTGGCGTATAGTAGCTTTGTTTATTCATAGCTATTTGCTCTTTTTTTGCAAAAAGTATCTCTTGTAACTCTTTTAACATAGGATGTTCATCTATAAGATAATCAAAAAAAGCCTCTTGTACTCTTTGGTTTTTTAGATAATTTATCGCATCTTTTGCCAAAAGTTTAAATACTTGATTACTCATATCATACTTTACAAAACTATAGTTATCTTCTAATCCTAAGTTATTTAAAAGTTCTAACTTTAACTCTTGAAGTTGCTTTTTAGAGTCTTGTAATTGAATATTTGCATTTGCTAATTCACTTTGCCACCTAAAAACATCACTTCTATCTTGAACTCCTATTTTAACCCTTTGCTTTGAGAAAACAAGATTTTTCAAGATAAAATCACGTTTTATATTGATGATTTTTTTCTGCTCTTTTGCTTTTATGATATTTAAATAAAGAAGTACTGAGCGATAAAGTGTCTCATCATCTTGTGCTTTATACCCTTGCTTTGAGGCTTTATATAAAAGTCTTTTTATTTTTATGTTTTTTATTGCTTGATTTGAGTAAATAAGCTGCTTTAGTTTTATTCCTGTACTTACTTTTTTTTGAGGATATTGACCTTGACTATACTTAGCTCTATCCTCATCAATCTGCGAATAGTTTGAAAAAAGAGTTACTTTTGGTTTATAGCTACTTTTTGCTTCTTGTATCTCTAGGAAGTCAAGTTTCTGACTGTTTTTATTTTGTATATAATCATAATTGTTTTGTTTAATATAGGTATTTAAATCAACTAGTTCTAATACCTCTAAAGAATCATTCTTTTTCTCTTTTTCAAAAAATATTTTTGTATTTCTTAGAAAAACAGATTTTATTTTTGACTCTTTTAAAAACTCATATATAGCTAAAGATGTGGCTTTTATAACTCTTGTTTGATCATAAAATGATGAGATATTATTGTAGTTTATAAGATATGTATTTTTGTTTTTTATCTTTTTAGAAGCTTTAAAAACAGCTATATCAATCTCTGAAGATAGTTTTTCATAGCAGTTATCTTTACATATATTTATATGATAGTTGATACTATCTTCCTTAAAAAACACATCTTTTGTCTCTTGTCTTATACCCTCAATATATCTACTTGAATTTTTATCTAATAAAATACTTATTTCATACTGTTTTGCACCTAATGTAGTTGATAATAAAACAAGTAAAAAAAGACTATAAACCATTTTCATTATTTATTCCTTTTTGTAAGTACTGTATTGATTCTAAAAGCTTTGTCTCTTTTAAGCCTTTTTGTGTCAAGTAAGGCTTTATAAAATAAAGAAAGTTTAAAATACCTCTTTTTCTTCTTTGTAACTCGTCATTAACCTTATCTAGTATCCAGTAAACTTCCCACTTTGCTACAATAATCCATGTATTAGAAACTACAAACTCTAACTCCTCTTTTGATAAGGGTTTTATATATTCATACTTTATTTGATGCTTGAATACAAAACCTATTTGCTTCTGTTTTAGTTTGATACTATCTTCCATAGCTTTTCTTACTTTTGGGAACTTTTGAAAAATATTGTTTAGTTCTAATCTAAAAAATCTAAACTTTAGTTCATAATCCATCTGTTTTATTAAAAACTCATAGTAGTCAAAAGCCTCATCAATCTCTTCATCTAAACTTGTTAGTTGTAGGTTTATTAAATGCATATATCTTTCATATAAACATAACACTATCTCTTCTTTGTTTTTAAAATAGTAGTATAAGTTTCCTACACTTATTTCAACTTTTGTGGCTATATGTCTTGTGGAGGTTTGTAAGCAACCTTTTTCATTAAATAGTTTTATTGATTCTTCTAAGATTTTTTCTTTTGTAGTTGACACTTTTTAACCTTTTTAGAACATTTGTTCAAATTATAGAACATTTGTTCTAAAAAGTAATTAAAAAGATATTTATTTATGTTAGATTATCTTGGGTAATATGTGTTATTTATATCTATAGTGATTCCATTTATATACTCAGGACAATCAGTTGCTAACCATACAATCGCTTTAGCCACCTCTTCCGGTTCAGCAAATCTATTTGTAACAACTGCTGCTTTAAAGGCTTTTTTTCTTGCTTCGTCATTATCTTTTTGCATATCAGTCTCAGCAGCACTTGGTGCTACACAGTTTACTGTAATACCATCACTTCCTAAAAGCTTTGCATATATTTTTGTAGCATTTATAAGTCCTGCTTTTGCTATTCCATACCATACATCAGGATGTCCTATTTGTCCTGCTATTGAAGCTGTATTTACTATTCTTCCAAATTTTCTTTTTTTCATTCCCTCACTAAATAGATTCATTAGTTCAACTGGTGCATATAAATCTACATTCATAAGATGATCTCTAGCTTCTACTGGATAGTTGTCATAAGAGTATTTAGGTTGCATATAACCTGCGTTATTTATAAGAATATCAATCTCACCAACCTCTTTAGCTAAAGCTGGTAAATCTTCAAGTTTTGATAAATCACACTCAATAGCTGTCACATCTTCAACACCAACTAAAGGACACTCTTCAAAGTCCCTTGCTACAAGTACTACTTCATAGCCAAACTCTAGAAGTGCTCTTGATACAGCTAAACCAATACCTTTATTTCCACCTGTGATTAGTGCTCTTCTTTTAGTCATATTCTCTCCTAATTTTTTATATCATCTAGTATATAAAGCCTTAGGTTTTAAAAATCTTAAAATCTAAAAAAATGGACAAAATGTATACCAATCATCCTCTTCTTCATCAGAAGAAGTCTCTGTTGGGGATTCGTTTAGTTGAATGCAAGTAATTTTTAAAAGATAATTTTTCATAAAGCTTCTCCTTTTATTTGATTAATTTTATATTATCAAAAGAAGGTATCACAAAAGTATTATTGATAATTTTTTTGTAAACTTTATTAATTAACATTTTTAAACTATGAAACACAAGTCAAAAAATATATTATATGATTACAAATTCAAAAGAAGGATTTATTTATGACAAAGATATTAGAAAAGTATGAGAATCTGTTTTTGTTTTTTGTCTCTAGTACATTTTATTTTAGTAGTGCTTACTTTATGTACTTTTTAATCCAATAACCTCTTAAAAACTATTAGACTTTTCTAATAGTTTTACTTTATCATTTTCATAAGTCGTTTGTTTTCTTTAAGCTTACAGCTTCGAACTTCTCGCATACTTCTAGAGTTTTGTAAGCAAATAAGTGTTTCACCTAAAAACGTAGCACGTGTTTTATTCTCTTCTCTTATTGCTTTTTTTACATTTTCTTCATATTTACTAACTAAAGTTTTTATATTTTTTGATATTTCTTTAAACTTTCTATCATAGTTAGTTGAAGCTTGTATACTTATGGATAATATAGTTATTACTATTGTTATACTTATAAATTTTTTTATAGGAACTCCTTTATAGAATTATAGGAGTTCCTATATTAAAGAAAGATAAAAACTAGACTGTTTTTATCTTATTTAATTATTTTCTTCGAGCAAATGCTCATATCTCTTATCAGTTAGTAACTTCATAAAAGCTACTAATGCCTTTATTTTTCTATCACTTTGTCTATTAGCTTTTAAATCATCTAATGAGATAGTTCCCTCTACTTCAGGTTCTCTCCAAGGTTTACCTGTCTCTGGGTTTATTTTCCTATCTTCATTGTTATACTTATCATAAAACTCTACTACTGTTCTTAAGTCTTTAAAAACCCCATTATGCATATATGGTGCTGTAACAGCTACGTTTCTAAGTGTTGGTACCTTGTATTTACCTTTATGTTTTTCATCTGTAACTGCTGGGTTATTTAAAAGTCCTTGGTCTATATCTTTTACACCATTTTTAGCTCTTAACTCATCATTTGCTGGAACACCGATATTATGATACTCATAGTTTGTAAAAGTTTCACCAAGTCTATCTTCACCTTTTAAAACGTGACAATTTGCACAAGAGTTATTTTGGTTTGAGAAGAAAAGTGATCTTCCTAAATCCTCTAATACAGTTAGCTCATACTCACCTCTTAAAAATCTATCATACTTTGAATCAAAAGGAGCAAACTCTTTAGTCATTTCAAACTTTTCAATTGCATCACTCATAGCTTTATAAGCTTTCTTATTTGACTTGAAAATGTCTTTTCCATATATATTTTTAAATGTTTGAATATAATATTCATTCTCTTTGATTCTATCTACTACAGCTTTCTTGCTAGGCATTCCCATCTCAATTGGATTTGTTGGTGGTCCTCCTGCTTGTCCTGCTAAAGTAGCCTCTCTTCCATCCCAGAACTGACCACCTATATACTGCTGTTTTTCTTTGTCATAATGAAATTTTGGTGAAAACATTGCATAAGCTGCACTTGGTGCTTGTCTATCACCTAATGACTTTTGATCATCACCAAGAGAAGCCATCTTTTTAACCCCATTTTCTCTATCATCAGCAAAACCTGCTTTTGGATTATGACAAGTTGAACAAGCCATTGTTCTATTTTTTGATAAGTTTTTATCAAAAAATAGAACCTTACCTAACTGCTCTTTTTGCTTTTGCAACTCCAACTGTTTTGCTTTTGAAACCTCAGCATTATTTGTACAAGCAGCAAAAAATAAAGCTACTAAACTAAGACTTGTTAGTTTTAAATATTTCATAAAATCTTCCCCCTACTATAAGATTTTTAAATGGTCTGATTAATAGTGCTAGTATTGAGTTATAATCCCTCATCTGCTCTTTTCTAAGTCCAAACTTTAAAACACTCACATCCTTTGAATACTTCAAAGAACCAAACATCCTATCCCAAATAGCTAAATACCCTCCATAGTTTTTATTAAAATACTTCTTACTATGATGTATTTGATGCTGTTTTGGAGAGATAAAAAATCTTTCTAAAAACTTAGGATAAGAAAACGCCACGTGTGAATGTCTTAGATTTGCTCCAATCATTGAAAAAACAAATATAAAAATATTAACTCCAAATACTGTATACAAGTCAATCATCGCACCAAAAAAGTATATAAACACCCCTGTTACTACACCAATACTAAGTGAGTATCTAAGTCCAAAAAGTAAATTTTCAACAGGATGAACACGATAAAATGTAATAGGCGTTAATACCTTTGCACTATGGTGAATCTTGTGAAACTCCCATAAAAAAGGAATTGTATGTAAAAATCTATGCAACCAATATCTAGTAAAATCACTTACTACAAAAATAGCCACAGTATACATAACAATCACAACTTCATAAGAGAAATAACTATTTTGATAAAAATCAAAAGCTAGATATAACTGTTTATTTACAAACAGTGCTACAGTTTTTGCACTAAGTATTATAGGAAATAACATAAACACTTTTATAAAGTACCCAATAAAAAAGTAATAATAATCAAGTTTAGCACTTGGATGTAACCAAAGCTTTGATGATAGATTTACTCTTAAATTACTTTTGTTATAGTAAAAAAACAAAGCACTTATAAAAAAAGATATTAGTAAGTATCCTATAAAGACCCTTTTTGAGGGGTCTATGAAATACTCAAGTACAAAAATATCATTCACTTTCTAATCTCCGTCTGCGTCTAATATCTTTGCAGTTATTGCTAAATCTGTGATTAAAGATAAGTAGTATGCGTTATGAAAGCTTTTTGCACTAAGAAACAACTCTTTAGCATTTGAAAAGTCATCATTTTTGATTAAGTTTAATTTCTCTTGTGTAGCTTTTAAAGCCTCTTGTGCTGCATTTGTAGCTTCTGTTGCACCTGCTTTTTTAGCCATAGTAGCAAAGTTTTTATAATCCTTTTCTCCAATCACCTCTTCATGGGCTTTTAGTATAGCTTCAATTGCATTTTTAGAGTTCTTACTTAGATAATACTCTGCTCTACTATTATCTTTATCACCCTCATATTTTGCAGCTAATCCAGCTGGTTCACCTATTCTCCACTCTCTTAACTTATAAGAGCTAGAAATCAATGTATTCATAATCATTGAGTTTTCCCACTTCTCACCTTTTGAAGCGTTTTTGTAATACTTTGTATAAACACCTTTTATATCTTCAAGATTAGAGATAATAGTATCTAAAATCATTTTTGCAAAAAGTTTTTCTCTTTTTGTGATTTTGTCATCGTTGAAAAGTACATACTCTAAAGCATTTATAGTTCTAAAAGAGTTTTTAAATAGTGCAATTCTTGGCTTATCATCAGACTCTAAAGCCCTTTTCATCTGCTTATGTAAATCCTCTTTTAGATTATGATAAACATCTATATATCTTGGAGTATCAATATAGTTATCATTCATATTTCCAGCAAAATACATAGCTTCAACTTTTTTCCAGTTTTTAACTAATTTTGTGAAATTTTTTGCATTTGGATTTTGCTTTAACTCTTTTGCAGCCTCTATACTTTTATTTACATTTGGTATTGAAACATTTTTTAAAATAGAGTGTAGATTTGTTTGTGCAAAACTGCTTGTAACTAAAATAAGTGTTCCTAAAAATAGTTTTTTCATTATAACCTCTCTAAAAATTTAATCAATTTTTCTCTTGTCTGTTTTGAAGCATTCATATACTTTTGCTTTGCATTTTCTGCCTCACCACCATGCCATAAAATAGCCTCTTGAAAATTCCTCGCTCTTCCATCATGTAAAAGCCTTGGATTTTTACCGTTTATTTTCTTATGAAGTGATAACCCCCACAAAGGAGCTGTTCTAAACTCACTTGCTGTTGCATCAAACTCAACTCTACCATCAGCTAATCCCTCACCCATATCATGAAGTAAAAAGTCTGAGTAAGGTGAGACTTCAAATCCATCTACTGTACTAAAACTTGTAGTGTGACACTTTGCACAATCTAAAGCTTTGAATACCTCTAACCCTTCTTTAAACTCCTCATCTTTAATAGGTTCATATGCTCTTAAATTTCTAATATAAAAATCAATCGCTCCTAATCTTAAATCAGGTAAATCCTCTTTGTGTCTTGGTTTTGGTGCTTCATTACACTCTTTTTGTGAAGAAGTACAGTTGTCATTTATATGTAAAGAAGTGGTTATACTCATATCATTGTTTGCTGCACCTGCAACTTGCTCAAGGATACTAGGTGCACTAGCTTTCCATGTGTATCTTCCTATAGCCTCTTGCTTAGTTAAAGGAGAGTAAACTCTATTTGCTTTTCCTGAGATACCATCGCCATTACTGTCATTTATATCTTCATTTGCTAAAATAGATTCATCTGATATTTTTTCAATCATTCCTAAACCATGCATTGTTTGAGCCATTCTATAAGATAAAATAGCATCATCTAAATCACCGTAATTTTTATCTACTAACTCATATTTTGGTTTTAAAATTGTATCTTTTTCCCCATCTGGAAAATCTACTTTTATCTTTTCAAAATCAACTTTTACTCTTGCTTCAAAAGGTACTCCATGAACACCATTTATAGATATTTGGTTTCCATAAACCTCATGGGGAACAAATCCCATTTTACTAGCAAGCGTCTCGTGCTTTTTTGAACCATCACTTGGAATAGATACTCTTACAACTAATGATCTTGATACTTTATTGTCATTAGTATAAAGTTCACCCCTTCCATTTCCTGGATGGCAACTTTTACAGGTGTTTGCATTAAAAAGTGGTCCTAATCCATCCCTTGCAGTAGTAGCACTTGGAGCCTCAACCCAAGGAATTGTAAAAAAACTTCTTCCTAATATAAACTGGTCGTATTGTTCATTACTTAAACCTTTTCTTGGTTTTTCTAATAAAGACTTATGATTATCATTTGAAAAATATTTGCCTTTGTCATTAACCGCAAAAAGCCCTGTAGCCATTATGGCTACAAGGCTTTTTGAAAGAATTAGTTTAGATAATAAAGATAAATTAAATTTTTGTCTCTTCTGCATCTGTAACATCATCAGTAGTTAAATCAATTCCATAAGCTTTCGCAACATTTACCATTTCATCACCAAGCTTTCTCATTTCATTTTTAAGTTTTACAATATTTTTAGCGTGTGGATTTCCTAAATGGATTTGATAATCAAAGTGCTCTTTTGTTTTAGCAAGTTTATCAATCTCATTGATTTTTGACTCAATAGAACCCATTAAGTTAACAATTCTAGCTTTAGTTTGGGCATCAACTGCATCTAACATAGATGGTCCATATTTTTTACCATTATATGTTGAAGTTAAAATATTTTTAAATCCTAAATAGTTTGTTAAAATATCTCTATGTGTATTATCAGAGAAACAAGAGTGCTCATCTTCTTCAGATGGAGTTAATACTGCAACTGCAATTCTTTCATTTGCTAACTCAGATTTAATAAACACACCCATACCAGCAAGGATTTGACTTAATGCCTCTTTTGTAGGAATATTTTTATTAGCATTTGCACCTGTTAATTCACCTTGTAATGCTGCTTGATATAATCCAGTTGTACCATCAACACCCTTTTCCCAAGCTGATTTAACAACTTTTAAATCTTGTACAACTTTATCTGCTGCTGCTTTTAAATAAGCTAATCTTCTTTGAGCTTTGCTATCATTTGTAAAGTCAGATAAAGGTCTTTGACCTGCTGTTAAAGCACCTTTTGTTACTGAATCTTTCATAAAGTTAGAGTAGTCTTGATCTTGTCCCCATAATAAGAACTCAATAGCATGATAACCTGTAGATACGTTAGCTTCACCACCATTTTCATTTAATGCTGTTAATGCATCAACTGTGATATTATTTACATTTACAGGTTGAGCCTCTTCTCCACCTGGATTAAATACACCATTTGTATCAATAATATTTCCTGATGTTTTTTCACCATTTGCATCAACTGTATAATCAATCATATTTTCATCTAATGGCCAAGCATTTAATTGTCCTTCTAATGCACCGTATGCATCAGCAACCCAACCCTCTTCTGCATCAATAGGACCATTTGATAGTCTAAAGATTTCAGTTTGTCCATATGACTCTCTAGATAATAGCCAAGCTTTTTTTGCTTCTTGGAAAGTTTGTTCATTTGGATTTGTTGCGAATGCATCAATTCTAAACTTTAAATTAATTGCATCTTTTAATGCATCATCATAATTTGCTAATGCAATATCTGAGTAAGCTGATAAAATACTTTGTGATTTTACACTTTCTATTTTTGCTACATCTTGATTTTGTTGCGATGGAGTACAACCACTTAGTGCTAATACTGCTGCAAAAGATAAAGAGGCAGCTAATACTTTAGATTTTCTTAACATTTTGTTCCTTTTTAATTTTAATATCAATTATCGTTAATGAAATTAAAACAAAAAGGAACTTTAAGTTATCTTAAAATTGATAATAATTATCATAAACCTTTTAAAAAAGTGATTTAAAGTTGTTAATTATCTCTTTTGCACCCTCATCACCTAATTTTTCTTTTAGTTTATTTCCAATCTTTTCATTTATCTCTTCTTCAATCTTATTTCTTAAAGTATTTTTTGTATCAAGTTTTATACTTGGGTTTTGCATATCACCTTTAACTGCAAAAGCTAAACCTGTATTTTTTATCTTGGCTTTTATATTTGCATCTACAAAAGAGTTATTTAAATCTAATATAGATTTTGTAACATCAATTTGAGTATTTTCACTTTTCATTGAAATAACACTATCTAAAACCATATCTTTAATATCACTATTTATATCTACAGTTTTATATACTTCTCTTGTAAGATCAAATTTTGCAAACTGATTTATCAAAGTTGAAAATTCATTTTCTAAAAAGTGCCCATTTATAAGCTTTCCTGTAATTGAACCAGCTTTTGAAGCAAGATTATATTTCAAGTCTAAATCAGATTTTGAATCAAAAACCTTAGGATAATAAAGCATATTTGTAAGTTCTTTTATCTCAACATCTTTTATATTTGCTGTAAAATCATCGTTTTTAAGCTTGAAGTTTATATCTCCACCTAAAAGCTGCGATTTTCCAGTAGCAAATAACTCATCTTTTTTAGTTTTAAGCTCACCTGTTAACTTAACAGCACCTCTTAGTTTTTTAGAAGTTATATCTTCTAATTTATTTAAATCAGGAATATCTAAAATATATTTTGAGTCTAAAGCTGCTTTTTTTACATCAAAAACCGCATTATTTATATCTAGTTTCGCTCTGTTTGAATCCAGAATAGCTTTTGTGATAGCTTGTGTTCCTTGAAGATTTGTTGTTGTATTTAAAGCAAAGCTTATTTTGTCTTTTAACTTTTGATTAAACTGTTTGTTTACTACTTTATTTGTAACTAAACCATCAGTTATTCTTGAAGTAATTTTTCCTTTTAGGTTGTTTATATCTGCATTTTGAATATCTGCATTTATATTTAAATTACCTTTTGCATAAGATGGCTGATTTAGTGTAGCTAATAGCTGTTTTACTCTTGCATTTTTTACATCAACATTTATATACTCAACTTTTGAGTTCTCTAATCTTGCTTTGTATTTTGTAAAACTTTTGAAAAGTGGTGTTGTTCCAGTAATATCTACAACTCTGTTTTGAACTTTTATATCACCTAAAGTTGAAAACTCACCATTTAATTTCATACCTATAAACTCTTCAAGCTTTGAAAGATTTGGTATAGTTAGGTTGTATTTTGACTCTACTGCTGAATTATTTAAATCAATCATTGTCTTTTTTGATACAAGTGTAGCAACAGAACTCACAACAGATGAGTTAGCTAAAACCGTTCCTTCTTTTAAAACTGCATTTGTTCTAGTCTTGTAAGTAATTGGAGTAGTTATCTTTCTTTGTAAGGTATTACTTAAATATTTATTTGAAACTTCACCATCTAATACTGTAGATACAATAGTACCTGCTAAGTTTTTAGGATCTGCATTTTTTATATTTGCATTTATATTTAATTTTCCTGTAGTCATTATAGGTTGATTCACTAAATATAGAAGTTCATCTACCTTTGCCTCTTTTACATCAAGTTTTATACTACTTGGCTCAAAGTTTACCATATCTATCATATAAGAAGTTTCACTACTTGCTACATTTGATAAACCTTGAACTATAGCCTCTTTGTCATTTCCTTTAAATGTTCCTGATGTGTAAAATGGTCCATTTAGTTTCTGTTTTGTTAGATTTTGTAGGTTTGATAACTCTTTTATATCAACTACATATTTTAAATCTACAACCTTTTCTAATATTTTTAAATCACCTTTTATATCAATCTTTGATTTATCTGCAAAGTTTGCACTAAAGTTCAAAGTATCAAAACTAAGAGTTAGATTTTCAACTTTAAAGTTTATATCTTCTCTTTTATTATTTACTGTATCTTCTATATATGAAGCTATTATGTTGTTTCCAGGCTGAGTAAATAAAAGTCCAAAAACTGATGAAATCATAATAACAATCACTAAAGTTAGAGAGAAAAAAAGCTTATTCATGGTCTTTCCTTTGTGTTATAACATAGGTTATTGATTAATTTTACCAAATAAATTTTACATTATGATTATATTTGCATTATTATAACTGAAAAAAAACTTACAAAATTTTCTTGTATGGTTTTGTTTAAAGAATGTTTAATATACCTACGGATATAATATCGCCAATCAAAGTGATAAGTAGGGAAACGCAAGCCGAACGGACTTTGTAAAATAAATATTTTTAATGAAGGAATCTGGAATGAAAAAAATCGTTCTTTTAATGTTAGCATTATCAGGTTTTGCATTTGCTGCAACTGATGGTGAATCTATGATTAAAGCTTACTCTGTAGTTGCTGCAGGTATTGGTTTAGGTTTAGCTGCATTAGGTGGTGCTATTGGTATGGGTAACACTGCTGCTGCAACTATTGCTGGTACTGCTAGAAACCCTGGTTTAGGTGGAAAGTTAATGACTACTATGTTCATTGCTATCGCACTTGTTGAAGCACAAGTTATTTATACACTTGTTATTGCTTTAATTGCATTATATTCAAACCCATTCTTAGGGTAATTTATAAAACTACAGATTTTATAAATATCTTTAAAAAGGTCAAGAGTTTTTTACTCTTGGCCTTTTTTTTTGACTACTTTTTATAACTAATACAACTTTCCATACAATATCATATATTTTATACAATACTTTGCTACCATTTTGACACTTTTTTATGTTATTCTTATTTTAGAAGCATAATCAATATGTATAATATCAAAAGGAAAAGCTATGAAGTTAAATAGTTTGAAGTCAAAAATCTTAGCACTTACTTTAATAAGTATTGCTATATCTTTTATAATCTTAGGTTTCTACAATGCTCAAAATAAATATAACTCTAGTTATGACATCATCAAAGACAAGGAAGTAAATCTAGCTAAGGCTAGTTCTCATTTTATTGAGAGTTTTCTTGATTCTAAGATTGATATTGTAGAAGCAGTTGCAAGTAAATTACCATCTGCAAATCTTAATTCATCAAATAAAGAGTTAATAAGCAAGCTTGAACTTGGAAAAGAGTCTGGTAATTTTGTGGATTTATATCTAGGAAAAGAGTCAAATGGTAATTTAATACTTTCAGACGGAAGTGTTCTAAACAAAGCTGAAAATAACTTTGATTCAAGGGTGAGACCTTGGTATAAAGATGCAATGAAAACAAAAAAGTCAGGTGTCTCAAAACCTTATGTTGATGTAACTACAAAAAAACTAGTTGTGACAGTTTATACTCCATTTGTAAAAAATGGAGAGTTTTTAGGTGTAGTTGGTTCTGATATATTTATTGATACTATTGTAAAAACTATTTTAAATATTGAGTTAAAAAAGACAGGGTTCTCTTACTTAGTTGATGAAGAGGGAAAGATTTTGATTCATGAAAATAAAGATTTACTAAAAAAACAAAGTGAAGTATTTAACCAAATAAAGACTAATAGCAAGACATCATTTGGTGAAGCTACTTTAGATGGTAAAGATATTTTAGCAGCGTATAGTAATATAGATAATACAAACTGGAAACTTATCATCCAACTTGATAAAGAAGAGATTATAGATGAAATTTTCTCTGATTTAATAAAAGAAATTGCTTTATTTGTTGTACTTCTTGTAATTATTTTATCTATTATATTCTATTCGCTTATAAAAGTTCTTGCTCCTATTAAAACTGTACAAGAGGGGTTAGAGTTCTTCTTCAAATATTTAAAAGGAGAAGAGAGCACTATCAAAGAGATTAAAATAAACACAGATGATGAACTTGGAAAAATGGGAACAATAATAAATGAAGAGATGAAGTTTATTTCAAATAGTTTTGAAGAAGATAGAAACTTAATCGAAGAGGTTAAAGATGTAGTAAATCATATAAACAATGGTAAACTAGACTTACAAGTAAAAAGTAGAACTTCAAATAAATCTCTAAATGAATTAAAAGAGATACTAAATGAAATGATTAAAACTATCAATGATAATGTAAATAGTGATATAAATCCTATTTTAGAGAAACTTGAAAAATACTCAAAACTTGACTTTGTAGAGATGATAGATAACCCAGATGGTAAAATTTCAAGAGGGTTAAATGACTTATGTACAATAATTAACAAAATGCTTCAAGAAAATAAAGAAAATGGACTAAAACTTGACACAAGTTCAAAAGAGCTTCTTAAAAATGTAGATATTTTAAACAAAGCCTCAAATGATACAGCCGTTTCACTAGAAGAGACAGCTGCTGCAGTTGAAGAGATAACTAGCACTATTGTAAATAACACAAATAGAGTATCTGATATGTCAAGAAACTCAGAAGAGTTGACAACATCGATTAAGCAAGGTCAACAACTAGCATCAACAACAGTTAGATCTATGGATGAGATAAATGAACAAACTCAACAAATCGCAGAGGCTATAACTGCTATTGATAATATCGCATTTCAGACAAATATCTTATCACTAAACGCAGCAGTTGAAGCAGCAACAGCAGGTGAAGCAGGAAAAGGTTTTGCAGTGGTTGCTCAAGAAGTTAGAAATCTAGCTACAAGAAGTGCTGAAGTTGCTAAAGATATTAAAAGTATTGTAGAAGTTGCATCAGAAAAAACAACAAATGGTAAAAATATCGCCGATGATATGATACAAGGTTATAATAAACTAAGTGAAAATATCAGTAAAACAACTGAAACAATTCAAGATATCTCAAAAGCTTCAAGTGAACAAAAAACAAGTATAGAACAAATCAATGATGTAATTACAAGATTAGATCAACAAACACAAAACAACGCATCAGTAGCAAATGAGACACACCAAATCGCTTCAAACACTTCATATATCGCAAAACATATCTTAGATGCAGTAAATGAAAAGAATTTCCAAGGAAAATAAATAGTAAGGTTAAAGCAAAAGCTTTAATCTTATTTCCTATCGTTTATAAAAATATTAAGTATAATTTTTGTATTATACTTTTTCTTTTTTGCGACCGTGGTGAAATTGGTAGACACGCTATCTTGAGGGGGTAGTGCCTTACAGGTGTATGGGTTCAAATCCCATCGGTCGCACCACAAACAAAAATTCTCTATAAACCACTATTTTGTAAAAGAAGAAACCTAAATTTTAACTTATATTTCTCAATTCATATTTTTTATAATCTATTATTAGCTTTTTTAAAAACTTGTACTTTAAGTGCGTTATTAAGTTCTTTTAAATCATCTTCTACTTTAGAATGTAGTTTTAAACCTCCAAGAACTTTACTAATAAACTTTGTAAAATCTGTTATTGATAATAATTCATTTAAAGTGTACTCAATATGTTATAAAAAATAAAATATGATTTTAGGAGAATGTTTTGTGAGTACACTTTGATATAGAGTTATAGTTGTTTGTATTTTTTAATCTCTATGGCGAATTCTAACTTTTATAAACTTAAAGTTCTATTACTTTACTTTATTACAGTATTGATTTTATTAGACTCATTTAATTTACTTTTAATCTTTATCAAGCTACTATCTTTTTATGGTTATACATAAGCTATAGTTATAATATAAGCTTTAATTATATTATAAAAACTTATTATAATCTAGCTAAGCATAGTTTTGGCAAAACTTAATAATAGTCCCCGCCCCATTCACATGGGGCACCCCTACTACCAAAATAATTTTATGTGACCTTATAAGATATTTTCTCATACTTAAGTTATTTTTCAATCTAATATGTTACAAAAGTATAAACTTTAATGGGAGGTCTTATGAGGTCTATTTTTGAAAGTATTACTACAGTTATTTATTTACTGTTTTCTGTAGTTTTAGCTTCGATGTCTTTAGTTATTTTATGTTGGTCTACAGCAGAAGTTATATATGCCATAAAAGACTTCAGCACAAATAAAGATTTTATTCTGACAATGCTTCAATCAATAGGTACAGTTATTATTTCTATGGCGATTTTAGATATTGCAAAATATATGATTGAAGAAGAGGTATTAAGAAACAAAGAGTTAAGAGAGCCAGCAGAAGCTAGAAGAACACTGACTAAGATTATGACTATTATCTCTATTGCTGTTAGTGTTGAGGGACTTGTATATATATTTAAAGCAGGTACAAAAGATATTTCAGACTTAATATATCCTGCTATTCTTATTATCACTGCTGTTCTTATAATAATTGGTTTAGGTATTTACCAAAAGTTAAGTACAAGTGCCGAACTAAACAGAAATACGGATAAATAAGATATTTGTTAGTATAATTTTATATATTTTTTAAAGGACAAAATTTGAAATTTTTATTTATATTATTTCTTCCTTTTATGCTATTTGCACAACAAGCAAATAATACAGAGAAGGTACCGCCAAATGAAAGTGCAAAGAGTGAAAAATTAAGTGAAGAAGATAAGCAACTTAAAGAGCAAAAAGAGCTTGTCAAAAATGTAGTTGAAAACATAAACAACAAAACATATCTAGATACATTAAATGCAAAAGAGATTTTAGAAGAGAAGTTAGCTTTACTAAAAAATAAAATCAATATAAATGAAAGAGCTAATAATACACTTGCTGTAAAAAGAGATAAATTAGAAGTAACGAAAATAGAAGATAAGATTGTTTATGAAGATACTTTAAAAAAGATTATTAAAGCAAAAGAAGAGTTTAGAGAACTCTCTTACTACAAGAAATTACTAAACACTTCATTAGAGAAGATACAAGATGAACCACTAAGTAAATACAAAAAAGCTTATGAAGAGCATAAGAACTATACTAGCTATATTTCAGAACAGTTCACAAAAAACTATGAAGAGTTAGATGAACAAAGGCATAAACATCTTTTAGTATTAAACTATTTAAAAGACAATATTCAAGAGTATAGAAAAACAAACTTTTTTATAGATGAGTTTAATCTAAAATATTTAATAAATAAAATCGACTCAATAAGTGGAGTTTCATACATCTCAAACCTTACTTCATATCACTTTAAATTTTCAGTTGGTGAGATAGTTGTAGTTTTATTTATAATACTAATTATAAGACTTATTAGTCTAAAAGTAATCTATTTAGTAGCAAACCTAATAGCTAGAATCTTTATTCAAAGAAAAAGTGATGAAGATGACACTGATGAGATAAGAGAGTATCTAAAAGAGTCTATAAACACTCCTTTAATCTATTCGCTTTATGTTTTAGCTATTCAAATATCTGTTTATATCTTAGTAAAAGACCCTGTCATAGTAGCTAATATAATGCCATGGATAAATACGATTTATATGGCCTTATTCACTTGGGGATTATATGCTATTATAAACAATAGTATAAATAACTATGCACTTACGTTATTAGAAAAGTACCCAAATGTAAGAAAAGAGATGATAGTTTTCATCTTAAAGGTTGTAAAAGTAGTATTAGTGCTACTAGTAATACTATTTTTATTTTCTCAATTAGGTATAGATATCAAAGCTATTGCAGCATCTCTTGGGGTTGGTGGTATAGCTATTGCTTTAGCTTCAAAAGATACATTAACTAACTTCTTTGGTTCACTAAGTATTATGACTGACAACTCTTTTTCACAAGGTGACTGGATAAAAACAGGTGATATTGAGGGAACAGTTGTAGATATAAGAATGCGAACTACAAGAATCAGGACGTTTGACAATGGAATGATTACTGTTCCAAACTCACACCTTGCAAATACACATATTACAAACTGGTCTAAAAGAAAGATTGGTAGAAGAATATATATGAAAATAGGTATAACTTATGAATCAAAAATGGAAGATATAGTTAACCTAAAAAATGATATTAGAGAGATGCTTGAAAACCATCCAAGAATTGCCACAGAGCAAAATTCACAAATAGGTAGAAGATTAAGATTTGAGGCAATTGAAAAAGAGGCACTACAAGGTATTATGAGAACTTTACTTGTATATGTTGATGAATATTCAAGTTCTAGTATTAATATTATGGTTTACTGCTTTGGTAAAAATCCAAGCTGGGAAGAGTGGCTAAAAACAAAAGAGGACGTGATAGTAAAAATAGCAGAGTTAGTTAAGAAGAACAATTGTGAGTTTGCATACCCTACTCAAACATTATGGATGAAAAATAATGAAATCTCAGATAGTGAACTAAAAAGTAACAGAATTAATACTTTTTAGAAAATAACTATTATTTTTTAGGGATTCTTTACAGTTTTATAAGAATTGTTTCTCTATAATCATTCGTTACATAAGGAGTTACATCTATGAACATAAAGAAAAAATCCCTAATTCTAGCTACTATATTTTCCCTACTAGTTATCATAAATGCTGGTGGTCTGTTTTATTCTATGAGTCAAATTACAGAATCTAAAGATAAACTTATAAAAAACTCGCAAGCCTCTAGCCACTTTCAAGAAGTAAAGTTTATACTTAAAAACCTTCAAGAAATAGCCACAGATACTGCACTTGTTGCGGATCCAATTGGGTTAGATGAGATAGATGCACTAAAAGAGAGATATCAAAAGACTTATCAAGCCTTAAATGAACTTGGGATAAATAAAACAAATAAAATACAACTAGAAAAAATCAACTCTTCAATGAATGACTATATCAAATCACTAAAAGCGATGGCTAATTATGGTATAGAAAAATACTTGGCAAGACAAGATTCACTAATGGAGTTAAGAAGATTTGAGAAAGCTGTAGATAGTATAAAAGAAGTACTTGAAAATTCTTCAATCGGTTCATATAATAGTGCCCATACAAGTGAAATTAAATATCTAATATCAAACATAGAAAGTGACTTAACAAAAAGCTTAGTTTTTGGAAAAACAACGATGTTCAACAAAGTAGATGAAACAAAAAAAGAGTTATTTAAAAAACTTGATGGAGTTTCACTATTTAATCAAAACCTAAAAGAAACTTTTTCAAAACTAAAAGATGAAATATCAAGTATGATTGAGTATGGTAAAAAAATGGCAAAAAATGGCAAAGCATATAATACTATGAGTGATAATATTAATGCTGAAATGATAAAAGTTGATGAGACATTTAGCACAATAGAAAACTCTATATATGCGATTATAGATACACAAAAAGAGTTATTTGAAAAAGCTTATAAACAAAGCGACTCTGTAATCGAAACTTTTGAGATGATTATCATACTACTTACTGTTTTATTATTTATTTGTACAACAGCTTTAGTAATTATTATAAAAAATATTTTATCAACTATTTCAACGTTAGATGAGGGTGTTATAAACCTAACAAACTCAAATGAAATAACTAAGATAGATATAAATAGAGATGATGAGATTGGACTTATTGCTAAACATTTTAATGAATACATAGATAAACTTCAAAAAGATAAAGATATAGACAATGAAGTAATTGATGAAGCAAGAGTTATAATGGGCAAAGTAAATGTTGGACTTTACAATGAAAGAATAACTCTAAAAGCCTCTTCAAATGAAGTTCAAAATCTGATTGATGAAATAAACTCTATGATTGATAAAACACAAAAGAGTTTAACTACCCTATCAACTGCATTAATTGAGCTTGCAAATGCAAGATATGATAGCCCTATTCCTAGAATTGAGGGTGTTACTGGGCTTATTGCTTCACTACTAAGCGGTACAAAAGTAACTCAATCTACTATTAATGAAGTGATGGCATTGATTCATAACTCAAATAAAAGATTAACTTTTAGTGCTGAGGATTTATCAAAAGCCTCGGAGAATTTAAGTCAAGCTTCAAACCAACAAGCAGCAGCATTAGAGCAAACAGCAGCAGCGATTGAAGAGGTAACTTCAACAATCTCTATTAGTAGTGAGAACTCAACAAAGATGTCTGAATACGCAACAAAGGTTACAAAATCTAGTGGAGTAGGAAAAGAATTAGCAAATAAAACTACGGAATCAATGGATGAATTAAGTGCAGAAGTTTCAACGATCAATGAAGCAATTACAGTAATTGATAATATTGCATTTCAAACAAACATCTTATCTTTAAATGCAGCAGTTGAAGCAGCAACAGCTGGTGAAGCAGGAAAAGGTTTTGCAGTAGTTGCACAAGAGGTTAGAAACTTAGCAAATAGAAGTGCTGAAGCTGCAAATGAGATAAAATCACTTGTAGAAAGTGCTACAAATAAAGCCAAAATAGGAAAAGAGGTTTCAGGACAGATGATTCAAGGATTTAATGAACTTGATGAAAACATTAGTTCAACTATTGAGCTTATTAGTGAAGTTGCAAATGCTTCAAAAGAGCAACAAGAGGCAATGAATCAAATAAATGATACCGTAAACTCACTAGATCAAGCAACACAAAACAACGCAAGACTTGCATCAGAAATAAGTGATATGGCTAAGACAACAAAAGATTTAACTTTCCAACTTCAAGGTGCAGTTGATAGAACTTCTTTTGAGCAAAGTGCAAAAAGAAGAGTTTGTAATACTAACTATATCTTTGATTTAAATAAATTAAAATCTGACCATATCAATTTTAAAAATGTAAACTTCAATGATTGTAGACTAGATAATAAGTTTAAAGTAAAATCTCATACTCAATGTGACATGGGTAAATGGATTATTGAAAGTGAAGAGCAAGGGCTTGATTTCACAAAGTCACAGCTTTGGGAAGAGTTGAAAAAGACTCATCAAAAATTCCATCATATGGTACAAGATAGTGTGGATTTATATGCTGAGGGGTATGCAAATGGTCAAATTATATCAGTTACTGAAAATATTGAAAAACAAATAAACGTGATATTTGAAAAATTAGATGATTTAAAAGAACATAACTGTGATTTAGAATTCAAAAAAAGAAAAAGAGGTTAGAAAATGTCAAAAGAAACAGTTTTAAAAGATGACGCTTTTTTAGTTAGTGAAACTAATGCAAAAGGTATAATCACTTTTGCAAATGAGCAGTTTTGTGACGTTGCGGAGTATAGCCTTGATGAACTTATGGGACAACCTCACAATATGGTAAGACACCCTGATATGCCTAAAGCTGCTTTTAAAGATTTATGGGAAACTGTAAAATCAGGTGAAGTTTGGCAAGGGTATGTAAAAAACAAAACTAAATCAGGTGGATACTACTGGGTATTTGCTACTGTTTACCCATATAAAAATGACCAAGGGGAACAGTGCTATATGTCTTGTAGAAGAAAACCATCAAGAGAAGATATAGATAAAGCCATAGATTTATATAAAACTATGAGCTAGTATCTACTACTTCTTATTTATAAGATAATCAGCCTTTGAAGTTAGCTTTTTTTTATAAATAAAACTTTTTTCTCTACTTGATAACTCATCTACACTTTTAGGAGGCTTTTTATATGTAGAAGGCTCCTCTTTTTTTTCTTTTGATTTCTTACTGGTCTTGTTTTCTTTGTTCTGTTCATGCTTTTTAAAAACAGTCAAAATAAGATAGATGCTATATGTAAGGTTAAATATTATTATTCCCCATTTTGAAAAAAGGGCTACTTCTAAATACTCTAATTTATCTTTTAGTTTTAAATACTCAACAACATCACCATATATTGCATTTGAAAATATTGCTATAATTAAAAGAAGTGATATTAGGACTACTTTTTTTCTAAACTTATATAAATAGTACCAAAATAGTGCTGATTTCATTTGTCTAAACATAATCTACCTAAATAAATATATTAAGTCCTAAAGCAGCTAAAGCTACAGCTAAAGACTTTGTTTTTAAATCATCCATAATCTTTCTCTCTTCATCAGCAATTATCACTTCCAGTTCATCATCAGAAAAATCATCAAAACTTTTATGGTTTTCCATAAGTCTTGCTTTTGTAGCAAGTACAGCTTTTTCTCTTACTTTTATCTGTATTTTTTCTTTTAATTTTTCACTTTTAATCTTAGGATAATCAAAAGCTTTATTTGCATTTTGTTTTATCTTATCTTTTATACTCATACTTTTTCACTTTTTCATTTTCTGTATTGTAGCATCTAACAATTAACGATTTGTATTTTATAAATAATATGTAATATTAAATCCTATACTCTTATCATTTTGATTTTTTTTATATTTTCTATCAAAATGTAAATCAAACTTGAAATCTTTATTATTAGGTAAGTATAAAGACTGATTAAAAGTAATTTTATTATATGTATCATCACTATTATCTTGATTGTATATCTTTTCAAAACTAAATGTAGACTTCATGTCATATAATTCATAAATAGTAAAACCTGTCTTCAAACTGGCATAAGGATATATTTTTTCAAAATTTGCTCCTAAACCAAAACTCATCATATTAAAAAATGTAATATCTTCAGATAATTTATTTGAAATACCAATTGAGCCAGAAATATTAAGTACATTTAAATCTTTAAAACTATCACTTTTGTGTTTTTTATATGATAAATTAAACTCTTTAGATAAATCATTTGTTATATTATTCCAAGGTATATATAATTTCATATCATATAAATTGAAAGACTCAACATCAATTTTGTTACTTTCTAGTAAAAGATTTAGTTCTCCTATCTTTAATGAATTTTCAGAGAAGTACTCTCTATTATCATCATATAAACTATTTGAGGCAGGTAAAATACTTAATCTAAGTATATTATTTTCATTCTTTTTAAGAAACATAAAATTAACTTGGGAGTCATTATATGTATTAATTGGATTCTTGTAATCTTTTATATCAATTACAAAGTCATTATTATAACCAATAATTTTTTGTAATTTTTCAAATTTCTTCTTACCGAAAGTATCTGAATTAATAAATAAATATTTTATATATACATTTAAAAAGTATTTTTTTAAACTTACTTGCTTTTTATCACCTAATAAAATATATTTTTGAAGTAAAGAAAATTCTTTTTTATTAACTAAATTAATAATTCTTTGAGTTGTAGATTCATTCATATTATCTTTTAACATATTCAACTCCCACTTCAATGCAGGAATCATTTTAAAACCTTTAATAATTTTGTTCTTTTGAGCATTTTTTATCACATCTTTTGGAGTAATCCAAAATGATTTATCTTTATAATTTGGTTTTAAAATAGCTAATATATCATCAACCATTGTAGCACAATTAAAACCTGTAAATAAATAAGTAATATCTATATCTTTTAACTCCCAGAAATGATATAAAAGAAGTTTCTTTTCCTCATCTTTTAAATTTAAATCATATTCCCATATGCTTCTATTTTCGTCATACAAATATTTATAGATTTGTTTTTGATAAGGGTTTAAAATAAAATACCCTTTCATCCCTAAGAAAGTACTTTTAGCAATTAATAAGGGAATATTAAAAGTATCAATAACAGTAAAAAAAGAAACTGCATTTTCTTTTACAATTTTCTTTTCTTTCTTACTTTCTAATTTAAAAAAAACATGTCCCATCATACTTGAAGGATCAGTAACATTACCTGCTGTAAAAACTAACTTTATAGAATCAACGTCAGTTTGTTTTAAATAATTGGAAAAAGCTTTACACTCTTTTTTCTGAAATGTATTTCTAAAATACTCTGATAAAAAATAATATCTTGCAGGATATTTACAAATATTTTTTCCATTTTGGAAACTTTTTATAGTTAAATATAATTCATTTTCTAAGGAAAAATCTTTATAACTTAATAAAAAACTCGCATTATTTATCTTAGGTTTACCATCACGAATATGAAGTAAGGCTTTCCATTTATAAGAATTGCTTAAACTTTTTATTAAATTATCATTTGAATAAGAAAAAGTATAAAGATTAAAAAAAAGGAAAAATATATAAAATATTTTCCCTTTATGCAAAAAATTATTTACAATCAACATTTACATTTGTTTGATCATATTGCCACATAGCATTAGATGAATAATCTGTAGTAGAACCAAAAGCTCCACCTGATAAAATATTTACAAAGAAAGTTGGATTAACTTCTTTTTTTAATAAAACATTTTTATCACACTCTTTAACTTTAATAATAGCATCCTTATCATTTCTATCTAATTCAATTACACCAGGAGATGTAAATTCTCTTCCGTCAACTAATACAGTTTGTTGTTTTTTTGACTCTAGATTAACTTTTTGTGTTTTTCCATCCAAAATAGTTGCACAACCTGAAAATAATAATGCTACACCTAATGTAGTTCCTAAAAGAATAGATTTTCTTATCATTTACGTTCCTTATTATAATTTAATAATATTATATCGTTAATATACTTTAATATTACTTATTCATAACTTTTTCACTATTTCTTTATTTCACTTGCACTTTTAATTATATCAATTCCAAACTTGAGTCTTAATTTTTGTACTTGATCTGTTAGCTTTTTCTTTTTTAGGTCTGATTCATACTCAAAAATATCATAGGTATTGCTATTTGATTTTGAAAAGTTTGAAACTGTGATATTAAGCTGCACCACTCCGTGTTTTGGATGAATATCACACTTTTTAAATAACTTCTTCATCTCAATCTTAAAATCTGTCTCATTAAATACTCTATTTACATTTACATAATCTTTTGATTTTTCTCTATACTCATACTTTATCTTTATAGCATAAGTCAAAGGATTTACTTCTGCTTTTTTTATCAAAAAACACAAATATCGACTAAGTATTATAACTCTTCTTTCTATCTCCTCTCTACTGTAAATAACATCAAAAGTTCGCCCTATTCCTATTGACTTTTTTTCTCGCTCCAAAGTTAGCTTATTATCTCTTATTCCACATACACGATTATATAAATCAATTCCTGGCTTTTTCCAAGAGTAAAAAAGTTCTTGCTTTTTTCTTATATCACCTAAAGTCTTTACTCCATACCCTTTAAGTCTTTTTTGAAACCCCTTTCCTATTCCTGGGAACTTCTCTATTGGAATATCCTTTGTAAAACTAGGTAGATGCTGTTTTGAGACAAACTTAACACCATCAGGTTTTGCATACTCTGTGATAAGCTTGGATAAATACTTAGTATTTGCTATTCCTATTGAGATAGGTAAATCCAACTCATCTTTGATTTTCTTTTTTAAATAATACGCAAAATCCACAATCTCATCTTCCTCAATATATCCAGTTACATCCCCAAAGAACTCATCTATAGAAAACTGCTCCACAAGAGGAATCTCTTTTATTAGTAACTCTTTTAAGTTTTGAGATAGTTCGTGATACAAAGGATAATTTGGTGGTAGCATCTTTAGATTTGGGCATAATCTCAAAGCCTCATTTACACTCATTGCAGTCTTTACTCCATAAGCCCTTGCTTCATAGGATGCTGTTGTGATTATACCTCTGATTCTTCCATCTTTATCTACAAAATAGTCTTTAAAAGATTTCTTTCCCTCATTTGTAAGGATTGTTCCTACAAATGCCCCTTGATTTGAAGAGACCTTTCTAACTTCTTTTTTTGAAGAGAAAATATTAAGATTACTTCGTCCTCCAACTGCAACTGGAATATTTTCTAAACTCTTATCTAAAGTTCTATGTGCTGATACGAAAAAACTATCTAAATCTAAATGAATAAACATAGAAGAATTATACAAATTTTTGCTATCTTATGGCTGTTTTATTACATATTGAAATATTTTTATTTTAAATAGTTTTTTGCTAATATCTCAAATAAAAAGGACACATCATAGCTACTTGTAAAAACTGCAAAAGAGAGATTGAACCTAAAAAAAGACAATGCCCATACTGTGGTATATTAAACCCTACAGTGACCTTAAAAGATGTGTTTGTTTCACTAGCTATTGTTTTAATTGTAATGAGCATTGTGACTTATTTTATGAACTAAACTAATTGACACTAGTATATTATTGTTATATAATTTGTGATTAAAGAAGTTTATTAGTAGGAGCAAAGGATGTTAAAAAGATTTATTCAACTAAGTGCAATATCAATATTGTCCTTTACTACAATAAATGCTAAAGATACATTAATAGTGACAACAGATGATTGGCCACCTTTTAGAATGACTATAGATAATACCTACAAAGGTATTGACTTTGATTTATGGAAAGAGTTATCAAAAGAACTTAATATAAAAATTGATTATAAAAACTATCCTTGGGCTAGAAGTCTAATAAATATGAGAAATGGCTCAGTTGATGGGATGAGTGGGCTTGCAAAGAAAAAGGAGAGACAAGAGTATATCAAATATACTTCAACTCCTTACTACTCTTGTTCACCTGTATTTTATACAAAAAAGGGATTAGGTAATAAAATCAAAAAATATGAAGATTTAGAAAATTACCTTATAGGATATGTTGATAACTCTGCATATTTTAAAAGATTTGATGAAGATGAAAATCTAAATAAAAGAGCTATGATAGATGAAGATACTCTTTTAAAAATGTTATCCTTAGGAAGACTTAAAGTTATTATTGGTACAGACTGTCAAGCTGATTACCAAATAAAACAATCAGGACTAAAAGATGAAATAGAAAAAACAGCTTATAAACCAAATAGTACGATAAACTTATATTTAGGAATCTCAAGAAAATCTGAGTTTATTAATAAAATGGATGAGATAGACCAAGCTTTAAATAAAATAGTTAAAAGTGGAAAGATAAATACAATAGTTGAGAAATACTATGGAAAATAATTAGAGATTAACCTCTAATTATTGCATATAAAAAGCCTAAACCTAAACCAATAAAGTGTGAATACCAAGCAATAGGAAGTCCGATAATCAATGGTGCAACCGAGATAAGTAAAACCCAAGTTATTATTCCACTTCTTTGGCTTCTATCAAGATAGGCAACATAGCCAAGAAGTGCACAAATAGCACCTGATGCTCCTACTAAATTTACATAATTATCTAAAAAATAGATATATGCAAAAGATAAAAGTGATGTTAAAATACCGCATATAAAATAGAGTAATAAGAACTCTTTTGCACCTCTAAACCTCTCTATTAAGCCACCAAATTGGTACAATACAAACATATTCATAGCTAAGTGCATTAAACCACCGTGAGCAAACATAGTAGATAAGGGTTGCCACCAAAAGTCGTATGCACTAAAGTACATATTTAATCCCAATAATAAGCCGCCATTATTCATAGTTGTTTGAATAAAGTAAAAAAGTACTGTAATAGCTATTATGACATTTACAGCTGTAAAATTGCTTTTGTTATAACTTCTTAGCATTATTTTTATATACCTTTATTATACATTGAGTTCTAGCTTTTATTTCACTTTGTTCATAAAATCTAAAATCAGTAAATATTTTAAATATCTTTTTGTCACCTGCTTTAAATGTAGCAAGTATAGAACCCGAATAAAAATCATCTCTTTTTATTGAGTCCACTTTAGCACTACTTGACTTTTCAATAACTGAATAATCAATCTTTAAAAACTTTTTGATATTCTCTTTTGGCTCTTTCCCTATTTCCATTATAAAATAAGAGTTTAACTCTTTTAAGTTCATAAACTGTTCAAATGATGAATTTGACTTAGCTTTATTTATCTCTCCATCTATTTTATAGTAGCCTTTTTGTAAAGCTTTTAAAGACTCATTTAGTAACTCTTGATTGTAAACTTGATATTTTGTTAGTGTTGTGTTTTCACATTTTAGTGGTAGAACTTTTTCTTTTTTTATCTCTATTGGTTCATCTTTTACAATAAACTCATAATACAAAGTTAAAATAATTGTGATTATAACAATTGAGACAAAAGTAAAGAAGTTATTTATAACTTGACTTTGTCTTCTCTGTCTCAAATCATTATCCTAAATAACTAAACCAAAGCTTCTTTTAATACATCCTCAATAGTATTAACAGCTTTAATTTCTAATGATTTTCTAACCTCATCAGGTATCTCATCTAAGTCTCTTTCATAGTTTTTCTTAGGAATAAGTGCTTTTTTCATTTTAGCTTTATGGGCTGCGATTAACTTCTCTTTTAACCCACCTATTGGTAAAACTTTTCCTGAAAGTGTAAGTTCACCTGTCATTGCTATGTCTGATTTAATCTCTCTTTCACTTAATACAGAAGCAATAGTCAATGCCATAGTAATACCAGCACTTGGTCCATCTTTTGGAGTTGCACCCTCTGGAATATGTAAGTGAATATCATATCTTTTGTATACTTCACTAGGATCAACTTTTAAGTTTTCTTCTTTTTCTTTAAAAGTTTTAGGGATAATCTCATCGTCAATTTTTAAAGTACCTTTATCAATCAATACTTTAACCACTGAATAAGAGATTCTAGATGACTCTTTCATAACATCACCTAAATTACCTGTTACAGATAAAATACCTTTTCCTTTTAACTTAATAGCTTCAGTCTTTAAAACATCTCCACCAACTGCTGTCCAAGCTAAGCCATTTGCTATACCTACAGAGTTTCTCTTATCAGCTGGGTCTATTTCAAATACAGGATTATCTAAGTATAATTTTAAATTCTTTGTTGAAATAGATATTTTCTTTGACTTTTCATCTATCAAAATCTTTTTAGCAGCTTTTCTAAATAACTTAGAGAATACTCTTCTTAAGTTTCTAACCCCAGCTTCTCTTGTGTATTTAGAAATAATAGTATCAATAGTTGCTTTAGATAAAGAAACTTCTGTTTTCTTTAATCCATGTTTATCTAATTCTTGAGGAATTAAATAATCTTTTGCAATATGATACTTCTCATTTGGTGTATATGATGAGATGTGAATAAACTCCATTCTATCTTTTAATGCAGGCGGAATTCTTCTAGCATCATTTGCTGTTGATACAAAAATAACTTGTGATAAATCAATAGCAAAATTCAAGTATAAGTCTCTAAACTCATTGTTTTGCTCTGGGTCTAAAACCTCAAGCATTACAGCAGATGGATCACCTCTATGATTTGCTCCAACCTTATCAATCTCATCTAAAACCATTACAGGATTCATTTTCTTTGCATCAATTAACCCTTTTACAAGTCTACCTGGCATAGCACCTACGTATGTTCTTCTGTGACCTCTTAGTTCGTTTACATCTTCCATACCACCTAATGCAATTCTTACAAGTGGTCTTTGAAGTGCTTCTGAAATAGAGTTTGCAAGTGAAGTTTTACCAACACCTGGAGGTCCCACAAAACATAAAACAGTACCTCTTGATTTTAGATTTTCAATATTTCTTTGCTCAAGTAGTTGCTTAACAGCAAAATACTCAGAGATTCTCTCTTTTGGTTTCTCTAAAGAGTAATGGTCTTTATTTAACTGTCTTTCAACATTTTCAACAGAGATTTTCTCATCTGCATACTCACCAAACGGTATATCTAAAACCTGCTCTATATATGTTTGTAAAAGAGAAGCATCTGGCGAATCTTGATGCATTCTGCTTAGTTTTTCTATTTGTTTTTTTGTCTCTTTATAGCCATCTTTTGGCATATGTTTTTTAAGCTTTTTCAATCTTTTCTTGTAAGCTTTTATCTCTTCATCTTTTTTATTATCAGTTCCAAGCTCACTTTGAATAGCTTTAATTTGCTCTTTAAGGAAATAGTCTTTATGAGTTTTTTCAATCTTTGAGTTTACTTTTTGTGTTATCTCTTTTTGAATTTTAAAAGACTCAATCTCTTTTTTAATAACTTCAATAATATCTAATAATCTTTGTTCTACATTTGTTTGAGAAAATAGCTTGTAAGCTTCACTCTTCTTAACTTTTAGAACTGATGAGATTAAATCTGCAATTCTTGTAGGGTCATCATTTTCTTCAATTGTTTTAACTAAATCAGTTGGAAACTTTGAATTAAGCTTTGATAATTTTTTAACTTGCTCTATTAAAACTTCAATAACTGAGTCTATACTCTCTTCTTTATACTCTTCTGTATGTAATATATCAACATCACATCTAACAGGGTTTGATGGGTCAAATTTTTCAATTTTACCTTTTGTAAGTCCTTGGAAAAGTACCTTTACCTTACCATCAGGTAATGCAACTTTTCTCATGATATTTCCTACAACACCAACATCATAGAAGCTATCTTCTTCTCTTTTTCCCTCTTTGCCTTGTCTTGAAACAGCTACCATCACAAGCTTATTCTCTTCAATAGCTTGCTCTACAGCACTTATATTTTCATCACTATGTAAAAAAAGTGGAGCTATCATAAACGGGTATAAGAAAACTTCATCTTCTATAACTAATGGTATATTTTGTGGAAAATTATCGTAATTTTCTAATTCCATATCTACTCCTAAATATCCTATAATATCCTAATTTAATTATTCAAAAATTGATCTATAAAACGGCACTTCAACAGGTACAATCTCCTCAGGATCAACCCAAGACTCTTTTACCCTTTCTCTATATATTTCAGCGGCTTTTTCTTTGCCTTTTTTCTCATATAAATTAGCAATCTCTTCATCTAAAAGTGCCTTTGCCATATATAATCTTGCATTCATTGTATCAACTAAAGGTATATATGGAGATGAACTATATCTCATTTTAAACTCTTTAATATCCTTAATAGTATCTTCTATAAGCTTTTGGTCTCTCATTTGATATTTGAAACCTAAAAAGCTAGCTTTAATTTTTAAATATCTTGCATAATCAATATTTTTACTTAATGCAAATCTTTTTATATATTCATCTAAATAAAAGTTTGCTAAAGCGTACTCTTCCGCATCAATATGTCCATTTACTAATATCAACATAGCAGTTGGAATTAATGGTGAGTTTCTATGCTCACTTTCTAAAGATGTATAAGTATCATCAGCTAAATCCACATCTCCCATAGCAATTTGGTTTATCATTTTGTTATACCAATATATTGCTGGTTTGTTATACTCTGTTGAAACTTCATCCTTACTTGAACACGCTGCAAAAATAAATGCAATGCTTAGTGCTAATAATATACTTCTTACATTAAAGCTTTTTGTCATACACAATCCTTTCGTTAAATTGATATTTTAACTAATACTAGCTTATGTTTTATCTGCTATAATAATAAAAATAATAAAAAAGGTATAAAATGAGACTAAGTTTAATTGGTAATGGTGTTATGGCACAATCTTTAGCTAAGGGTTTAGTTAAAAACCATGAAGTGGAAATTATAGGAAGAGACATAAATAAACTAAGAGAGATTCAAGAAAAAATACCTCAAATTACTATCAAAGAGCTTGAAGACAATGAAGACATCTCAGAAAAAAATATTATTTTTTGTGTAAAACCTTATGCTTTACATAGTGTATCAGCTAGACTTGTAGGAAAAGCAAATATGCTATTTTCTGTTTTAGCAGGAACTACTTTAGACTCACTAAAAAAACAAATTGATTCAAAACATTACGTAAGAACAATGCCAAATATTGCTGCTTCTGTACAAAGTTCAACTACAACTATTACAGGGGATAAAGAGGTTAAAAACTCAGCAATGGATATTTTCTCATCAATAGGTAAACCAATTTGGGTAAATACAGAACAACAACTAGATATAGCTTCTGCTATTGCTGGTTCAGGTCCTGCATTTTTAGCACTTGTTGCAGAGAGTATTAGTGATGGTGGAGTAAAAGCTGGACTTGAAAGAAGAATTTGTAATGAACTTGTACAAGGTTTATTTGAGGGAACTGCTCAACTACTTAAATCTAACCATCCTGCTATTATTAAAGATTCAGTTATGAGTCCAGGTGGTACAACTGCCGCTGGTTTTGCACAACTTGAAGAGGGAAAAGTAAGAGATAGCTTTATTAAAGCAATAAACCAATCATTTAATAAAGCTTGCGAACTTGGTAAAAAATAGTTTTTCTATTTTAGAAACAATAATAAGCTTAAGTATTCTTAGTATCATTGTTGCAGGGTTTTTAAAACTCTCTTTTGATACTAAGAGTGATGAAAAATTTCAAGAGTTAAATAGTATTGAAAATAGTTTTACTACAAATGATTATAAAAGTTTTGATTTATTGCTACAAGAAGTAACTTTTATAATAAATGGTTCAACAAAAGAGACTATAGATGTAAAAAAGTATCAATATAGCTCTTCAAATATGAAAATTTATAAATATGAGTATGAGAAATAGTTTCTCCTTATTAGAACTAATAGCAACAGTTTTTATCTCTTCTATAGTTATAATATACTCTATAACCTTTGTAAAAGAGTTACACTTTTTAAATTTTGATAAACAACAAACTGAAATTGAAAAACTAGAACTATTATCCACTAAACTATATTTAGAAAAAAGGAAAGATATCCAAAATAGACTAACTTATAAAAACAAAAATCTATACTTTGATAACAATCTACTTTTAGAAAATGTTACAAAGTTTAATCTAGTAAATGACTCTAAAAATATAAGAATCAATCTAAATCTAGCAAATTCCATATCTCAAAGTTGGAGTTTTAAAGTTGAATAGACTAAATAAAAAAGCCTTTACCCTTTTAATAACAATACTTTTAGTATCCATTTGTTCATACTTGACTGTAAATATTCTACAAACACAGGCATTTAAGAATAAAACTATTGAGAGTAAGTATTTATACATACAAGCAAAGAACCATAAAGATTTTTTAAAAGAGTATCTAAACTCATTAAAAAAAGATAAGTTAGAGAGTCTAAGTAAACTTGAACTTCCTAATAAAACCTTTAATATCGAAGCCTTTATAGAGAAAAAAGACTCCGAATATTTAGTTGATATTATAATAACTGCTAAAAAGCAGAATATAAGGGTGTATGAACACTTTACTTTAAAATAACATCTAAAACTTTTTTTGCTAGTTTCAAAGCATTGTTTCTATGTGAAAACTCTTTTTTTGTTTCATGGGGTAACTCACCTAATGTTTTATTAAATCCTTTTGGTATAAACATTGGGTCATAGCCAAAGCCATTGTCTCCTCTTTGTTCGTTAATTACCTCACCATGCATCCATCCATGAACTGTATAAACTTCATTATTATAAATTATTGCTATACAGGCTGTATAATATGCTTTTGATTTTTCTAAATTTTTTGCATTTAATTCATTTATCATTTTTGTATTATTTTGCTCATCTGTTGCATTTTCACCTGCATATCTAGCTGAATAAATACCTGGCTCATTGTTTAAAGCCTCTACAGTTATTCCTGAATCATCAGAGATAACTAAGTGATTTTTATAACCTTTGTTTATAAGCTCATCATAAATAACTTGAGCTTTTTTTACTGCATTTCCTTTAAAGGTATCTTGATCCTCTTCTATCTCTAAAGGCCCAAGAATCTCCTTAAACGCAACTACTTCATCATTTGGTAAAAGTTTTTCAAACTCTTTTATTTTTCCTTTATTACCTGAAGCTAAAACTATTTTCACTATTTTTCCTTTGAACAAAGTATTAAGGATTAATCATATATAATCGCAAGAAATTATATTATGTTTAGGATTACAAATGATTAAATCGGTTTTACCTCTTAGTTCGATTATCGCACTAAGATTTTTAGGTCTATTTTTAGTTTTACCAGTATTATCAGTATATGCTATAAATTTAGAAGGGGCAACAACTACGTTAGTAGGAGTTGTAATAGGTGGTTATGCACTAACACAAATGATCTTTCAAGTTCCATTTGGAGTTATGAGTGATAAGTTAGGAAGAAAAGGCACTATTATAATGGGACTAGTGCTTTTTGCTATTGGTTCTTTAATTTGTGCTATTGCTAATGATATTTTAGCTTTAATGTTAGGAAGATTCTTACAAGGTGCAGGTGCTATTGGTGCAGTTGTTACAGCAATGATAAGTGACTTAGTAAAAGAAGAGCAAAGACCAAAAGCAATGGCTATGATGGGAATGTTCATAGGTATATCTTTTGCTGTTTCTATGCTAGCAGGTCCTACAATTGGTGCAGCTTTTGGAGTTGAGATACTATTTTATATTACTATGGTTTTAGCTATAGGTTCTATAGTAATTTTATTAAAACTTGTACCAAATCCTCCAAGTATAACTCATACTTACAACAAAAAAGCAAAACTTTCAAGTGTTTTAGCAAATCAAAATCTAATCAAAATGAACATCACAAACTTTTTACAAAAAGGTTTAATGACATTTGCTTTTATGATTATTCCAATGGTTTTAATAAACAGTTATGAGTGGACTATGTCAGAGTTATGGAAAGTATACTTACCTGCTATGATTTTTGGTTTTTTATCTATGGCTCCTGCTGCTATTTTAGCTGAGAAAAAAGGGAAATTTAAAGAGATACTTATAATAGGTATTGCATTTTTTGGAATTTCATATTTAATTATTGGATTAAGTTCTAGTGCTATTGCATTTATGGTTGGGGTTGTTATTTTCTTTGTAGGATTTAATATGCACGAACCAATCATGCAATCTCTTGCTACAAAGTTTGCAAAAGTACACCAAAGAGGTTTAGTGCTTGGTATATTTAACTCATTTGGTTACTTAGGAACTTTCTTAGGTGGTTTACTTGGTGGTATTTTCTTTGAAAGTGTAACTTTATCAACATTGGTAATTACAATTGCAGTAATATGTTTAATTTGGGCAGTTTTAATCCTTACTATGCCAAATCCATCAAAGAAAAAATTTGCTTATCTTTCTTTAGAAGAGTATGATGTAAACAATGCATCAAGACTTGACGAACACTCTATTGATGAGTGGTATATTAACAATACAGAAAAAATTATAGCTGTTAAATATGATGAAGAGCTAACAAGTGAAGATAAAATAAAAGAGCTTTTAAAGTAAATAGAAAATAAAATATATAAAATAATTAAGGAGATGGATTTGAAAAAATTAATTTTACAATCTTTTCTATGCATCTTCTTAATTCTATTTGTTAACTCAAGTGCTATTAACACTTCATATATATCCATTGAAAAACTAAACCTTATAGAGAAAAAATATGGAGATCTTGCAAAAAAAAGAGTTTTACTCTGGGATAAGATGCTTCAAGAAACAAAAGACAAAAAAATTCTTTATAAACTAAAAAATGTCAATGATTTTTTTAATAAACTCACTTATAAAAGAGACCCTATTCACTGGCGAAAAAAAGATTACTGGGCTACTCCTTTTGAGTTTATGGGTACAAGTGCAGGAGACTGTGAGGATTATGCTATTGCCAAATACTTTAGTTTGAGAAGACTTGGTGTTCCTGAAGAGAAACTAAGAATCACTTATGTTACTTATCAAAAAAGAAATAGTAAGTATGACCAAGCACATATGGTACTTACATATTTTCATAAACCAGGTGCTACACCTATTGTTTTAGACAATATTAATAAAAGACTAAAACTAGCAACAAAAAGAAAAGATTTAAAACCAATTTATAGTTTTAATGCTAGTGGCTTATGGCAAGCAAAAAATAAAGGTTCAGTAAAAGTTGGAAAAAATAATCTAAAAGCTTGGAAAAGCCTAATGAGTAGAATTTAAAAAAGGAAGAAAAATGTCTTTATCTAAACAACTGTATATTATTATTGCATTTATATTTTTTATGATATTTGCAGGAAATTTTGTAATTAGTGTAAACAATACTAAAGAGTATTTAGAAAGTGAATCTATTACAAAAGCTCAAGATACTGCAACCTCTTTGGGAATGACTATTAAACCACTTTTACAAGATGGAAATATAGCAGAAATAAGAGGTGTAATAAATGCAATCGCAAATAGAGGTTTTTACAAAGAGATTAGACTAGAAAACTCTATTTTTAAAATTGAAGAATCAAAATTGTTAAAGGCATCTTCTGATATTCATACATTAAATTGGCAGATAAAGAAAATAGAAGTTACAAACAACTTAGGAAAAATTCAAAAGCAGACATCAGATTTAGAGTTATCTAAACAACTAGATAGTCTAAATGGTGTTGAAAATGATCTAACTATAGATTTAGGAGAGGAACAAAACACTTATATATTTAATCCATCAAAAGATTTTAAAGAGGGAGATTCTGTAGAGTTTAGTTTCACAGTTGAAAATGACAAAGGACAAGTTATAGATACTTTTGCGAACCTAAATGTAAATAAAGTTTTAGCTAAAGTTCATAGAAAAGAGAAGTTTGATTATGTTCCTAAATGGTTTATTAACTTCCTTACAATAAACCTAGAAGAACAAAAAAGCGAAATTTCAAATGGTTGGAGTAGTAGTGCTACTATATATGTAAGTGCCAATGCTGGTGAAGCTTATGCAAAGCTTTATGAGCAAGCTAAAAAAGCTATTATTTATGCTTTAATTGCTTTTATAATCTCTATGGCTATTCTTTTTATATTTGTTCAATATATTTTAAAACCACTTAAAAAAATAGAAAAATTAGCCCATACAATAGCAACAGGAAAGTTTGATACAATCAAAGATTTACCTTGGACAACAGAGATAAGAAGTGTAGCTATTTCTATGAATGAAATGTCAACAAAAATCGAATCTGTAATAAATAAACTAAATAAAAACTTAGAAAACATTACAAATAGACTCTCAAAAGATGAACTTACAGGGCTTCAACAAAAACAAAGCTTTGAAACGGATATGAAAAATATGTTTATAAATAAAGATACGGGTTATATATTTTTGATAAATATCTTTGAGTTATCTGAGTTTGCCAAGTCACACACAAATAAAGAGGTAAATGATTTTATCAAAGAGTTTTCTAAAACTTTAAAAGGTGTGAAAATAGGAAATAAAGATAGTAGAGTATATAGGTTCTTTGGTTCAAAGTTTGCTTGTATTGGAAAGAATTTTAATTATGATGATGCACTTACTTTTACAAAAACATTAAAAAAAGAGCTTGATTCTTTAGGTGCTAAATACAATAAAAAAGATATAGCCCATATTGGTGCAACTGGCTTTAATCAAATAGGTACAATCCCAAATATGCTTCAAGCAGCAAATGAAGCATACGAAAAAGCTACACTTATTGGCTCAAATGAAGCGTTTATTAGAGATAGTAATGACTTAGCTAGAGATATGGAGTCTTGGAGAGATTTAGTATTTGATATTATTCAAAACTCTAATTTTGAAGTAAAATATATATCTGATGCAAAAAATCTTCATACAAAAGATGATAAAACTATAATGCAAGAAGCATTTACAAAAGCAACTGATAAAGAAGGAAACGATATACCTATTGGAACATTTGTATCAATAGCTGAAAGATATAATAAAATCACTGAGTTTGATAAAGCTGTAATTTCAAAAGTTATAGAACATATTAAAATCAACAATATAAATCATGAGATTTCAATAAACCTATCTTTAGAATCAATAAACGATACTGGCTTTATATCATGGATTGAACAAACTTTAAACAGATATAAAGAGATAACATCTCTTATGGTATTTTCAATCACAGCTTATGCAGCAGCAAAAGATGTGGCTAAGTTCAAATTCTTTGCAGATGAAGTACATAAATTTGGAGCAAAAGTTATTATAAAAAGATTTGAAACTAAGTTTATTCCACTTGATAATATCAAAGATTTCAATCTTGATTATATTAGATTAGCAAGAGATTATACAAATAATATAGCAAATGACAACTCAAAACAAAGTTTTGTAGAAGCAATATCTGAGTTATCTTCTCTTTTAAATATCAAAGTTTTTGCTGAAAATGTAAAAGATGATGAGGACTTAGAAACATTAAAAGAGTTTAATATTTTAGGGGCAAGTAGGTAGATTATTTATCAATATTAATTATAGGTTAATAAAGGTTTATTATAATTTCTTTTTTATTATAAGAGGTTATAAATGTTTGATAAAATTTTAAGATTTTTTGTTAATAACTCAAGAGTTAATTACACCCTATTTATTCTAGTTTTCGCAGTTGGTGTTTGGTCATACAATAAAACAGCAAAAGAGATTTTTCCAAGTTTTGAACTTGATATGATATCTATTAGAGGCTCTTATCCAGGAGCCTCTGTAGATATTCTTGATAAAATGGCTGTAACTGAAATAGAAGACAATGTAAAAAACCTTGATAGTGTAAAAGAGATGACTACAGTTGTTTCCCCTGGTAGTTTCTCTATTATTGTTGAGCTTAAGAAGGGTAAAGATAAGTTTAATGAAGCTGATAAAATAAAAGATAGTATAGCTTTAGTTAAAGGTAACCTACCCTCCGATATGGATGAACCTAGTGTAAATGTCTTAAATCGTAGTCGTGGAGTTGTTGATATTGCATTAACTTCTAGCAAATACTCCACAGATGAGTTAAAAGAGTTTGCAAATACTTTAAAAAGTAAGATTTTAAATGTAGATGGTGTAAATGATATTACTATTTACGGTGACTCAGATGAGTACTACGAAATATTACTTGATGATAATAAAATAGATGCACTAAGTCTAAATAAAAATAGTGTTTTTAGCTCTATTTCTAATCTTTCATATATTTTTCCTATAGGTAAAATTGAAGGTGAAAAAAAACACTACTATCTATCAACTTACAATGGAGCAAAAACAGCAAAAGAGTTTGCAAATACTTTAATAAAAATAGATGGGAAAAACATCTACTTAAGTGATATAGCAACTATTAAAAAAACATATGAAGATGCTTCTACACTTTTTTCATTTAATGGTAAAAATGCCTTATCTTTAGCAATAGAACAAAGTGATACAGCAGATGCTATAAAACTAGTAAGTGATGTTAGAACTTTAATTCCAAATCTAAAGAAAGATAACCCAAATATTGATATAACTGTTTCAGATGATAATAGTGAAAAGATTCAAGATAGACTTAATATTGTAATTTCAAATATTTTACTTGGTATTATCTTAATCACAATCTTAGTAATGCTTCTAATCAACTTTAGAATGTCTTTTATTATTGCTATTGGAATACCAACATCCTTTGTAATTGCAGCTGCTTATATGTACTTTACTGGTTATACAATAAACCTTATATCTCTTGTAGGGGTTCTAATCGCCATTGGTATTGTAGTAGATGATGCTATTGTAGTAAGTGAAAACATTCAGCAACATATAGAAGAGGGATATGAACCTAAAGATGCAGCTATTATGGGTGCAAGAGAGATGGTAAAACCTGTAACTGTTGCTTCACTAACTACCCTATTCTCTTTCTTACCAATTTTAATGATTAGTGGTACAATGGGTGAGGTTATAAAGTTAATACCTATTGCACTTAGTTCATTAGTAGTAGCTTCTCTTATTGAGTCATTTTTATTTTTACCAATTCATGCGGCTCATACTCTTAAGAATAATTCAAAGGTTACATCTTGGGAGAGAGTAAATGCTATTTATAACTCAATAATACAGTTTTGTATGAAATGGAAAAAAAGCTTTATTACTATTTTTGTAATTTTAGTACCTATTATAATCTTTATGCAATTTAAAGCTTCAAAATTCCAACTGTTCCCAAGATTTGATGCTAGTGATGTAAAAATCACTCTAAAAGCAAATGCTAATACAACTTTAGAAGAGTCATTTAAAATAGTACAAGCAATTGAAAAAGACTTAATGCAAAAAGAGGATGAACTGTTTATTAGAAGTATTGACTCCGTAGCTGGATTTAGACGAGATGTGGGTGGAAATACAGAGAACTTCCCTTATGCTATGTTTATGACTGTTGAGCTAAAAAAACTAAAACCTCAAAACTTTTTAGATAAATATATCACTCCTAATTTAAGTTTTTATTACGATGAAGAGGGAAGAGAGAGAACTTTAAAATCAAAAGAGATAGCAAAAAACTTACGTGAGTTTTTAAAACAAAAAGATTATAAAACAAAATACAACCTTGAAGAGATTGAAATCGTACAAAGAAGAGTTGGGCCTGTAAAATCTGATATTAAGATAGGTTTAGTTTCAAATGACAATCAAAAAATTATAAAAAATGTTCAACTATTACAAGATGAATTAAAAAGTATAGAGGGAATAACTTCCACTTCAAATTCACTAAAATTTGGTATTGATGAATTAAAATTAAAAGTAAATGGATATGGAGAACAGCTTGGATTAACTGAGTCATTTATAGGTTCTTACCTTTCAAACTTGTATTTACTAAAGAAAAAGGCTGTTTCTTTTGATGAGGAGCAGATGCTTGATATAAAAATTAAATCCATAAATCAAGATGATTATGAAAACTTTTTAGATACCCAAATACCTGTTTTAGATGGTAAATATGTAAGATTAAGTGAAGTAGTCACTATAAAAAAACAAAAAGCATTTGAACAGATAATAAAAGACAAAGGTGAGAAGAACTTCTATGTGTTTGCAAACGTAAATCCAGATATTATAACTGCAAGTGAGGCTATGAAAAAGATAGACACTACTTTAAAACAAATAGAAAACAGTGGAATAAGACTTATCATAAAAGGTGAAGCAGAAAAAAGAAAGAACCTTATGAATGATATGATTTTAGCTACAGGTCTTGCACTAATTCTAATTCTATTATCTATGCTATATTTATTTAACTCTTTCAAAGAGACTTTTATAGTTATGAGTATTATTCCTTTCTCTTTATTGGGAATTTTAGTAGGTCATAATGTGATGGGAATAAACTTATCAATGCCGTCTATGATTGGTGCTTTAGGACTTGCTGGAGTTGTTATCAATGATGGAATTATTATGATGACATACTTGAAAAAGGCAAAAAGTATAGATGAGATATTTATAAAAGCAACTAAAAGGTTTAGACCAATTATTATTACAACTGTGACAACTATTGTAGGTATGAGTTCACTTATTTTCTTCCCAACAGGTCAAGCTGTAATTTTCCAACCAATAGGTATATCTCTTGGGTTTGGTTTACTTTGGGGAACAGTATTAAACTTAATTTATCTACCAGTATTTTATGCACTTACACATAAACTAAGAAAGAGTAAAAGTCTACAATAAGACTTCTACTTTTTTAAAAACTAATAGTAATTTCTAAACCTTTTTGTAGTTTATTGTTGTATTCAAAACTACAGTTATTAGCTTCAATACTAAAATCCATCTGTTTTGTAAAGATTTGCTGTACTGTGTAAAGTCCAAGACCAACACCTTGTGCTTTGTGTTTTGTAGTAAAATATGGTTCAAATAGTTTGTCAAGGTTATCATTACTAACTCCATTAGCAGAGTCTTTTATAACTAAAGCTTTGTTTGTAAGTTCTATGATAATAGCTCTATCATCTATATCTTTTCTATTAGTTAATAACTCTATTGAATTATCAAGTATTTTTAATAAAGCTTGTTTAAACTCATTTTCTAAAATCTCTTTTTCAACTGACTCATCTAAATGAAGTCTTATATCAATCTCTTTTTCCTCTATTAATACATCTAAATAGTCCACAGTTTGCTTTATGATAGTACTTATATTTTTCTTTTCAAAAACATTGTCTATCAAGAAAAAGTCCCTAAAGTCATCTATAGTTTTTGATAAATAGTTTGCTTTATCTGCTATTAAATCACAGTTCTTATAAATAAGATTTTCATCTAATTCACCTAATTGCTTATATAGTTTTAATGAACTAGATGCAGTTGTAATAACATTTAAAGGCTGTCTCCAATGATGAGCTATATTATGTAAGATTTCAGCTATTGAGGACATCTTACTTTGCTGAAAGATAAGTTTATCTTTCTCTTGTGCTTGTTTCTGAAGATTGATTTCGTGAGTTATATCAACTAAAGTTGCGATAATATAACTATCGAAACTTTTTTGAGCAACAGAAACTTTAAAGTGAATCAACTCATTATTTTGATTATACATAGCTGCTTTAAAAGATCTATTTGGATTATCCATAACATACTCTGCCCAGTTTAAACCATCATAATCTTTCTCTAATAAATAGTTTTCATCATCCATTTTTATAAAGGCTGTACAAACACAAGTATATTTCTCTTTAAACTCTAAAAGACTTTTACAATCAGTAAAAAACTCTAAAAGCTGTCTATTTGCATTTACAATCTCTTCACCATCAGTAATAACAATAATACTAGATTGAGAATCAAGTAGTAGTTGTGTTTTATTTCTTTGTCTTCTTAGACGTTTCACAATATTTAAAAGATTTGTATTTAACTTCTTAATATTTTTTGTATAACTTCTATAAGAATAGATTGAAACAATAAATATAAGTAAGAATAAGATTATAAATACTAGTAAGAAAGCCTGCTGTTTAAAGTTATTTATAGATTTAGTATCAATATCTTCAAGCTTTTTAAATGCAAAGATATAGCCTAAACCATTTTTTATTTTATATCGTGTTATAAAATACTCTTCAAATACTTTATAATTTGTAGTCTTTTTTAAATCATCTATTTTTTGTTCATCAAGTTTTGATAAAATCTCATCTGAAGCCCCTAAGTTTGCTATATAATAATCACCAATAAAACTTTTTGTAAAAGGCTTTTTTATAACATTTTTGTAGTTCTTATTTACTACTACAATAGGAATAAAACCTTGCTTTTCAATACTTTTAGCAATTGAGTTAAACTTTGTGATTGATTGTATATATCCTAACTTTTTTTCTCTATCAAAGATTGGAGTTGTAGCTTTAAAAGTTAATCCATACCAAGTCACTTCAATTGATTTTTTAATCTTATCAAAAGGTTTAAAGTTTTTATTCTCAAAATCACTAAAAGATTTATCATCTGTCCAAGACCTATAAACACTATTTAACTTATCATCAAATATCTCTATCCATAAGTTTTTATAGTTTGTATTCTCTCTTAATTTATATTTTAAGTTATCATATTTTAGATTATTAAAAGTATTAATTTGTAAAGCGTTTTTTAGTTTATCTGAATTAGCAATAGGTATTACAACTGCTGCTGTAGAGTTCATTTTATTATTTATAATAGTATTGATACTTGCTTTTATATCATTTGCTAGCTTAGTATAATTATCATTATAAAGAGAAGTCTCTTTTTTCTCAATATATAAATATGCAATAAATATAATTACACAAATAAAGATAGTAAAAATATATAAAAATCTGTTGTTATCACGTCGAAAGTTCATTATCACTCTTAGTAAATATATTATATTTTGTTATATTATATTATATATTTACTTCAAGAGATATAATTTTATATTATAAATATAAAGCTTTTTAGCGCATTTATACTCATATCATAAGGTTCTACATTTATCTTCTTTAGACTATATCTTACATTTAAGAGCATATTTGACATAAGTGTTTCAAAAGAGAAGTTTGAATGATCCAAGATAGTCTCTTGATTTGTTTTGATATGATGAAGGTTTCTTATCTCATTTAGATTATCTGTATCTTTTTTCATAAATTCAAGTTGCCAATTATTTTGCCAAGTTACAAACAGATAGTTATCGTTAAAATCTTTTTTAGTTCTAATCTTCCATCTAATAACTTGTAAATAAGTGTATAACTCTTGCATAAACTTTTTATTGTACTCTACTGCTGTAAATTGATGAGGATTGTGAAGATTATAAGCTTTATATATTAGTTTATAAAGTCCTATGATTAAAAAGTCATTTCTATTTTCAATATTTGCTTTAGTAAAAGCATAGTATAAATACTCATTTGCTGTTTTAAGTTTTATACCATCTTGTATTATATTTATGTAGTCTTTATTCTCTTCTATTTGTTTTACTATATCTTTTGAAAGTTGTTTGTTAAAAGAGTAAGGATTTCTTAAATCAAGCTTCTCTTTATATTTTAGAAGATCTTCGATTATCTGATTTTTGTACATACTAACTTGTGCAGCTGAAGTTGTTTGAACCACACTTTTAATACTACTTTGAGGCATACAGCCCTGAAAAAAAGAGATTATAAAAGTTAATATAACCAAATTTATAATGTTTCTTTTTTTCATACTATACCTTTTTATTTTAATGATTCAAGTTCTTTATTGATTTTATCAAGTTTTACCTTTGCATCTTCAAGTGCTGCTTTATTTTCTTCTACAACACTAGCAGGTGCATTTGCCACAAATTTTTCATTTGATAACATTCCATTTAGTTTATCAAATTCTTTTTGAGTTTTCTCTTTTTGTTTTGTTAGTTTGTTTATGATTGCACTCATATCAATCTCATCTGTTGGTAAATAAACCTCTAAATTATCAGATACATCTGTAATAGAGTTTTCAACTTTAGCTTCAACAAACTCAATGTTTTCAACCTTTGCAAGCTTTTGGATAAATGGCTTAGCAAGTTGCGTGTCAATCTCTTTGTCTAATTTCACATAAGCTTTTGCAATTTTAGAGTTACCCATATCAATAACTACTTTTGCTCTTCTTAATGCTGTAATTGCTTCTTCGATGATTGCAAACATATTTTCTGTCTCTTTATCTTGTGCAATATCTTTAGGGAAGTTTGTCACCATTAAAGATTTTGCCCCATCTTCTAGTGAAGTACCTGATAACTTATGATATAAATAATCAGAAATAAATGGCATAAATGGACTTACTAATTTTAAAGTCTCTTTGAAAATGGCTCCTAATTCAGAAATAGACTCTTTTGAAGCTTTTGAGTACTCAATACCCCAATCACAGAACTCAGTCCATACAAATTTATATAAAATAGATGCTGCCTCGTTGAATTTAAAAGTTTCAAGTGCTTCTCTTACATCTTCAACTGCATGAGATAATCTACTTTGCATATACTTTCCAAGTGCTGTTTTAATCTCAATATCTTTTAAATCTTCAAATGTATCAACATTTAAAGTTAAGAAATTAGCTGCGTTGTAAAGCTTGTTTGTAAAGTTTCTAAACTGCTCTAAATTTTTTGCACCTAGCTTAATATCTCTACCTTGAATTGCTAAATATGCAAGTGTAAATCTAATAATATCAGCTGAGTGTTCCTCAACCATATCAAGAGGATCGATTACATTTCCTTTTGATTTAGACATTTTAGCACCGTGTTCATCCCTTACAAGTGCGTGCATATAAATATCTTCAAATGGTAATTCACCTTGGAAGTGATCACCCATCATCATCATTCTAGCAACCCAGAAGAACATAATATCAAACCCTGTAATAAGTAAAGAGTTTGGATAGAAGTCTTTCATATCTTGCTCTAAATCATAAAGTTCTGGTAACTTTCCATTATTTCCCCAACCAAGAGGTGACATTGCCCAAAGTGCAGAACTAAACCAAGTATCTAATACATCTGGGTCTTGAGTATAGTGTTTTTCACCACATTTAGGACAAGCATCTGGTTCATCCGCTTTATCTGCCCACTGATGATTACAAGAGTTACAAGTAAATACAGGGATTCTATGTCCCCACCATAACTGTCTTGAGATACACCAAGGTCTTAATTCATCCATCCAAGCTGTATATGAGTTAATCCAATGTGCAGGGTGGAAGTTGTTATGTGCTTTTGTTTTTTCAATAGATGACTGAGCTACTCTTTCACTTAAAAACCATTGTTGAGAAATAAAAGGTTCAACAATATTTTTACATCTATAACAGTGCCCTACTTGATGAGTATGCTCATCAATTTTTACGATATATCCCTCTTCTTGAAGTCTTTTAACAATAGGTTCTCTAGCTTCAAGTCTTTCAAGTCCTTTAAACTCACCACAGTATTCATTTAAAATACCTTTTTCATCAAACACTTTAATAAACTCTAAATCGTGTCTTTTCCCTACTTCATAGTCATTTTGATCGTGTGCAGGAGTTACTTTTACAACACCTGTTCCAAACTCCATATCCACATGAGAATCTGTAATAACTTTGATTTTTCTATCAGTTAAAGGTAAAAGTACCTCTTTTCCAACGATATCTGTGTATCTTTCATCATCAGGATGAACCATAATAGCAGTATCCCCAAAGTATGTTTCAGGTCTTGTTGTTGCTACTTGAAGTTCACCACTTCCATCAGCAAACTTATAAATCATATGATAAAACTTACCATTTACCTCATCATACTCTACTTCAATATCTGATAATGCACCATCGTGAGTACACCAGTTTACCATATAGTTGTTCTGTGTAATATATCCATCATTATATAAAGATACAAAAGCCTCTTTTACAGCCTCTTTTAAGCCCTCATCCATAGTAAATCTCTCACGTTTCCAAGCTGGTGTAATACCTAACTGTCTCATTTGATGAAAAATACTATTTCCTGAATTCTCTTTTTGTTGCCAAGCTCTTTCTAGAAATTTTTCTCTACCAATCTCTTCTTTTGTAGTACCCTCAGCTAAAAGTTGTTTCTCAACAACATTTTGAGTAGCAATACCTGCGTGGTCAGTTCCTGGTTGCCATAAGGTTTTAAACCCATCCATTCTTTTAAATCTAGTGATAATGTCTTGTAGTGTAAATGTAAGTGCGTGTCCAATATGTAATGAACCTGTTACATTTGGAGGTGGCATCATAATCGAAAAGTTTTTTCCCTCTTCTTGTATATCTTTGTTTCCATCGATTTCAAAGTAGCCTCTTTGTTCGCAAATCTGATAATAACTATTTTCTATTTTTGATGGTTCATATTTTTCACTCATAAAACTTCCTATTTAAAATCATTGTAATATTTAGCAAGATTGTATCTAAATTATCCTTTAAAATAATTTTGTCAAATAAAGCTAATAATTATGCAGGATCACCTGCTATTTTTTCGTCCATACTATCTTTTATAAGTCCTGCTTCTTTTAAAAATGGACTTGCAACAAAAGTCATCTTTTTTACTTTATCAAACTTCGCAAAGGATAGATATAGCTTATCTTTTGCTCTTGTAACTGCAACATAAAAAAGTCTTCTTTCTTCTTCTATACTTCCGCCTTTACTCATAAGTTTTCTATTTGGGAACCTTCCATCCATCAAATCAATCACATAAACCTCTTTGAACTCCAAACCTTTACTTGCGTGAACTGATAATAAGTTAACTCCATCACCCTCACTCATTTCATTTCCACCTAGAATCATTGAGTTTACAAACTTTGATAAATCTGTGAAATTTCTTGATAAGTTTTTTAAAAGCATTACTTTTCTATTTATCTTTGCTAAAGATTTTGTCTTTTGCATCACATTTATAGTTCCATCTTTTTGTGTTGCTCTTTTTGTTGCTAGCATCTCTTTTATTTTAGAATACATCATAGAAGATGAGATAGTTGAAACTAATGAATCAGGATTTTTAGTACGTCTTACTAGCTTTAACAATAGATAAAAATCATAAACATACTTAGCACCATCAACGGATAGTTTTGGGTGTTTTAATATAGGATTTGATAAAAATGCTTCATCAAAACCACAATCTTTAAACTTCGAAACAGAACCTAACTCAACAAAATCATCAAACAACCCTAACTGAATATTTTTTACTTTGCTGGACTCATAAGGGTTTTTTATATCCTTATCTGGGTAAAACAACCCCTTAAATAAATCCCCGTGACCTAACTTAATTAGTGCATCAAATATATCTTTTGCTATTGCTTTTCCTATACCTTTACCGTGTTCAAGTACGTGAATAAAAGCCATCATATCATTGTGTGATAACTGCATAACTAATACATCTAATAAAAATTTAATCTCAACAGAATCAAAAAAAGATATCCCACCTTTTCTTTTTGCTGGTATTTGATACTCTCTTAGATTAGCTTCTATCCCATCTGCACTTGAGTTGTTTCTAAAAATTATAGCTATTTCATTATGTGGAGTTTGACTTTGAGAAATCAACTCAGATATGTATTGATACTGAGAGAAGAGCTCATTAAAAGCTAGAAGTCTTGGTTTATAATCTGTATCAGTTCTAATCACTTCTAGTTTTTTTTCATAAACCCTTTCATTGTACTCTATAACTTTTGTGGCTAAATCTAAGATTGGTTTTGTTGATCTATAGTTTTTTCTAAGAGTAAAAACATTTGCACCTTGGTATCTTTTTGAAAATGTTGAGATAATACCAATATCTGAACCATTAAAAGCATAAATACTTTGATCATAATCACCTACACAAAATAGTGATTTTGGTTTGAAACCATCTAAAAGTCTTCCTTGTAAAGGGTTTGTATCTTGATACTCATCTACTAATATCTCTTTGAAATCAAACTCTTCTTCCTCTAAAGTTTCTAACATAATAGTTAATAAATCATCAAAGTTTGCATAGCCATACTTCTTTTTTAAATCATTAAATTCAAGTACAACATCTTCATAAATCATCACATATAATTCATGGTCTGGATTTTTTGATTTTATCCAATCACCAAATCCCTCACCCTCATTTGAGTTTAAATACAAAGAGTACATATCATAAAGGTAACCCCCATCATAAGGGTTTACATCATCTTCTCTTTCATAAAAAACTCTCTTTTCGTAGATTGATTTAAAAAGGGTTTTTAACTCGTTTGGTTGTTTTAAAGTGATATTTTTCTCTAATTGTTTTAAAAGTTTATAAGACACAGAGTGAAAAGTACCTGCCATAATTTTTTTAGCAATATCTTTTCCAAAATACTTTCCAACTCTTTGAACCATTTCAGCAGCAGCTTTGTTTGTAAAAGTCAAAAGTAAAATCTCTTCTGGGTTTACTTTATTGTTTATAAGGTTTGCGATTCTTCCTACGATTGTAGAAGTTTTTCCTGTACCTGCACTTGCAATAATAAGATTATATCCTCTTTGACAAGTTGCAGCTTCTAGTTGTTCTTCATTTAGATTTGATAAGGGCATAGTTATTTGATTTTCTTAGTGGGATTATTCATTTCGAAATATTAGCATAAATTCATTAAGACTTATTGAATATGGAAAGAAAAAAGGGGTACTAAAGTTAGTACCCCTTTTTAACACAAGGAAACATAAAAAAAATTATTTACATTAAGAAATTCTATCTTAAAAATACTTACATAAATAAGTCGCTGCGTCAACTTATCTATAAAAAAATTATACCTATACACAATTAACTAAAATATAATCAATAATTAACCAAAAGTTAACTATGTATTTTAAACCTTGTTATTCTTTACAATTGTTTGTAAAAGTTTATAATAACCTATTACTAAAATCACTCCTATATATATAAATAGTTCTAATTCTATAGACTTTTGAGCCATTACAAAGTGGATAGTTATAAGTAACAACGCCACATACACTAGCCTATGATAAGCTTTAAACTTTTTAAAAAGTTTTTTTGTGGAAGTGATTGCCATAAAAAGCAGTATAAACATAGCAATCATTCCTAAATATATAAACGGCTTATCAAGTGTCTCTTCAACCACAAAAGTAAGATTTAACTGTGCATCAAATACTATAAAATTAATTGTGTGTAAAAAAGCATAAGTAAAGCCCCATAAACCAACTGTTTTTCTATATTTCACTAGATTTATTTTATCTTTTATCATTGATATAGTAATTGAAAAAAACAGTACAACTGTTCCTACTACACCTGTTAGAGTATAGATGTATTTGATTGGATCATTCACTTTAAAAATAAATAATTCAATAGCAAGATATAACAATGGTAAAGCTAATATTAGATTTACTATTATCTTTTTCATTATATATACTTTCTTAAATCCATTCCCTTATATAGATGAGCTACCTCTTCTTCATAGCCATTGAACATTAAGGTTTTTTGTTTAAAGAATTTACCTAAAACTCTTTCGGTTTTTTGAGACCATCTTGGATGATCAACATTTGGGTTAACATTTGCATAGAATCCATACTCCCTAGAGTTTTCTTTTTGCCAAGAGTTTAGGGGTTCTTTATCTGTAAATGAGATTCTTGCTATTGATTTTATTGATTTAAATCCATATTTCCAAGGAACAATAAGCCTAATAGGTGCTCCATTTTGATTTGGCATTTTAGAACCATATAATCCTACAGCCATTATTGTTAAGTCATTCATAGCCTCATCCATTCTAAGACCTTCCACATACGGATAAGAGATTGTTGGAAATAAGCTTCCTTGATTTGGGAACATCTCCTCATCAAGTAAGGTTTCAAACCTTATATACTTAGCATTTGATAAGGGTTTTAACTCTTTGATTAAGCTTTTTAGAGGAAAACCTATCCATGGTACTACCATAGACCACCCCTCAACACATCTAAACCTATATATTCTCTCTTCTAATTGTACCTTTGAAAGAAAATCATCAAGATCTAAAATCATATCTTTTTCAACTAACCCATCAACAACAATCTGCCAATTTTTTGTATTTAAGCTATGTGCTAGTTTTTCAACTTTTGTTTTTGAAGTGGTAAATTCGTAAAAGTTATTATATGTAGTTATCTGTTCATAAGTGTTAAGTTCTAGATTGTCTTCGTTTTTGTCTTTTATATAATCCAATGTTTTTTTTGGAATTTTATCTTTTGCTAATGCTTCAAGAATAGCACCACTTGAAACCAGTGAGGCTGCACCTAATTTTAAAAAGTTTCTTCTTTTATCAAATATCTCTTTAGGTGTAACCTCATTTTCACTAATGTTCCATGATGGTTTTTTTATAATATTCATACGTATCCTTTATCATTATAATCATGTAAGAATCTTATAACTTTTATGTAAAGGATACGTTTAGTAAGTTAGAGATTAAGCGTTTTTAGCAGCTTCTAAAACCTCTTCATAGTTAGGCTCTTCTGTAATTTCTGGACAAATTTCTTTGTAAGTTACATTTCCTTCTTTGTTTATCACAAAGATTGCTCTACAAGTTAATCCTGCTAAAGCTCCATCTTCAATAAGTACACCATAAGCATTTGCAAACTCTTTTGCTCTAAAGTCAGAACCAACTACTAAGTTCTCAATTCCCTCAGTTGTACAAAATCTACCCATTGAAAATGGTAAGTCCATTGAGATGATATTAACTTCTACATCTTCGATTTTTGTAGCTTCTTCATTGAACTTTCTAGTTTCAGCTGCACATACAGGTGTATCTAAAGATGGTACTACAACTAAAACTTGTGTTTTATCTTTTGCTCCACCAACTTGTACTTCTGATAAATCTTTTGCTACTACATTTACTGCTGGTGCTTTATCTCCAACATTTACTTCTGTTCCTGTTAAATTTACAACATTACCTTTTAATTTTGTTGTTGCCATAATAGTCCTTTATATAATATATTAATTTTTAGTTTTAAGATTATATTTAAATAGGATAAATAATGTCTTAATTGAGTGCAATCAATTTGTAACCTGTTACTATTTGACTCTTATTGATTCCTCATCTAGTACTATCTTATTGGCATTTATCAATTTTGTCAAGGTAGCTTTAAAAGCTTTTTTACTCATACCAAAAGTATCTTTTATATCCTCAGGCTTGCTTTTGTATGTAAAGTTCATCTTATTGTTGTTTTGACTTAGAATATGTAAAATCTTATCATCATCAACTTTTCTACCTATTTTTTGTAAAGATATATCTAGTTTTTTATCATCTCTAATATTTTTAATATAGGCTCTTTTTCTATCACCAACATTTACTGTTTCAAAAATTTCATTGTGAAAAATCATTCCATCATTTCTATTATTTACTATTACTTTAAAGCCAAGGGGAGTTTTTGAGTAAACTAAGATATCAACCTCATCATTTACTTCAAACCTTACATTGTTGTTTGATAACTTAAACTTTTCACTTGCTATTAGTCTATCTGTTCTTTCATCTAGTTGTAATTGTAATACCTTATACTCACCTACTTCATATCTAGTCTTTTGCTTATTTTTTGGTACTAATATATGCTTTGGTAAACCTATATCAACAAATGCTCCAAACTTTGCAATATCTACAATCTCCAAAGAGGCGAACTTATCTAAATAAACATAAGGCTTAAGTGTAGTTGCTACAAGTCTATCTTCACTATCTGTATATATAAATACCTCAACTAATGTATCAATATGCATACTCTTATCAATATATGCGTTTGGTAGAAGAACTTCTTCTTCATCTCTTGCTATTAAAAATAGCCCATACTCTGTAACTCTGTTAACTTTAAGAGTATTTACTCTTCCTACTTCAATTTTTTTATTCATTTGGTTATTCCGTTCTTAGATTTTAATACTATTATATCTAAATTTTAATCTGTCAACAGAAAATAAGACACAAAAATTCTAATTTAACTAATCCTACAATGTGTATTATACGACTTATCACTCTAAGTATAAGTATTAATAAACTTCTTTTCTATGAGCTATACGAATCAAAGTAATTAATAAAATACTATTTTCTTTATAATATATTATTCTATAATCACCTGCACGTTTTCTAAACTTGCCTTTATGTTTGCCTTTTAATGCTTTATCATTTGTAAAAATACCATTTTGTAAATCTTTTATTTTATTTGCTATTATTTCCCTAGACTCTTCATCAATTTTCATAAACTCTTTTTGTGATGCTTTAACAAATGCAATTTTATACATCTATACCTGCTTTTTTAAATACATCCTCCATAGATACTACTTCCATAGTTCCTTTTTTAACTTCATCTATTCTTTGATCACTTATCATCTCATCTAGTGTATCAAAATAATTACTAACAGCTTTTTCTATTAAATATGTTCTTGTTCTATCTAATTCAGAAGCATACTCATCAAGGTTTGATAATAACTCTTCATCCAATCTAATATTAATTGCTTTTTTCATTTGAATACCTTCGTCTATATATGTAGATACATTTTACTACATTAAGTCTATTTTGTCAATTGACTAAAAGACAAAATGTAAGCCTCTCAAAAAGGTATTTAGATATTGTTTATCTTAACTTATTCTAAATCTTTAATACTTATAATTTCTTCAATCATAGGAGACTTATTTTTAAATTTTATATTAATAATATTTGACATCATCACATAACTTTTATCCAATATCATTTTATTTACTGTTTTATTAATAATACTAAAACATTCACTCATTGTTTTATCTTGATAATTCTCAAGTAAATCTTGATTATGTAGTATACATACTCTTAACATATAGTTGTGTGTTGGAATTCTTTTTAGCATACTAATAACTTTATCTTTTTTTCTTTTACCCTCCCAAGCAAAAGGTAAAACCATAAATGCAACGACTTCTTTCTTTATAGATAAAAGATGATTAATAATAGCTTCTGTTGAGCCTATACCAACACCTCCACCTAAAGTTGCAGTGATGTATATAGTTTCTTCATCTTTACAAAAAGAATTAATTTGTTCTTGTGCGTAGTTATCAACTAACTTAAATCCACATTTTTCATTCCCTCCACAACCATAACCATCTTCTTTATCTAAATAAAGTTTATAATGATTGATAGTTGACTTATTTAAATCATTTCTATCACTGTTAATAGCTAATGTATTATAAGTACCTACTTCTAACATACATAATTCTTCAATAATATTAATACCACCTCCTCCTATACCAATTATTGTATATTTACTTGATATATTATTCTTATAAGTTATATCTTTATTCAATAACTCTTTTAATCTCATGTTGTCGTTTATTTCATTGATAATTAGAATAATATCTTCCTGTTTTTCATAAATATTATTTATTAGATAGTTAACCTTTGCATTTGCTTTTGAAAAATTATAGTTTCTATAAAACAGAATTGATATCTCTTCAAGTCTATCTTGAATATTAATATTTTTGTTACTTTTAAGATATTTAGAAAGTTTTGTAATATACATATCAGAATCATATTTACCTTCAATAACTTTTTTTGCTATTTTGTACAGTCTCATTCTAATAACATTCTTACTAAATTTTTTGTTTTGATGAGACTTTTTTATTAATTCAACCATTGAATCAATAAAGTTCTCAATCTCGATATGATACAATCTGTCTTCAATAATAGTTTTTGTTACAAATGAAACTATTAATTCATCAACATCGTTTATCTCTAATTTCTTAAAAATATTTTTAA
>JASMTK010000027.1:0-3487 GCA_041694355.1 Arcobacteraceae bacterium | reverse complement strand
TATTTATATAGATATTTTAGCTAAAAAGTCCTACAAAAGCCCTTATATAAAGGGTTTTATCGCTTTATTACAAAGTATACATCATCAGTGATTTTAAGAATATTTGCAATTTTTATGAAAATTGACTAATTTTTAGAGGTGCCCTTAAGTATTTTATTATGAATATGTATGTTTCTTTTGTGTTCAATTGTTTTATCGATACTTACATTGTATTTTTTTACTCTTAGGTGATTTTGTTTACAATAGTTTAGTGCCATTTTAGCTGTTGGTAGCAATTTATTTTTTATATCACTTATTCCAATTATTATATTAAATAGTGTAGGTTTGAATTTTTTAAGTAATTCTTCTGAAAATTCCTCTAAATCTAAGTAATCAGTTGTTAAATATGCAATCTTATCTGTTCCTTTTCTGTAAAATGTAGATTGTTTATTTTCAAACTCTTTTTTTAAGTCTAAACATATCTTATTTAATTTAAAATCAATATTTTTAATGCCATAAAATGTTTGTAAAGACTCAAGGTTAATTATTTGAATTATTATTAAAATTTTATTTTTTTTATTAAATATATCTTGATGAAGTCTGTTGATATTAAAATAAGTGGTTATTTTGTCTTTGTCAAGTGTATCCTTGTCATTTATTTCTTTTGTTAGTTTTTTAAAAGTATTAAGAAGAGTTTCTATATAAAAAGGTTTTTGAATATAATACTTTATTCCTAATTCAATTACTGCTTCTAAATACTCAGAATCATTGTATGCAGAGGTTATTATTATCTTCTGTTCAGAGTTGATTTGAAATATCTTTTTACATAAAGTAATACCATCAATAAATGGCATTTTTATGTCTGTTATAACAATATCATAGGTAGTATTAGAAAGAAAAGCTTCATTATATTTTTCAATTGCATTTCTACCGTTAGTACAGTAATCAATAGAGTTAAATAAATTTTTAAAGATTTTTAAATTAAGTTTTAAAAGCTGTTCATCATCTTCTACATATAAAACACTTAAGTTTTTTAAGTTTTTTGTTAAATCGTCTAACATGAATTTAATCCCTTTCAATACATATCACATTTTTTTCATATTTTCCAGTTCTTAAGTTCAGGTTTTTTTCAATCTTATAAGATTGACCTTTTTTCAAACAAGTATTTTTTGTAATAGTTTTTGAGTCATCTTTACATCCAAAAAGAGAAAATATTAAAATCACCACAGATATAATTAATTTCATGGTAACCCTTTTTTAATTTTAATTATAACTTTTAAAAGTACTAGAAAAGTACTAATTTAAATAGAAAAGAGTGAGTTATAGAAATAGTTATAAAATATTCAAGAAATTATAAATTGATATTTTTGTAACACCTTTTGAAGATATAATAGTTTTTATAAAACAGCAAGGTTTATTAAAATGAGTATCTCAACTTTCGCACAAAAAACCAAGCTGTTTTTTAGTGCAAACTCTTAGCATATAGATAATCTGCTCTAAATCTTTATTCCTCTTGACAATTTCTGTAGCTTGGAGCAGGTTTTCTAATATTTTTAGAAACAGTTCCATTGAAATAGCAAGAGTTTCAAGTTGACATTCCAAATCTCTAAAAAGATTACCTAGTGTTTGTGGCTCATTATTGATACGATTGATGTAGCTTGTAAGATTATAAGCTAAAAATGATAATGTGATTCTTGCAATAAGTGCTTCATAAATTCTGTTCTCTTCTTTACCAAATTGAAAGTACTCCCTTAAATCTTTATAGCCTTGTTCTATGTTCCATCTCTTTTTATAGGTGTTGATAATCTCTAAATCTGATAAATTGGTATTTGTTGATAGTATTGGAATAAGATTCTCTTTAGTTTTGATAAAAACTATTTTGATTCTACCTAGAGTTTTATGTGTAGTGATGGTTGATACATAACTGTATTTGATAGAGTTATAATTTCCAAGTCTTGAAGCTTTTGTTTTATTGGCTTGAATATACAAGCTTTCAAGAGTTTTATATTTACCTGTAAACTGCCAAATTCTATTTGATTTTGAAACTCTTGCAATCACATTAAGACCATTTTGTTTCACTTCATTAATAAAGTTCGGTTTGGCATACCAACTATCAACAAGTAAATAATCAGCATATATCCCTGAATCTAAAGCTCTGTGTAGCATTTCAATTGCAAGAGTATTTTTACCACTGTTGCCTTCAACTCTTCGCTTATAAGCATTACTTCTGTGATGGAATTGATTATCATGAGAATTAATAATTTGATTTTTATTATAGTTTAGAGAAAAATCCAACATCATATCCGTATGGGAATCACTGTAGTTTAGTGATACAATATTTAAGCCTTTTACTGTACGATGTTCTTTATTGCTCCATAGATTCTTGCAACTACCTTGAATAAACTTACCACGTTTAATTTCTACAGTATCATCAATGATAAGAACTTTTGTATCAGTTGGGTTTTGTAATGATGAAAGTTTTCCAATCAACTTTACAGAAGTAAGCAGTAATAGTTTTCTCCAATTGTATTTACTATTTTTTAACAGTCTATAATAAACATCTTTTTTAAAGCTGTCATTACTGTACTTCATAAAGGTTGATATTTTCTTATTGATAACAAACATATATAGAAATTGTAAAATCACCATATACGGTGGCACACCTATATCTCGTTTTACAAAATTACTATGTTTTAAAATAGTACTGAAATTAATATCTCTTAAAACTAATAAAATTGGATTCTTTAACACACTATTCATAGCAGTTTCGATAAAATTGTCAAGTCCCATAAAAAGCCCTTTATATAATGGATTGTGGTAATGATATTATATCTAAAAGTGACTATTTATGGGATTTTATGATGCTTTTTTACATAGTGAATTTATGATTTTCTATGTGCGAAAGTTGAGTAAAATAAATGAAAATGCAAATATTATGAAAAATGAAGCTGAAGACAATATGCAAAGCATTTTAATAGTTATAATGATTATTGCTACAGTTTTATTTATAATTCTATCTTTACTTTTATCAAATGGAATCATCAAAAAACTAAAAGAGTTCCAAAAAGGACTTTTAAGTTTCTTTGCATATATTGATGACGAGGCAAGTGATGTTAAAATGCTAAATGACTCTTCAAATGATGAATTTGGAGAAATGGCAAAGGTTGTTAATAAAAATATTATAAGAGCTAAAAAATCAATGGAGTCTGATGATAAGTTTTTAGATGAAATAATAAAAATTGTAAATACAATTAAAGAAGGATTATTAAGTAAAAGATTAGAAAATGAATCTGAAACAGAAAATCTAGAAAGATTAAGAGTAAAACTTAATGAAATGCTTGATGAACTGCAAATAAAACTTTGTACAAATGTAAATGATATCTCTTATGCATTAAGCAAGTACTCAAAACTAGACTTTACTCATAGAATCACAGGATGTAACAGTGGAGTAACTGTTGGATTAAATAACTTAGCTGATATAATCAACAATATGCTTGTTGAAAACAAA